>NZ_CP013002.1:3212158-3538181 GCF_001414055.1 Caulobacter henricii | reverse complement strand
GGTCACGCCGCCGTCGACCTCGATGATGATGTCCAGGCCCGCCCTGTCGACCATCTTGCGCAGGGCCTCGACCTTGCGCAGTTGGCCGGGAATGAAGCTCTGGCCGCCAAAGCCCGGATTGACCGACATGACCAGCAGCAGGTCGACGTCTTCCAGGATCCACTCGACATGGTCGATCGAGGTCGAGGGATTGAACACCACCCCGGCCTTGGCCCCCAGCTCGCGGATGCGCTTCAGCGAACGGTGCAGGTGCGGTCCGGCCTCGGGATGGATGCTGATGATGTCCGCCCCGGCGGCGCGGAAGGCTTCGAGATAGGGGTCTGCCGGGCTGATCATCAGGTGGACGTCAAAGGGGATACTGGCATGCGGCCGGATGGCTTTGACGATGTCAGGGCCCAGGGTGATGTTGGGCACGAAATGGCCGTCCATCACGTCGACATGCACCCAGTCGGCACCGGCCGCTTCGATGGCGGCGACCTCCTGGCCGAGCTTGGCAAAGTCGGAGGCGAGGATGGACGGGGCGATGAGCGGTGCGGCGGTCATGCCCTTGGCTTAACCGGGGTCGCCGCGTGGGACAAGCGAACGGATGGTCGCGCCCGCCAACTCAGTCCTGGCGGACAAACCGGGCTGCGAAAAAGCCGTCCTGGCCGCCTTCGAGATGATGGGGCAGCAGGCGAAGCGTACCGCGGGTCGTCAGGCTTGCGGCCGGCGAACCGGCCTCGCCCGCCGTGACCGGATCCAGGCGCATGTCGGGCCGGCGGGCCAGGAAGGCCTCGACCTGGGCCTCGCCCTCTTCGGGCTCCAGCGAGCAGACGCAATAGACCAGCCGGCCGCCGGGCCGGGTCCGGTCGGCGGCGGCGTCGAGCAGGCGGGCCTGAACGGCGGCGAGGCTGGCCACATCGCCGGGGCGAGCGGCCCACAGCACGTCGGGATGGCGACGGAAGGTACCGGTAGCCGAGCAGGGGGCATCGAGCAGGACGGCGTCGAAGGTCCGGGTATCGTCCCAGGCCCCGGCGTCGGCGGCCACGACCTCGGCGGTCAGGGCCATGCGGCGGAAATTGTCGGTCAGGCGCTCCAGCCGTGCGGCCGAGCGGTCGACGGCGGTGACCACGGCACCGGCCGCAGCCAGTTGCAGGCTCTTGCCGCCCGGCGCAGCGCAGAGGTCTACGGCGGTCTCGCCGGGCTTGACGTTCAGCAGGCGGGCGGGGATGGCAGCAGCGGCGTCCTGCACCCACCAGCCGCCCTCTTCAAAGCCCGGCCAGGCGGCGACGTCGCCCTTGCGGGCCAGGCGCAGGGTGCCGCCGGGCAGCACCTCGCCCTCAAGGCGTTCAGCCCAGGACTCGGCCAAGGCGGGGTCCTTCAGCGACAGGTCGGTGGCCGGCTCCTTGGCGATTTCCGAGGCGACGGCGCGGGCGGTCTCGACCCCCCAGGCGCTGGTCCAGCGCGAGATCAGCCAGGGCGGGGCCAGGTGCTCGGGATCGTCCGACGGCGGGCCGTCGCGCAGCAGGCCGCGCAGCACGGCATTGACCAGACCCTTGAACGGCCGGCTGGCCTTGTTGGCCCCGGCCAGTTCGACGCTGGTGGCGACGGCGGCAAAAGCCGGCACCTCGAGATAGAAGGCCTGGACGGCTCCCAGGCGCAGCAGGTTGCGCACGCGCGGCGGCGGCTCTCTCTGCAGCTTGGCTGAAAGGGCGCGGTCGATCGGTCCCAGGCGGCGCAGGGTGGCCATGGCCAGGGCGCGGGCAAAGGCGCGCTCGCGCGGTTCCAGGAAGCGGAAACCGTGGGCGGATGCGGCTTCGTCGAGGCCGCCGCGACGCGACAGGGCCGCGTCGATCAGGTTAAGCGCAGCTTCCCGGGCGGGGAGGCCGTCATTGAGTTCATGATTCACCGCCCCGCCGTGCCTTGTGACGCGACGGAGCGCAAGGGGCTTGGATGAATTGGCGCAGGGGTCGTGCTATGGAAGCGACATGTCCGAGCCCGAAAACACCCCGAATCCCGAGGCCCTGGGGGCCGCCCCCGACAAGGTCCTGACCCCCGCCGCCCTGCGCGCCCTTGAAGAAGCCGCTGCCCGCCGTGCCGCCGCTGAAGCGATGATCCTGGCCGACGAACAGGGCGGCCGCGACGGCCCCGAACCGACCCGGTTCGGCGACTGGGAACGCAAGGGCGTGGCGGTTGATTTCTGAGGCGCTCTACCGCCTGTGGCCCGCCAAGGCGTAGCACAGGCCGTCCACGAGGGCGGCGGGGGCGATCGGCTTGGCGATGGTGCCCGAAAAGGGCCCCGATGCTCCAAACGAGGTCGCGAGATCGGCGCTGAAGGCCAGGATGGGCGTATCCGCGTTTGGCCCAGCACCGTCGACGATGGCGCGAGCGGCCGCTTCTCCGCCCATGCCCGGCATCCGTATATCCATCAGGATCAGATCGAACAGTTGCTCGCGCGCCCGGCTGACGGCGACTTCACCGCAGTCGGCCTCGACCACCTCCAGTCCGACGCTTTCGCTGATCAGGCGCACGAGTTCCCGGTTGGTCTCGTTGTCGTCCACGATCAGAAGGCTGAGTCCGTGGATCGTGTCGGCGTCGTGTTTGTCGTGATCAGGATCGGGTTGCCTTTCGAGGTCGGCCTTTACCAGGGGCACCTCGAAGAAAAAGGTGCTGCCTTCACCCAGAACACTGGTGACGCCGATGACGCCGCCCATGGCCTCAACCAGCCCTTTGCAGATGGCGAGGCCAAGCCCTGTGCCGCCGTGCAGACGTGCGGTTGAGGCGTCCACCTGCGAGAATCGCTTGAACAGCCGATCAATGCGCTCTGCCGGTATGCCGCTGCCGGTATCGCGAACCTCAAAACGGAGGCGTTGATCCTGTGCGATCGGCGCGACGGAAACCGTTACGGAGCCCACGCCGGTGAACTTTACGGCATTGCTGATCAAGTTCAGCAAAACCTGCCGCAGCCGCGTGTCGTCGAGCAGCAGCGCTGCGTCTGGTGCCCGATCAATGTCGCAGATCAGCGCCAGCGCCTTTGCGGCGGCCTGGGGGGCCATAAGCCCGACTGAATTGGAAAGGAACTCGCCGAGCTGAACAGGGCGCAGTTCGATCTCCACCTGCCCCGCCTCAAGCTTGGAGAAATCCAGGATGTCGTTCACTTCCGTGAGCAGCGCGTCGGCGGCCTGACTAATGCGGGTGGCATAGTGGTGGCTTTGTGGATCATTCGCCAAGCAAGGCCTCAGCAACTCCGAGAATCCGATGATGCTGTTGAGGGGCGTGCGAAGCTCATGGCTTATATTGGCCATGAACTCTGATTTCACGGCGGCAGAAGCTTCAGCCTGGTCGCGTGCGGCTACCAAAAGGGTATTGGCTTCCTGGAGCTTTTCTTCGGCAATTTTCAGCGACGTGACGTCGCTGATCATGACATAGAAACCTTGGGTGTGCCCGGATGAATCAGTGTCCGGAATATAGTGGCTCAGGGTATGGCCGACATCTCCGGAATGTTTAACCAGGGTTCGAGAGAATGTTTGCCGTTCCCCTGCCAGTACGCCGCAAATGTGCTGTTCATTTTTCGCAAATAGTTCAGGGCCAAGAAGTTCAGGCAGCGTGATCTTGAGCATCTCGCCTGGAGAGATGCCAAACCAATCCGAATAGGCGGCGTTTGCAAACTGACAATGCAGTGTGCTGTCCCAATAGGCGACCAGACCCGGCAGATTGTCAGCCAAGGTGCGGATGAACCGCGACGTCGTCAGATGTTCGGTAATGTCCTGAAACGTGCCGACAATCGTGCTGATCGCGCCGCTTGCATCGCGAAGACAGGCACCGCGAGCGATCACTTGCCGCTCCGCGCCATCAGGCCGGTAGATCCGAGCCTCCAAGGCGTAATCGCGGCCCTCAGAGACCGCCCGCTGCACACAGTCGCTGAGTAACTTCGCATCTTCAGGAAGGTATCGGTCGAGCACCCCCTGCAGGGGCGGCGGCTCAACGCCGATCTCGTAGCCATGAATTCGGTAGACCTGATCCGACCAGGTGGTGCGATCGGTCGCCACATCCCATGACCAGGTCCCGACGCCCGCCATGTCCTCGGAAAGCTTGAGCATGATCGCCTGTTGGGCGGCCATGGCCGCGATACGCTCGTACAGGACGTGTTGCGCCCTGGCCGCGTCAGCCACGGCAGAAGCCAGCCTTTGCTCGGCCTCCTTACGCTCGCTGATGTCGCGCGTGACCTTGGCAAACCCGGCAAGTCTATTCCCGTCGTGGATGGGCGTGATCACGACGCTGGCCCAGAAGCCGCTCCCGTCCTTGCGGACCTGCCAACCTTCGCACTCAGAGCGTCCCTGTCCCCGCGCCGTTTCGAGGGCTCTCTGAGGTTCGCCGCCAGCCTGGTCCTCAGCGGCGTAAAACATTGCGAAGTCACGGCCGATGGCTTCGTCGGGCCCGCAGCCCGTGAAGCGCTGAGCCCCGGCGTTCCAGCTGGTGACGACGCCGGCGGGGTCAAGCATGCAAATCGCATAGTCGGTCACGGCGTCGACGAGGATGCGATACTGTTGCTCGTCGACGGGGGGCAACGCGGATCGGACAGTGCCGAGTTTGCGGACCATGCAGAATATCCTGCCCTACCAGATGGGCCTCAACCGGAAGGGATAACGCCGGCGAACCGGTTAGGCGCCATGATCGACTGTGGGGCGCATTCGTTAAAAGGAAACGGCATTCGCTGTGTCAAATCGACGCGAGGTCGACCGGCGCCCAGTCCTTTTCACTTGGGCCGACCGCGATGCCCTGTCCCGCACGTGTTCGGAAATTCGCGGCGTCTTTCGTCGTCAGGGCTTCTGGCGCGGCCAGTATCGACTAACGTCGGGCTCTCACCCGAGGGAGGCTGTTGTCTTGCGTCTGTTCGCCCGGTTCTGCGCGGTGCTCGCCGCCGCCTTGCTATTCGCCGCGCCCCCGGTTCTGGCCAAGCCCGCCGCCAGGCCGCAACCGACCCTCACCGCCGGCGCGGTCGCCTCGCCGGACCGCTATGGAGCCCTGGCGGCTGAACAGATCCTGCAAGCCGGCGGCAATGCCGTGGACGCGGCGGTGGCCACGGCCTTTGCCCTGGCGGTGACCTATCCCGAGGCCGGCAATCTGGGTGGCGGCGGCTTCATGACCCTGCTGGTCGATGGCAAGCCCTATTTCCTCGACTATCGCGAGACCGCCCCCGCCGCCGCCCGGGCCGAGATGTTCCTCGGCCCCGATGGCGAGCCGGTGGCCGAGCTCAGCCAGTATGGCAATCTGGCCGTCGGCACGCCCGGCACGGTGCGCGGCATGGCCATGGCCCACCAGCGGTTCGGCAAGCTGCCCTGGGCCAGGGTGCTGGCCCCCGCCATCGGCTATGCCCGCGACGGCTTCCTGGTCACGCCACAGCTGATCGGCATTCTGGACGGCAGCCGCGGCCCTCTGGCCCCGACCAATTTCGAGGCTCATTTCGGCGGGCTGAAGGCCGGTGCGGTGTTCCGCCAGCCGGCCCTGGCCGACACCCTGACCCGCATCGCCAGGGACGGCGACAGGGCCTTTTACGAAGGCCAGACCGCCGACCTGATCGTCGCCCAGATGGGACGCGGCCCGGTGAAGGGCCTGATCACCCGGGCCGATCTGGCGGCCTACAGGGCGGTGTGGCGCGAGCCCCTGCAGGCCAACTGGCGCGGCTATCGGGTCATCACCGCCCCGCCGCCCAGCTCGGGCGGCATCGCCCTGATGCAGCTGCTGCTGATGAAGCAGCAGGCGGCCAGGCTGTTTGAAGGCGTGCCGCTGAACAGCCCACGCTACATGCATCTGGTCGCGGAGATCGAAAAGCGGGTCTTCGCCGACCGGGCCGAATATCTCGGCGATCCGGATTTCGTGAAGGTGCCGGTCGAGGCCCTGATCGCTCCGGCCTATCTGGCGGGGCGCGCCGGCCAGATCGACCCGGACAAGCCCTCGCCGACCCCCTCGGTGCAGCCGGGCCTGGAGCGGCCGCAGACCACCCATTTCTCGATCGTCGACAAATGGGGCAATGCCGTCTCCAACACCTATACGATCAACGGCTGGTTCGGCTCCGGCGTGGTGGTCGAGGGGGCGGGCTTCCTGCTCAACAACGAGATGGACGACTTCTCGGCCAAGCCCGGCGTGCCCAACATGTTCGGGGTGGTCGGCGGGTCGGCCAATGCCATCGCGCCCGGCAAGCGGCCCCTGTCGTCCATGACCCCGACCATCCTGACCCAGGATGGCCAGGTGGCCATGGTGATCGGCACGCCGGGCGGCTCGCGGATCTTCACCTCGGTCTTCCAGGTGCTGGCCAATGTCTATGATCACGGCCTGTCCTTGGCCGAGGCCCAGAAGCAGCAGCGCTTCCACCACCAGCTGCTTCCGAAGGACACGATCACCTTCGAGCCCTATGCCCCGGCCTCGGCCGAGCTGCGCCGGGGGCTGGAGGCCATGGGCTATGTCCTGGTCGCCCAGGACTATAACGGCGACATCGAAGCCATCCAGGTCCTGAACGGCACGCCGGTTCCGGTCGCCGATCCCCGGGCGCGCGGTGAGGCGAGGGTGGTGAAGTAGGCGGGCGAAAGATTCTCCCCCAGTGGGGGAGTATCTATTGATCAAACCCCGGCCATCTCCGCGATCACCTGCAGGGCCGCCGCGTGCGGATCGGCCGCCGCCGTGATCGGGCGGCCGCAGACCAGGTGGCTGGCGCCGGCGCGCAGGGCGTCTGCGGGGGTGGCGGCGCGGGCCTGGTCGTTCTTGGCGGACCAGTCGGGTCGCACGCCGGGGGTCACCACCAGGAAGTCAGGCCTTGAGGCGTCTTTGGCGATTTCGCGGGCGAGCGCCGCTTCATGTGGGCTGGACACCACCCCGTCGACCCCGCAGTCGATGGCCTGGCGGATGCGGCGCTCGACCAGGTCGCGAGCCCCGAAAGCATAGCCCATCTCGGTCAGATCGGCGTCGGTCAGGCTGGTCAGCACCGTCACCGCCAGGATCTTCAGATCCGAATCACCCCGGGCCAGCACGGCCGACCGCATGACCTGCGGCTCGGCATGGACGGTCAGCAGGTCGCAGCCCGCCCCGGCCAGCACCCGGGCCGAGCGCTCCACGGTCGCGCCGATATCGTGCAGTTTCCAGTCGAGGAAGACCGACTTGCCCTGGGCCTTCAGGGCCCGGGCCAGGCCCATGCCGTCGGTGGCCAGCAGTTCCAGCCCGATCTTGTAGAACGACACGGCATCACCCAGCCGCTCGACCATGGCCCGGGCCTCGTCGACGGTGGGCAGGTCCAGCGGGATGATCAGGCGCGGATCGGCGGTCATGGTCTTGCCCCGGGGTTGGCGCGCGCGGGGGTTCACCCTAGGAAAGGGCGGAAGCCGGCGCTTTGAAAAAGGTAAGGATGTCGAATGACCGAGGCCACACTTGCCGTCAACTTCTTCGTCGCCCTGTTTGCCCTGATCGACCCGATCGGCAATGTGCCGCTGTTCGCCGCCGCGACCCTGGGCGCGGCCGCCGCCGGCCGCCGGATGGTGGCGGTCTATATCGGCCTGTTCATGGTCGCCTTCCTGGTTTTCTTCTATTTTACCGGGGTCGGGCTGCTGGCCTTTTTCGGCATTTCGATGCCGGCTTTCCGCATCGCCGGCGGCATCATCCTGTTCATCCTTGGCTTGGACATGGTGCGTGACGACTTCACCACCATGTTCGCTGATGCGGCCGAGGGCATCGAGGGCCAGTCGGCGCGGGTCTATGCCAAGGCCCGCTTCGAGCGCCTGATCGTGCCCTTCGCCATGCCGCTGCTGATCGGGCCGGGCTCGATCTCGACCGTGATCATCTATGCCGCCGAGGCCAAGGAATTTGGCGCGGCCGGCATGGCCCTGGGGGTCAGCGTCATTGCGGCGGTCTCTGTGGTCACGGTGCTGACCTTCTGGGCCTCGCCCCTGATCAGCAAGGTCCTGGGCCGGATCGGCATGAGCATCGTCGTGCGGGTGCTGGGCCTGATCCTCTGCGCCCTGGCGGTGCAGTTCGTGCTGGTCGGGGTGGGCGATGCCACGCGCGGCCTGGTGCGCCAGGATGCGAAGGCACCTTACGCTGATGGGAAGTAGGGGAATTGGTTCAGACGCGCCGCGGAACCGGTGTCCACTCGAAGACAGCGGAATAGAGGTCATCCCAGCGTGGATTGTCGCGCTCTATGAGGTTGATCTTCCACTGACGTGGCCAGCGCTTGATGGAGGTCTCACGCTGAATGGCCTCGGTCATGAGATCGTGGATCTCGTACCAAACCAGCTGTTTGAGGCTATATTTCTTAGTGAAGCCGCGTAGTTGGCCTTCCCGATGCTGAACGATACGAGTGAAGAACTGGCCCGTGACGCCCGTATAGAGGGTGCCACGATAGCGATCAGTCATCATGTAGACCGCGATCCAGGCCTCGCGCGGTACCATGGTGCCTATGCTCCTGTTCTGCGAGAACATTAGCAGAACAAATTTCAGCCGTCATTCCCGCCCTTGTGGCGGGAAACCCTGGTTCAGTGGGCACGTGCAGTGCCAGCGAAGTGCGCGCGCACTTCGCCCCTGCCGCACCAGCGGCTGACAGAGGGTTTCCCGCCACAGGGGCGGGAATGACGGTGTGTATGGGGAAAGCGCGGCTCTGGTCATTGCAGAGCCGCCGAAACACCGAAGCACCTATTGGGGTGGGCGCAGCAGGCTGGCGCTTTCAAAAATGGCGCTTAGCACCAGCAAAACGAACGCGAGGCAGTTAAATGTCATAACCAGTCTGAAAAGGACTGGCTGCTTATCCTTTCGGAAAGCCATTCCCGTTCCAGAGGCCCGTCCCATCTTAAGGTCTTGTCGGATACGCCAACCCAGAAAAGCTGCCATACCGCAACAAGCGACCGGCCAAAACCAAGGCGGCATAGGCGTTTGTTCCCCTGTCGTGTGAAGGGTGATCGCCGTCGAGTGTCGCCTCAAACCTTCCTGAAGCGGTTGCCCTGGTTGGCCATCAGGGCCAGGGCCCAGTCGTCGGGCAGGATCTTGGCGATCGCGGCGATGGTCTTGTTGGGGGCACCGGGGACGCAGACCGGGCGGTTGGCCTCGACGGCCTCATAGCCCGAGGCGGCCACTTCATCGGCCCCCAGCCACAGCCATTCGGGCAGGGACTGGCTGACCTGGGCCCGGGTGCCGTTGACGTCGTGGAATTCCGAATAGGTGAAGCCCGGGCACAGGGCCGACACGTGCACGCCGGTGGCCAGGTTCTCCAGGTGCAGGCTCTGCGAGAACTTCACCAGGAAGCCCTTGGTGGCCGCATAGAGGGTGTGGCCCGCCGCACCGGGGACGAGGCCCGCCAGGGAGGCGACATTGACGATGCGGCCGAATTTCCGCTCGATCATGCCCGGCAGCACCTTGTGGCTCAGCTCGCAGACCGAGGTCAGCATGACCTGCAGGAACTTGCCCTGATCCGCCCAGCTGGTGGTGGCATAGGTGCCCGGCAGGCCATAGCCGGCATTGTTGACCAGCACGTCGACGACCCGGCCCTGGGCGACCACGCCGGCCAGGACGGCCTCGACTCCGGCCGGGTCGGCCAGGTCGGCGGGGATGGCATAGGCCTCGACCCCGAAGCGCAGGCGGATCTCGCCGGCCAGGGCCTCCAGCCGGTCGGCGCGGCGCGCGGTCAGGGCCACGTCATAGCCATGGCTGGCCAGGATGCGGGCAAAGGCGGCTCCGATGCCGGCGGAGGCACCGGTGATCAGGGCGAGACGGCGGGCCATGGAGCTCTATCCGATGCGAAAGCGAGGTTGGGCCGGAGACCAGCACGGCCGGCGATTTGGTTCAAGGCGGGGCAGGCCCGGCGGGCCCTAGGCCTGAGCGCCTGCCAGCAGATCGGCCACGGTGATCTGGGCCAGCCGGTCATGGGCGGCGGTATTGGCGGCGATGATGGCGGCGCTGACGGCGTCGGGGATCTTTTCACCGACCGGGCAGCCCTTGACCCCCGGCGGGGCCACGCCGAGGTGGGCGCAGCCGTGCACGGCCCGCAAGACCCGGTCCAGCGTGATGTCCTGCGGCGGCTGCAGCAGCCAGGCGCCGCCATTGGCACCGGCCCGGGCCCCGATCAGGCCGGCCTTGCCGAGCATGGCCGTCACCCGCCGCACGACGACGGGATTGGTCGGCACCGACGCGGCCAGTTCGACGCTCGCAACGGCGCGATCAGGCGAAAAGGCCTGCTTGTGCGCCAGATAGGCGAGGGCGTGAGCCGCTACGGGAAACTTTTGGCTGTCGGACATCTCGGCAGGAACCTAAGGACGATAGGCGAGCGTTCAATCAAAAACTCTCCACGGGCCGATTTGCCCGTAAAGACATTGAACGCCGCGTGACGATTGAACCCGGATCAGATTGGGTGTATCGCGCCGCGCTTGATCGATATGGGCCCGCCGTTCGCATTTTGCGAGAGGGGGCGCCCGGAGACACTCCATGGCTTCCGAAGCCTCCAGCGACCCGACCCCGGATTGCGCGCCCGCCCCCTCAGACATTCCGCATCAGCACGGACCCGGCGCGAAGGGGCATGGCTTCTTTGCGCTCGCCCTCGGCTCGGTCGGCATCGTCTTCGGCGACATCGGCACCAGCCCGCTCTACGCCTTCAAGGAAGCCCTGCACGCCGCCGCCCATGACGGCGTGACCCGGTCCGAGATCTTTGGCGTGGTCTCACTGGCGCTCTGGGCCCTGATCCTGGTGGTGACGATCAAGTACGTGGTCTTCATCATGAAGGCCGACAACAAGGGTGAAGGCGGGGTGCTGTCCCTGATGGCCCTGGCCCAGCACGCCATGGGTCGACGCACCATGCTGGTCTTCGCCCTCGGCGTGGCCGGCGCGGCCCTGTTCTATGGCGACGCCCTGATCACCCCGGCCATGTCGGTCCTGTCGGCGGTCGAGGGCCTGAGAACCATTCCGGCCCTGGCCAACAATGTCACCAACCAGGTCGTGCTGTTCATCGCCACGGTCATGCTGCTGGGCCTGTTCTTCATCCAGAGCCGGGGCACGGCCTCGGTGGGCAAGCTGTTCGGCCCCGTCTGCGCCCTGTGGTTCGGCGTGATGTTCCTGCTGGGGGCGATCAATCTGGCGCAGTATCCGGCCGTGCTGATGGCCATCAGCCCGCACTATGCGGTCGGGTTCCTGGCCGAGCACGGCCTGACCGGCTTCATCGTGCTGGGCGCCGTGTTCCTGACCGTGACCGGGGTCGAGGCCCTGACTGCGGACATGGGCCATTTCGGCCGCTGGCCGATCCAGGCGGCCTGGCTGTTCTTTGTCCTGCCGTGCCTGACCATGAACTATCTGGGTCAGGGGGCCTTCGCCCTGATGACCCTCGACGCTGCTGCGGCTGCCGGCCGACCGATGCCGGAGCTGAACTGGTTCTTCGAAATGGCACCGGCCGCCTTCCGCCTGCCGCTGGTTCTGCTGGCGGGTGCCGCGACGGTCATTGCCAGCCAGGCCGTGATCACCGGCGCCTTCTCCCTGACCCAGCAGGCCATCCAGCTGGGCCTGCTGCCGCGTCTCGACGTTCGTCGCACCTCGGAGACCCAGTCGGGCCAGATCTTCGTGCCGCAGCTGAACACCATGCTGCTGTTCGGCGTGCTGGCGATCATGTTCACCTTCCAGACCTCGTCGGCCCTGGCCCATGCCTATGGCCTGGCCGTGACCGGCACCATGATCGTCACCACCTGCATGGCCTTCATCGTCATGCGGAAACTGTGGAAGTGGAGCCTGCCTCAGGCCCTGTGCTTCCTGGTGCCCTTCCTGACCCTGGACATCACCTTCCTCAGCGCCAATGCCCTGCGGTTCTTCTCGGGCGGCTGGCTGCCCGTGCTGATCGGCGCGGTCCTGTTCCTGATCATGGCCACCTGGGTGCGCGGCTCGCAGATCCTGACCGCCAAGACCCGCCGCGATAGCGTGCCCCTGGCCGACCTGATGGAGATCCTGCGGGCCCGGGCCCCGCACCGCGCCCCCGGCACGGCGATCTTCCTGACCTCCGACCCCGACATGACGCCCGTCGCCCTGATGCATAACCTCAAGCACAACAAGGTGCTGCACGAGCGCAATGTCATCCTGACCGTCCGTACCGGCGACACCCCGCGCATTGCCGAGGACGACCGGGTCAAGATCGAGAAGGTCAATGACGACTTCAAGAAGGTCGTCATCACCTATGGCTTCATGGAAAGCCCGAACCTGCCCAAGGCCCTGGCCGTGTGCCGCAAGCAGGGGCTGAAATTCGACATCATGGCCACCAGCTTCTTCCTGGGTCGCCGCTCGATCGTGCCCTCGGCCAATAGCGGCATGCCGCTGTGGCAGGACCGGCTGTTCATCTATCTGATGCGCAATGCCGCCAACCCGACGGACTTCTTCAAGATCCCGCCCGGTCGCGTGGTCGAGCTGGGCGCGCAGGTGACGGTCTGATGAGCACGGCGCTGCGCGTCATCGGCGACGGCCTGTCGATCGCCGCCCTGGCCATCATCGCCTCGACCGCCCTTCAGGCCTGGAAGCGCATCCCCAAGGATGTGACCATTCCCATGCACTGGGGCCGCGACGGCCAGCCCACCTGGCGGACGTCCCGGGTCGTGGGACTGCTGTGGATTCCGACGGCGGCCATGGCGATCATCTTCGCCTTCACCCTGTCGGGAGCGACCTTCCGCGCCCAGGGGCTGGAGGCGATGATGCTGCTGTGCGTGCGCGCCGCCCTGGCCGCGATTCTGGCCATGGCCCAGCTGGCGCACCTGCGCGCGGTCATCCGCACCCTGCAGGGCGAGGACCGGCTTTAGGGCGAGGTCCCATTAGGACTTGACCCGTCGCCCCCGGCGCCCTTGAACGCGCCCGACTTTGTGTTTCTCCGGAAGGACCCCGCGCATGGCTGACAAGTCCGTGAAGAAGGTCGTGCTCGCCTATTCGGGCGGCCTCGACACCTCGATCATTCTGAAGTGGCTGCAGACCGAGTATGGCGCGGAGGTCATCACCTTCACCGCCGACCTCGGCCAGGGCGAGGAAATCGAGCCGGCCCGCGCCAAGGCCCTGGCCGCCGGCGTCAAGCCCGAGAACATCTTCATCGAGGACGTGCGCGAGGAGTTCGTGCGCGACTACGTCTTCCCGATGTTCCGCGCCAATACGGTCTATGAGGGCCAGTACCTGCTGGGCACCTCGATCGCCCGCCCGCTGATCGCCAAGAAGCAGATCGAGATCGCCCGCAAGATGGGCGCCGACGCCGTCAGCCACGGCGCGACCGGCAAGGGCAATGACCAGGTCCGTTTCGAGCTCGGCTATTACGGCCTCGAGCCTGACATCACCGTGATCGCTCCCTGGCGCGAATGGGACTTCAAGTCGCGCGAGGCCCTGCTGGAGTTTGCCGAGAAGCACCAGATCCAGATCACCAAGGACAAGCGCGGCGAAGCCCCGTTCAGCGTCGACGCCAACCTGCTGCACTCCTCGTCCGAGGGTAAGGTGCTGGAAGATCCGGCGGTCGAGGCCCCTGAATTCGTCCACATGCGCACCATCGCGCCGGAAGATGCGCCCGACAAACCGCACGTCTTCACGATCGACTTCGACAAGGGCGATCCGGTCGCCATCGACGGCGTGGCGATGAGCCCTGCCACCCTGCTGACCAAGCTCAATGAACTGGGCCGCGACAACGGCATCGGTCGCCTCGACCTGGTGGAAAACCGCTTCGTCGGCATGAAGTCGCGCGGCGTCTACGAGACCCCGGGCGGCACGATCCTGCTGGCCGCCCACCGCGGCATCGAGAGCATCACCCTGGACCGGGGTGCCATGCACCTGAAGGACGAGCTGATGCCGAAATATGCCTCGCTCGTTTACAACGGCTTCTGGTTCAGCCCCGAGCGCGAGATGCTGCAGGCGGCCATCGACTACAGCCAGACCAAGGTCTCGGGCCAGGTGCGGGTCAAGCTCTACAAGGGCAATGTCTCGATCATTGGCCGCACCAGCCCCTACAGCCTGTACGACCAGGACCTGGTGACCTTCGAGGAAGGCAAGGTCGCCTACGACCACCGCGACGCCGGCGGCTTCATCAAGCTCAACGCCCTGCGCCTGCGGGTTCTGGCCAAGCGGGATCAGCGGACGAAGTAGGTTCCCGTGCTTTCCCATTCGGGAGGCGGTGGACGATCTGACGTTCACCCCGGATGAAACCTGCCCCTTGGCCTTGATGGCCTGATGCTCGCCGGACGGTCGTCCCGGTCAAGGTCGACCGTCCGGAGCAGGACTGACCTTCAAGACTTTAGGGCCGGTCCACGGACACCCGCACCACCGTCCCGTTCCGGTCGTCCGCCACCCAGACGGCCCCATCTGCGGCCACCGCCAGCCCGACCGGCGCCCCCATCGGCCGTTTGTCCGCCACGGCCTGCCAGCCCGGCGTAAGGATCAGCGGCTCGGCCGCCGGTCCGGGATGGGGCTTCCACACCAGACCATCGGCACCATAGGCCGGGTACCGCGCCCTGGCCGTCGCTACCGGCATCCCCCTGGCATCCAGGGCGAAGGCCACGATCCGGGCACCGGTCGCGCGATAGCCGTGATAGCTGACCAGCAGCCGGCCCTGGAGCTGCGGCAGAAGCCCGCCCTGATAGACCAGCATGCCGAGTGGCGCGGCATGCGGCGGCAGCAGAAGGGCCGGCCGGGTGTGGTCGGCCGAGCGGCACCGGAAATTCGTGGCCCCAACCCAGCCGGGGGTCGATTTCACCATGTCGTAGCAGTAGGGCCAGCCGTAGTGACGGCCCTCGACCAGCACGTTCAGCTCTTCGAACGGCCGGTCGGCCGCCGGGTCGAAGTCGTAGCTGTTTTCGGCCTGAAGCAGCGTGCCCGCCGGCGTCCGCGCCAAAGCCAGACTGTTGCGCAGGCCGCGGGCGACCATGGTGTAGGTCTCTGCCCAGCGCCCCTGGCTGAGGTAGCGATAGCGCCGCACGCCGGCCAGGGCCTCGGTCCCCTCGCTCTGGAGGCAGCGCGGCGTTCCGTCCGGCTTGCCCTCGACCAGGCAGCTGTCGCTCGGCGCGCCGACATTGACCAGCAGGTCGCCATTGGCGTCGAAGATGAAGTTGGACAGGGGGTGGCGGTTGTCGTGCAGCCGATTGTCCGGCAGGCCGGCGACGACCACCTCGACCGTGGTGGCCGGCAGTGGCGCGCCGGGATTCATGCGGATGATGCGGCTCATCTCGCCGACATAGACCAGGCCGTCCGGGCCGATCGCCAGGCCATGGGGCATCGTCAGCCCCTTGAGCAACGGCGTCAGAACGGCCGGTCGCCCCGCCTCGGCGCGCAGCCGCCAGACCGACCCCTTGGCCGGATCCCAGCCGCCCAGGTCGGTGACGATCCAGTCCCCGCCTGGCAGTTGCACCAGGGTTCGTGGCATGCGCAGGACCCGCTTCGACAGGCCGCTGGTCCCCGGCGGCGGGGCGACCACAAGGCCGGCGCACATCCCGGGTGCCATCTCGATCGGCAGCCTCGGCCAGCCGTCACAGGTCTGGCCTGGCGACAGGACATAGGGCGCCGCCATTACGGGCGCGGCGACAAGCATTACGAGCAGCACAAGGGCCGCGGTCAGGCGTTTCATGAGGGCGTCCGCTACAGTCCGGACGTCAACCTAGGTGACGACGCGCGGCGGTTACAGGGAAACCGACCGCAGATCGCGGGGAATTCGACGCGCATGGCGCTCCCCGTCACCGGTGCCCGGAGGCCCGAACCCCGCTACCGGGCAAGAGTTCCGGTTTGGCGCGAACCATGACAGGTTCCCGTCGGACGGCGCAGACCGTTTCGGAATCCGGGGAGCTCCTTTACATGCAAACGCACGCCTATGTCGCCATCGTCACGCTGGTCGCCCTGCTGGTCTATGTCTGGATGGGGGTCCGCGTCGGCGGGGCCCGCAAGAAGAGCGGCATTGCCGCCCCGACCATGACCGGCGATCCCGAACTCGAGCGCCATATCCGTGTCCAGGCCAATACGCTGGAATGGCTGCCGATCTTCCTGCCCTCCCTGTGGCTGTTCGCCTATTTCTGGAATGACATGGTCGCCGCCGGTCTGGGCGTGGTCTGGATCATCGGCCGGATCGTCTATGCCCTGGGCTATGCCGCCGCCGCCAACAAGCGCGAGCTGGGCTTCATGATCCAGATGACCGCAGCGGCCATTCTGTTGTTCGGCGCCCTGGGACGGGCGATCTGGGTTCTGGCCGCCGTCGGCGCCTAAAGCGCGCTTTTCGACGGGGAGGGCCTCACCTATAGCGTGACCATGGCCCTTCCCGTCGATCCCGCCCGCTATGCCGCCTTCCTGGCCGCCATGTCCGTCATGGCCATCACGCCGGGGCCGGCCAATCTGTTCGCCATCGCCACCGGCATGGAAAAGGGCAAGGGCGCGGCCCTGCTCGGCGTGGCGGGGATGAACTGCGCCACCCTGATCTGGTTCTTCGGCTCGGCCCTCGGTCTGGGGGCCCTGATCATCGCCTTTCCGCAGGCCTTCCACATCCTGGCCCTGGCCGGCGCGGCCTATCTGGTCTGGCTGGGCCTGAAGTCGCTGTGGGCCGGCTGGAAGAATGCCGAGCGCGAGACAGTCGCCACGGTCCGGGGCGGCAAGTCGGCCTTTGTCGACGGCTTCACCGTCCAGATCGCCAATCCCAAGGCCCTGCTGTTCTTCACGGCCGTCCTGCCGCCGTTTCTGGATGTCGGCCGGCCGCTTGTCCCGCAGCTGTTCATGTTCGCCTGTGCCACCATCGGCCTGGATGTGATCAGCATGAGCGCCTACGGCCTGGGCGGGGCAGCCCTGTCGACGCGGATGAACGAGCCGGTGTTTCGGCGGGTGTTTGCCTTCACGGTCGGGGCCCTGCTGATCTGTGCGGCGATCCTGATCGTGTCGCGGGGCTGAGCCAGCCCCGCTGATTTCGCCTTGGCGAAACCACAAAGCCTCGCCAGAGTTGCAGCCCAGACCTGCGAGGTTGGGGTCACGGAGTTCTGTCCATGTCTTTGAGAAAAGCCGCCCTTGTCGCGGCCCTGGTCGTCGCCGCCGGACTCTCGGCCTGTGCGACCGCCACGCCCTATCAGCCCAAGGTCGCCTCGGGACCGTCAGCGGGCGGCTTTTCCGAGCTGCGCCTGGAGCCGGATCGCTATCGGGTCAGCTTCGCCGGCAACAGCCTGACCTCGCGCGAGACGGTCGAGCGCTATCTGCTGTACCGCGCCGCCGAACTGACCGTGCAGCAGGGCGCGGACTGGTTCGAGACCGCCGACCGTCGCACCGACCGCACGGCCCGCACCGTGCTGGACCCCGATCCCCTGGCGCGTCCCGGCTTTGGTCTGGGCTATGGCTATCCCTACAGCTACTGGCGACCGGCCTGGCGCTATTTCGGCCCCAGCTATGGCTGGCGCACTTGGGATCCCTTCTGGGGTGACCCCTTCTTCTTTGACCGCAGCCAGGTGCGGACCATCGAGAAGTTCGAGGCTGGTGCCGAGATTGTCCTGCACCGGGGCAAGAAGCCGGAAGGTGATCCGCGCGCCTATGACGCCCGCGAGATCATGACCAGCCTGGCCAGCAGCATCGTCCTGCCGACGCCGAAGAAGTAGGGTAGTCGGGGGCCGATCACTTGCCCCCACCGGGTCGCTTTGCGACCGCCCGCCCCCGGAGGGGGCGGATGAATCATCTTCCCCCTCCGGGGGAGGAGCGCCAAAGGCGCGGAGGGGGCAAGTGACCACCCCCTCCGCTTTACCGTCTTAGCGCGGGGCCATGCGGATACCGCCGTCGAGGCGGACGTCTTCACCGTTGAAATAGTCGTTGGTGATCATGGTCAGGGCCAGGTGGGCATATTCCGCCGGATTGCCCAGGCGCTTGGGGAACGGCACCGAGGCGGCGAGGCCGGCCTTCACCGCTTCCGGCGCATTGTTCATCAGCGGGGTGTTGAAGATGCCCGGCAGGATGCAGTTGACGCGGATGCCTTCGCTCATCAGGTCGCGAGCGATCGGCAGGGTCATGCCGACCACGCCGCCCTTGGAGGCCGAATAGGCCGCCTGGCCCATCTGGCCGTCCTCGGCCGCGACCGAGGCGGTGTTGACGATGGCACCGCGCAGGCCGTCTTCCAGCGGCTCGAGGTCCAGCATGCCCTTGGCCGACTTGGCGATGCAGCGGAAGGTGCCGACCAGGTTGATCTGGATGATGCGGTCGAAGGCATCGAGCGGGAAGTGCTTGGTCTCGCCGGTGGCCTTGTCGCGGCCGGCGGTCTTGGCGGCATTGCCGGTGCCGGCGCAGTTGACCAGAATCCGCTCCTGGCCGTGGGCGGCGCGGGCCTTTTCGAAGCCGGCATCGACATCGGCGTCGCTGGTGACATTGACCTTGCAGAACACGCCGCCGATGTCCTTGGCGACGGCTTCGCCGGTGACTTCGTTGAAGTCGAAGATGGCGACCTTGACGCCGTGGGCGGCCAGGGCGCGGGCGGTGGCTTCGCCAAGGCCCGAAGCGCCTCCGGTGACGACGGCGGCGACGGTGTTGTCGAGTTTCATGGACGTTTCCCCTGGGTTTGCGTTTAAGATAACGGCTTGGAGAGGGTTTTAGACCGATGAGCGCCGACGCCAAACCGTCCCCCGACGTCAATCAGATCCTGGACCCGGCCAAGGCCCTGGTTCCGGCCACGGTGAAGCTGAACGAAGAACGCGTGGCGCGGGGGTTCCTGCCCAAGATCCGCCAGGTGGCGTCCCGGATCCCGTTCGCCGCCGAGGCCCTGTCGATCTGGTGGTGCGCCCGCGACCCGGCCACTCCGACGGCGGCCAAGGGCATGATGATGGCGGCCCTGGCCTATTTCGTCCTGCCGACCGATGTCATTCCCGACATCCTGCCGGCCCTGGGCATGACCGACGACGCCGCCGTGATCGCGGCGGTCATCGCCATTGTCGGCCGCAACCTGCGACCCCGCCACCGTGAGGCGGCCCAGGCCTTCCTCGACCGGATGGCCAAGGACGACTGAAGCACGTTCGGACCCGGAGCCCGAGATGCGATTCAAGGCCCTGATGCTTGCAGTGGCGCTCGCTGCGGCTTCGACCCCCGCCCTGGCCGCGGATCCGGACGAGACAGCGGTGCTGGACAGCGTCCAGCGCTTCTTCGACGCCATTGCCAGGGCCGATCCGGCCGCCATGCAGGCTGTGGTGCTGCCGGGCGGCCAGCTCGCCGCCGTGGGACTGACCGCCGACGGCGCGACGACCTTCAGCCGCTTTGCGGTCGAGGACAGTCTGGGTCGCCTCATCAAGCCGGGCCGCAATGAGCGGATGTGGGCGCATCAGGTCATGCGACGCGGGCCCCTGGCCACGGTGACCGGCCCCTATGAGTTCCTGATCGATGGCGTGACCAGCCATTGTGGCGTCGAGGTCTTCACCCTGATCAAGCAGGACGGGGTTTGGCGGATCGCCAGTCTGACCTGGACCAAGGAACCCGAGGCCTGCTCAGAGCTCGGGGCAAGATAGGGCGCGGCAGGTCCAGGCCTGCCGCCGCCAGGGCGTTCGAGCGCCCCTATTCCACTGTCACCGACTTGGCCAGGTTGCGCGGCTGGTCGACATCCGCGCCCTTGTGCACGGCCACATGATAGGCCAGCAGCTGGATCGGGGCCGACATGACCAGGGCCGAGACCAGGGGATCGCAGGCCGGGGCGGTGATCACCACCTTGGCGCCGGCCGGGGCGTGCCGGGCCCCTTCGGTGTCGGTGATGAAGATGACCTGGCCGCCGCGGGCCATGACCTCGCTCATGTTCGAGGCCGATTTCTCGAACCAGCTGTCATAGGGCGCGAGGATGACGATCGGGGTCTGTTCGTCGACCAGGGCGATCGGGCCGTGCTTGAGCTCGCCGGCGGCATAGCCCTCGGCATGAATATAGCTGATTTCCTTCAGCTTCAGGGCCCCCTCCAGGGCCAGGGCCGACATCGGGCCACGGCCCAGATAGAGCACGTCGCGGGCCCGGGCGACCTCGGCGGCGATGTCCTTGATGGCGTCTTCTAGGCCGATGGCCTCGGCGATCAGGCGTGGGGCCTCCAGCAGAACCTTGACCAGCCGCTGCTCCTCGGCGTCGTCGATCCGGCCGCGCGCCTTGGCGGCGGCGATGGCCAGGGCGATCATCACACTGACCTGGGCGGTGAAGGCCTTGGTCGAGGCAACGCCGATCTCGGGTCCGCAGTGGATCGGCCAGACGACATCGACCTCGCGGGCCATGGTCGATTCCGTGGCATTGACCACCACGGCGCTCTTCATGCCCTTCTCCTGGCAGTAGCGCAGCGCCGCCAGGGTGTCGGCGGTCTCGCCCGACTGCGACATGGCGATGACCAGGGCGCTGGCCCGGATGGCCGGCTGGCGATAGCGGAATTCCGAGGCGATCTCGACATCGACCGGCAGGTCGGCCAGCTGCTCGATCAGGTACCGGCCGACCATGCCGGCGATATAGGAGGTGCCGCAGGCGACGATCTGGATGCGGTCCAGGGCGGCCCAGTCGATATTGCCGGGCACGGCGGCGCGGGCGGTGATGGGATCGACATAGGCGGCGATGGTGCGCTGGCATCCTTCCGGCTGGTCATGGATCTCCTTCTCCATGAAGTGCCGGTAATTGCCCTTCTCCATCAGCACGGCCGAGGCCGGGACGATCTTGATCGGCCGGTCGGCGACCTGGCCCGCCTGGTCGAAGATCTTCGCCCCGGTGTGGTTGAGGATCACATAGTCGCCGTCGTGCAGATAGGCGACGCGGTTGGTGAACGGGCCCAGGGCCAGGCCGTCGGAGCCGACGAACATCTCGCCGTCGCCATAGCCCACGGCCAGGGGCGGACCGTTGCGTGCGGCCAGGATCACCTCGTCCTCGCCGCCGATCAGGACGCAGAGGGCAAAGGCACCGCGCAGACGGTCGAGGGTGGCCTTGAAGGCCTCCAGCGGGGCGAGGCCAGTCGCCAGTTCGGCATCCAGCAGGTGGGCGACGACCTCGGTGTCGGTGTCGCTCTGGAACTCGCGGCCGGCGGCGATCAGCTCGGCCTTCAGCTCGGCGAAGTTCTCGATGATGCCGTTGTGGACCACCGCCACCTTGCCGACGATGTGCGGGTGGGCATTGCGCAGGGTCGGAGCCCCGTGGGTGGCCCAGCGGGTGTGGCCGATGCCGGTGGTGGCGATCAGCGGCTCGTGGGCCAGGACGCTTTCCAGCTCGCGCAGCTTGCCCGGCGCGCGGCGGCGCTGCAGCACCCCGTCGACCTGGCCGGCAATGCCCGCCGAGTCATAGCCGCGATACTCCAGACGCTTGAGGCTCTCGATCAGACGATCGGCGACAGGCTGATTTCCGACGATGCCGATGATGCCGCACATGCCAAGGTCCTTTGTAAATCGCGCCCGCCGGGATTATGGCTACCCACGCGGGTATAGTCGTTGGCCGGGCTTTAGCATTCGTGCAGGTTTGGCCCACATAAATCTGCATTTCGGATCGTTTCGCGATCCACCTCGAGACCAGAGCGATCATGAGCAAGCGCGCCTATTTCGGCACCGACGGCATTCGCGGCCAGGCCAACAAGCACCCGATGACCGCCGAGGTCGCCCTGCGGGTCGGTCTGGCGGCCGGCAAGCTGTTCCGCTCGCAGGACGACCGCCGGCATCTGGTGGTGATCGGCAAGGACACCCGGCTGTCGGGCTACATGATCGAACCGGCCCTGGTGGCCGGTTTTGCCAGCGTCGGCATGGATGTGCGGCTGTTTGGCCCCCTGCCCACCCCCGCCGTGGCCATGATGACCCGCTCGATGCGGGCCGATCTCGGCGTGATGATCAGCGCCAGCCACAACGACTTCGCCGACAACGGCATCAAGCTGTTCGGGCCGGACGGCTACAAGCTGTCGGATGCCCAGGAGCTGAAGATCGAGGCCCTGATGGACGAGGGCCTGCAGGAGGGCCTGGCCCCGCCGCGCGGCCTGGGCCGGGTCAAGCGCATCGACGATGCCCAGGCCCGCTATGTCGAGATCGTCAAGGCGACCTTCCCGCGCCAGCTATCCCTGGCCGGCCTGCGGATCGTCATCGATTGCGCCAATGGCGCGGCCTACAAGGTGGCTCCCGTCACCCTCTATGAACTGGGGGCCGAGGTCATTCCGCTGGGCGTCGATCCGGACGGGACCAATATCAATCACGAGTGCGGCTCGACCCATCCGGAGTCGATGGCCAAGCTGGTGCGGGAATACCGTGCCGACATCGGCATCGCCCTCGACGGCGACGCCGACCGGCTGGTGATCTGCGACGAGAACGGCCAGGTGGTCGACGGCGACCAGATCATGGCCATCATCGCCGCCGCCTATGCCAGGGCCGGCAAGCTGAAGGCCGGCGGCGTGGTCGCCACGGTGATGTCCAATCTCGGCCTCGAACGCTTCCTGGGCGAACAGGGCCTGACCCTCGAGCGCACCAGCGTCGGCGACCGCTATGTCATGGCCCGCATGCGCGAGGGCGGTTTCAATCTCGGCGGCGAGCAGTCGGGCCACCTGATCCTGTCGGACTTCTCGACCACTGGCGACGGCCTGATCGCCGCCCTGCAGGTGCTGGCGGTGATGATCGAGTCCGGCCAGCCGATGAGCGCCCTGGCCCGTCAGTTCGAGCCCGTGCCGCAGCTGCTGGAAAATGTCCGCTTCGGTGGCGGCAAGCCGCTCGAGGCCAAGACGGTGAAAGAAGCCATTGCCGACGGTGAGGCCCAGTTGAACGGGGCCGGCCGAATTGTTGTGCGCGCCTCGGGCACCGAGCCCCTGATCCGTATCATGGCCGAGGGCGACGACCCCGCCCTGGTCCGCCAGGTGGTCAAGTCGATCGTCTCGGCCGTGAAGGCGGCCTGACGGCCGCCGGCCCTAGCCCAGCTTTGGCGCCTTCAGCCGGCGCTTGTTGACGTGGTGGCTGGGGGCCTCGGCCGCCACTTCCTCGGGATATTCGCCCTTGAAGTAGAAGCGCTGCCAGGCCTCCTTGGTGGCCTCAGGGTCGCGCTTGAAGATCAGGCTGTTGAACTCACTGCGCTTCTCGGCCCAGACATCGTACTGCCGGCGCAGGTCGAGATTGCTGTTCATCGAGCGGATCACCGGCTGGACGTTATCCATGGCCTTGTCCTGGATCATCATGATGAAACAGAACGGCTCGCCCTTCTCGAAGCGCACCGTGCCGGGGCGAGTGAACAGCCAGTTCATCGTGAAGGGGAAGGGCAGCCAGTCGGTCTCGACCAGGCCGGCCAGGGGCTGGATACCGTCCTTGATGTGATTGGGCGGGCCCATGGTCAGGATCGACCAGCCCGGCGGGGTGCGGAACAGATAGCCGGTATGGAAGGTCACCGTGCCGCGCGAGAAGTGCGATTTCACGAACTCGCTGAAGCCCGGATAGGGGTGGTCCGGCTGGAACTTGATGCACTCCTGGTGGGCCCCGCCGTCCCAGGTCATCGAGAAGCCGACCGGGCACAGGATCTCCCAGCCCGAGGTATTGGCCATGGACAGCGGCAGGCAGCGATAGGGATGGCGGTCGGCGAAGTGGTCCATCCAGGCCCGTTGCGGGCGGCCCGGCACGATCTCCGGCGGGCGGTTCTCGGTGGGATAGCACTCCAGTTCCATACCGCGCGTCTTCCTGTTTCCTTGACCCTGGGTTCTGGTCTAGCGCCCGCAGGGCGAGCCCGTCTAGTTCCCCGAACGCCAAGCCTGGGCTAGGAAGCCCACATGAAGACCCGCGCCGACCTCTTTGCCTTTTTCGACGCCCATGGCATCGCCCACACCACCCTGGACCATCCGCCGGTGTTCCGGGTCGAGGAGGGGCTGGAGATCAAGGCGGCCATGCCCGGCGGCCACACCAAGAACCTGTTCCTGAAGGACGCCAAGGGCCAGCTCTGGCTGATTTCGGCCCTGGGCGAGACGGTGATCGACCTCAAGCGCCTCCACACCGTGATCGGCTCGGGCCGGCTGTCGTTCGGACCGGAGGCGATGATGATCGAGACCCTGGGCGTCAGGCCGGGCTCGGTGACCGCCTTTGGCCTGATCAATGACAGCGAGCATCGCGTGCGCTTCGTGCTCGACGCGGCTCTCGCCCAGGCCGATCCGGTCAATTTCCATCCCCTGGGCAATGACGCCACCACGGCGGTGAGTCAGGCCGGCCTGCGTGCCTTTCTCGCGGCCCTGGGGATCACGCCGATGATCGTTGATTTTGAGGCCATGACTGTCGCCTGACAGGCGAACCGGCGATTGCGGATGTCGTCCTGAAGGACCATCTTGAGCGCGAAGACCTTCCTGTCTGAGTGAGACCCTTTCGATGAGCCTGATCGGTGCAAAGCCCGCCCCCATCCCTGCCGGGGGTCCGGCCGGCAAAAGCGTGCACATCAAGGACGGCACTGATGCCAGCTTCATGGCCGATGTCATCGAGGCCTCGAAGACCCAGCCGGTCATCGTCGACTTCTGGGCCACCTGGTGCGGTCCCTGCCGTCAGCTGACCCCGGCCCTCGAAAAGCACGTCGCTGCCGCCGGCGGGGCGGTCAAGCTGGTCAAGATCGATGTCGACAAGAACCCTGGCTATTCGGGCCAACTGCGCGTGCAGTCGATCCCGACCGTCTATGCCTTCGTCAACGGCCAGCCGGTCGACGGCTTCCAGGGCGCGGTGCCCGAGAGCGAGATCAAGGCCTTCATTGCCCGCCTGTCCGGCCCGCCGGCCCAGAGCGACCTCGACGCCCTGCTGGCCATGGGCAAGGAATCCCTCGATCTCGGCGACATCGGTGGCGCAGCCCAGGCCTATGCCCAGGCCCTGCAGATGGATCCGGCCAATCTGAAGGCCATCGGCGGCATGGCCCGCTGCTATCTGGAGAGCGGTGACCTGGAGCATGCCGCCGAGGTCGCGGCCCTGGCCCCCGCCAATGCCCGCGACCCGGATCTGGAAAGCGTCCGCGCCGCCCTCGCCCTGGCCGCCGACGCCCCGTCCGAGACCGCGCCGTTCGAGGCCCGTCTGGCCGCCGACGAAAACGACCACGAGGCCCGTTTCGAACTGGCCAAGGCCCTGGCCGGGGCCGGTCACCTGCAGGCGGCCGCCGACCATCTGCTGTCCCTGATCGCCCGTGACCGCAGCTGGAACGACGAGGCGGCCCGCAAGCAGCTGCTGACCGTGTTCGAGGCGGCCGGACCGATGTCGGACGTCGCCAAGGCCGGCCGCAAGCGGCTGTCGGCCATCCTGTTCAGCTAGGGGTTCACATGCCGGGTGCCCTTCGACGGCTCAGTGACCTGCCGCTGGTGATCCCGGTGTTCCCGCTCGACGGGGTGCTGCTGCTGCCCGGCGGCCAGCTGCCGCTCAACATCTTCGAGCCACGCTATCTCAACATGCTGGACGACGTGATGTCGGGCGAGCGGATGATCGGCATGATCCAGACCCGGCCGAAGGGCGCGGGCCGGGCGAGCGACCACGGCCCCAGCCTCGCCCCGATCGGCTGCGCCGGCCGGGTGACCAGCTTCGCCGAGACCAGCGACGGCCGCTATCTGATCACCCTGACCGGGGTCTGCCGGTTCCGGGCCGGTGATGAACTGCCGGTGCGCACCCCCTATCGCCAGGTGCGGGCCGACTTCTCGTCCTTCGAGGCCGATCTGCGCGACGACGGCCTGGCCTCGTCCGCGGCCGATCCGGCCCCGCTGCTGGCGGCCCTGCGCCGCTATCTGGACCATCGCGGCCTGGCCATAGACTGGAGCGGTGCCGAGGCCGCTCCTTCCGACGCCCTCGTCAACAGCCTGTCCATGGCCCTGCCGTTCGATGCCATCGAGAAACAGGCCCTGCTGGAGGCCCCGACCCTGGCCGACCGGCGCGCGACCCTGGTCGCCCTGCTCGAGATCGATGCTGCCGTCGACGATGATGACGAGCCGCCCTCGATCCAGTGAGCCCCCTCTATCCAGCCGGAAAGGGGAGCGGTAGACAGGGGACATGACCGCGACCCCGACCCCGCCGCCCGCCGATATCGACCCGCGCCTGCTGGAAGTGCTGGTCTGTCCCGTCACCCGCACCACCCTCGACTACAACCGCGCCCGGGGCGAACTGGTCAGCCGGGCCGCCAAGCTGGCCTATCCGATCCGCGACGGCGTACCGATCATGCTGCCCGAAGAGGCGCGATCGCTCGAAGACGGCGAATAATAGCCATGGCGTTCGACGGCAGCGCCGTAAAGCCGCCGCGTCTGGCGTCGCTGGACGTCCTGCGCGGCCTGACCATCGTCGGCATGATTCTGGTCAATTCGGCCGCCTATCTGCACTATGTCAGCGGCTATGACGTCTTTCCGGCCCTGATGCATTCGGCCTGGGCCGGCTTCACCCTGGCCGACGCGGTGTTTCCGGCCTTCATCTTCATGACCGGGGTCTCGATCCCCCTGGCCACCGCAGAGCGGGGTCTGGACGTCGGCGGCCTGCGCCGGCTGCTGGTGCGGACCGGCCGGCTGATCCTGCTGGGCCTGCTGGTCAGCAACATCTACTGGCTGGCCACGCCCGAAAGCGTGCTGTTCCGTCCCATGGGCGTGCTGCAGCGGATCGCCCTGGCCTTTCTGGCCGCCGCTGTCCTTTACCGGATCACCGGACCCCGTACCCGCCTGACCCTCGCGGTGGGCCTGCTGCTGCTCTACTGGCCACTCTGCCTGGCACCGTTCCCGGGCGGTACGGCCGACCTGATGGCCCCGGGGTCAAGCCTGGTCGCCTATGCCGACCGCCTGGTGCTGGGAGCCTATACCTATGTCAAAGGCCCGCTGGGCTATGATCCCGAAGGCCTGCTCGGCACCCTGCCGGCCATAGCCCAGGCCCTGATTGGGGTCGCGGCCGGAGAGTGGCTGGCGGCCCGGCGCGGCGCGCGGGGCCTGGCGGTCGCCGGGGCCCTGCTCCTGGTGGTCGGTCTCGCCTGGGGGCTGGCCTTTCCGGTCGTCAAGGACCTGTGGACCAGCAGCTATGTCCTGGTCTCCAGCGGAGCGGCCCTGCTGGTGCTGGCAGCCCTGCACGAGGCTTTGGACATCCGGCTCTGGCGGGTGCCCGGGCGGGACTTCCTGACCGATTTCGGGGTCAATGCCATCTTCGCCTACGTGCTGCACGAGCTGGCCTCGATCATCCTGACCGCCCACATGCTGAAGATCCCCTATGACGCCGCCTCACCGGTCGTCGGTACCAAGGCGGCAGCCCTGATCCCGGTGGTGATCTTCATCGGCCTCGTCTGGGCGGTGGTGGCCTATATGCGGCGCAGGAACTGGATCGTGAAGGTTTGATCCTCCCCCTGAAGGGGGAGGCGGTCGCGAAGCGACCGGAGGGGGAAGTCCCCACTGTTCATGGCACCCCCTCTCCGTCGGCTGCGCCGACCCCTCTCCCACAGGGAGAGGACTTTCAGAGCGCCTGACCGCGCAGCAGGCGGGGCAGGTCGCCCACCGCGCCGCCGGCCTCGTGCATGAAGAAGCGCCGGGCCGGGGCGATGCGGTTGACGGCCGCCAGGCCGATACCGCGGGCCAGGCGCAGCAGCGGATTGTCGTTCGAGAACAGCCGCACAAAGCCGTCAAAGGCCAGGGCATTGGTCACGGTGTCGAACCGCCGCCAGCGGGCATAGCGTTCCAGCACCACCTCGCTGCCGAGATCCTCGCCGCCGCGCAGGGCTTCCACCAGCACCTCGGCCAGGGCCGCCGCATCCTTCAGACCCAGGTTCAGGCCCTGCCCCGCGATCGGGTGGACGCCGTGGGCGGCATCGCCGATCAGGGCCAGGCGCGGCGCGACCATGCGCTCGGCCAGGGACAGGGACAGGGGATAGACGAAGATCGGGCCGACGATCTCGACATCACCCAGAAACTCGCCGAACCGCCGCATCAGGTGGGCGTGGAAGGCTTCGGGCCTCGCCCCGCTCAGGGCCTCGGCCCGGGCCGTGCTCTCGGTCCAGACCAGGCTGGCGCGGTTGTCGGTCAGGGGCAGGATGGCGAACGGGCCGCTGGGCAGGAAATATTCGTGGGCCACGCCCTCGTGCGGGCGCTGCATCTTCACCGTGGCGACCACGCCGCTCTGGCCGTAGCCCCAGCCGATATCGCCGATGCCGGCGGCCTTGCGCAGGGTCGAGCCCCGGCCTTCGGCGCTGACGGCCAGGGGCGCGCTGAGCACCCGTCCGTCGGACAGGGTCAGGCGCGCGCCTCCGGCGTCGACCTC
This sequence comes from Caulobacter henricii, assembly GCF_001414055.1. GTDB lineage: Bacteria > Pseudomonadota > Alphaproteobacteria > Caulobacterales > Caulobacteraceae > Caulobacter > Caulobacter henricii. The sequence continues at coordinate 3,510,059 of NZ_CP013002.1, read as the reverse complement.
AAGATGGTTGGCCGCCATCGGGGCGATCACCGGGATCCCGGCCCGGGTCACGGTCTGGGACAGGGCCGCGCGGATCTGGCGGTTCTCGATCAGATAGCCCAGGGGCTCGCCGTCCGAGCGGTCGGCGATCTCGCTGGAGTCAAAGCGCAGAAAGGCCGGCGAAGCGCCGCGCGCGGCGGCACCCGGGGTGCGGCCGTCGGTGACCAGGATCTGCTCGATGCGCTGGGCGTGCGGCTCGAGGGCCTCGCCCGCACCGAGGGTCCGCCACTGCCGGAAGCTGGAATAGGCGATGGCCGAGGATCGCCCGTCAAAGGTCGGGGCCAGCTGGGCCTCGAACGGCTGGGGATCGACCAGTAGCGGCCGCAGTCCCCCTGAGGCCAGGGCGAGGGCCAGGGTGGATCCGGCCATGCCGGCTCCCGCGATGATCACATCGGCGTCGTGCGTGCGCATGCAGCGGATATGGGCCTGTGGGCTGGGGGTGTCTAGAGGCAGCGTGGCCACCACGGGCCCCCTCCTGGCTGCTCCGCAGCCGTCCTCCCCCGGAGGGGGAAGACGCGCTCATCTTCCCCCTCCGGGGGAGGAGCGCGAAGCGCGGAGGGGGCAAGTCCTTCAGGCTGATTTTGGCAAAGCCCCCGCCATCTGCTATAGGCCGACCTTGACCCCTGAAATCCTCCCGACCCCGGACCGCCCCTTGAGCGTCACCCTCGATCTGTCGCGCGTCACTGGCGCGGCACCTGCGCCGAAGCCGCTGATCAATCTGTCGGGCCTGACCCGGCCGCAGATGGTCGCCGCCCTGACCGAGTCGGGGGTGGCCGAGCACGGCAAGGCCAAGATGCGGGCCACCCAGATCTTCCGCTGGATCCACCATCGCGGGGTCACCGACTTTGCGATGATGACCGATGTCGCCAAGGAGACCCGGGCCCGCCTGGCCGAGGTCTTCACCATCGCCCGGCCCGAGATCGTCGAGCGTCAGGTCTCCAAGGACGGCACCCGCAAGTGGCTGATCCGCATGGCCCCGGGCATCGAGGTCGAGGCGGTCTATATCCCGTCGGTCGGCCGGGCCGGCGCCCTGTGCGTCTCCAGCCAGGTCGGCTGCACCCTGAACTGCAGCTTCTGCCACACCGGCACCCAGGCCCTGGTCCGCAACCTGACCGCCGCCGAGATCGTCGCCCAGGTGCAGGTGGCCAAGGACGACCTGGCCGAATGGCCGTCGGACAAGGACGACCGCCTGCTCAGCAACATCGTCTTCATGGGCATGGGCGAGCCGCTCTACAATCTGGGCCAGGTCGCCGACGCCATCGAGATCATCAGCGACAACGAGGGCATCGCCATCTCGCGTCGCCGCATCACGGTCTCGACCTCGGGCGTCGTGCCCCAGCTCCAGGCCCTGGGCGAAACGACCCAGGCCATGCTGGCCATCAGCCTGCACGCCACCAATGACGCCCTGCGCGACGTGCTGGTGCCGCTGAACAAGAAGTACCCGCTGGAGCAGCTGATCGCCGGCATCCGCGCCTATCCAGGCATCAGCAATGCCCGCCGGGTGACCTTCGAATATGTGATGCTGAAGGGCGTCAATGACAGCCCCGACGAAGCCCGCGCCCTGATCAAGTTGATCAAGGGCATTCCGGCCAAGATCAATCTGATCCCGTTCAATCCCTGGCCGGGCAGCGACTACCAGTGCTCGGACTGGGCCGCGATCGAGGCCTTTGCCGCCATCGTCAACAAGGCCGGCTATTCCTCGCCGATCCGCACGCCGCGCGGCCGCGACATCCTCGCCGCCTGCGGCCAGCTGAAGAGCGAGAGCGAGAAGGTCCGGGCCTCGGCCCTGCGCCAGCTGTCCATGGCGGCCATGGCCGGCGTGCTGGATGATGATGAGGACGACGCGGAGGCATAGACGCCTTCGAAGCGAGCCCCCTACGCAACTCTCGCCGTCCCGTGATAGGACTTGGTTTCTTCGTTCCAAGGGTATCCGCGTTCATGCCGTCCCAGCTCCAGTCGCCCGAGGTCCAGGCCTTTGCCACGGGCTTCCCCGTCACCCTGATGCATGCGGGCGTGACCCTGCTGATGCTGATCATCGGCACGGCCCTCTATGCGATGCTGACCCCGCACCGCGAGATCAAGCTGATCCGTGAAGGCAATTCGGCCGCCGCCCTGTCCCTGGGCGGGGTCATGGTGGGCCTGGCCATTCCGCTGGCCATTTCCCTGACCGCCTCGACCTCGGTGATCGAGATCGTCATCTGGGGCGCGGCCACGATTGCCGTGCAGCTGCTGGTCTTCCGGTTGACCGACATGGTGCTGCAGGGCCTGCCCGAGCGCATCCATGAGGGCGAGGTCGCCGCCGCCGCCCTGCTGGTGGGGGCCAAGCTGGCCACCGCCCTGATCCTCGCCGCCGCCGTGGCCGGCTGAGCCGGAAAAGCGAGGGCCCCGCCCGTGCATTTTCCCAAGCTCCCCGACTGGCTGGTCTATGCCGCCGCCGTCAGCGCCCTGCTGATCGTCGCGGTCGGCCGGCAGGAGCGCTCCGACGCCCCGCCGCCGCCGCCGCCGGTGCCGGGCGAGGAGGGCCTGCCGCTGGGGCCGGCCTCACCGTTCGACCCGTCCATCGTCGTCCAGGTTCCGAGCAAGCCCGAGCCGGGTTCGGGCACGGCCTTTTCGGTCGGTGACAACGGCACCTGGCTGACCGCCCGCCATGTCGTCGATGGCTGCAAGTCAGCCGCCATCGTCGTGGCCGACGGCCGCGGCGTCGCGGCAAAGATCACCCTCGACCCGCGCGCCGATGCGGCCATCCTTACCACCGAGGGCGGGGCTCCCGCCGTGCCCCTGGGTCTGGAGGAGCCCCTGCGGCGCGGGGCGCGGGCCTATCATCCGGGCTTCCCCCAGGGCCATCCGGGCGAGGCAGCCTCGCGCCTGCTGGGCCGCGAGAACCTGGTCGTCCATGGTCGTGGCGCAAGGACCGAGCCGGTGCTGGTCTGGGCCGAGGTCGGGCGCACCGACACCCTGAAAGGCACCCTGGCCGGTCTCTCCGGGGCCCCGGCCCTCGACAGTGCAGGCCGGGTGATCGGCGTCACCGTCGCCGAGAGCCCCCGTCGCGGCCGGATCTATACGACCGCCCCCGAGACCCTGCGCACCCTGCTGGGTCCCCACCGGCGCGGCAGCGACTTCGCCGTCGGCGAGGCGATCACCACCGAGAACTATGGCCGCGTAGCCGACGGCCTGAGGCGCGACCTGCGCGTGGCGCAGGTGGTCTGTCTGGGGACTTGAGGTCGATAGTCCTTCCCCGTCAGAGGGAGGACCTTTAGGCCGCCGTCGCCGCTTCCGCCCGCCGCTCGATCTCGCCCTGCTTGGCCGCGACCATGAAGGACAGGACGATGGCCACTATGCCGATCAGGGCGGTGTAGAGGAAAAACGCCGTATAGCCCGCTGCCATGGCCGGCGCGCTGACCCCGAGCTTGGCCCCGGCGGCGGTGAAGCTTTCCGGCGGCAGGCGGGTGAACAGGCCCTTGAGGGCACCGATCGGGCCGCCGGCCTCGGCGGCGATGGCCGAGGCCTCGACGATCCGGCCCGACTGCGAGGCGATCAGCTTGCCGGGCAGGGCGTAGAGCGATGAGAACAGGGCATATTGCGTGGCCGTAAAACCGGCCGTGGTCAGGCTGGACATGTAGGCGATCAGGGCCGTGCCGGCGATGCCGCCGGCCACATTGTCGATACAGATCGCCCAGAACAGCACCGGCACGCTGTGACCGCTCATCGCCAGCCAGGCAAAGAACAGGTTGCTGATCGGCTGGGCGAAGGCTCCGATGACCAGGGCGCGCATCAGGCCCAGACGCGCCACGATCACCCCGCCCAGGAAGACGCCGATCATCGAGGCGACGATGCCGAACACCTTCCGGATCTCGGCGATCTCGACCAGGGTAAAGCCCATGTCGCGATAGAACGGGTTCATGATGTTGAGCACGAAGTCCGAGACGCGATAGACGCAGATCGCCGCCAGGATCAGCCCGGCCACGCCCGAGAAGCGCTTGGTGAAATCGATCAGGGGTTCGCCGAAGGCGGCCGACATATAGACGCCGGGCTTGGTGCGCACCTTGGGGATCGGCCATGCGGCCACAACCACGATGCCCAGGCCCGCCAGGACGCCGAGCAACTGCAGCCAGACGCCGTTGGGCTTAGCCTTCCAGGCCTCGGCCAGGGCCTCGCCGCCGACCAGTTTCGACAGCAGGGAGGCATCCCCCGACAGGCCCGAGCCCAGGGCTAGGGCCCCGACCAGCAGAATGGCCAGTCGTGCGATCCATTCCAGGATCTCCAGGGCGCGAGGCTGGTTGACGTCGCCGGTCGGGATCGGCCGGACCGTGTGCTCGGCCTCGCGCGGGGCCCAGAGAGTGGCCAGGACCCCGATGCCGACCACCACGCCCATGACAGCATAGGAGAAGTTCCAGCCGAAACGCTCGGCCAGCAGCAGGGGCCCGGCCCCTGCGGCGATCATCGCCACCCGGTAGCCCCACTGATAGGCCACCACCATCGGCCCCTGTTCTTCCTTGTCGGCGACTTCGATCCGCCAGGCGTCGATGACGATGTCATGCGAGGCCGTGGCAAAGCCCACGGCCACGGCGGCCGCGCCCAGGGCTGCCAACTGCGAGGCGGGATTGAGGGTCGAAATGGTCCAGAGGCCCAGGATCATCGCGGTCTGGAAGACCAGGATCCAGGCCCGCCTATGGCCCAGCAGACCGTGCAGCACCGGGACCCTGGCGCGGTCGATCAGCGGGGCCCACAGGAACTTGAACGAGAAGCTCAGGGTGGCCAGGCTGAAGAAGCCGATCACCGCCAGGGACAGGCCGGCGTCGCGCAGCCACAGCGACAGGGTGTCGAAGATCAGCATGTAGGGCAGGCCGGAGGCGAACCCCAGGCCCAGCATCACCAGGCTGCGGCGCTCCAGAAAGAAGGCCAGGGTCTGGAGCAGGGTCTTCTTCGGCGCGGCCCCTTCCGAAGCGGCCTTGGGCTGGTCTGTCATGCGGCGTCCCCCTGGCGGGGAACGCCCCGGCCTCAGCCGGCGACCTTGGCCCGCGTCGCGGTTTTCGTCCAGACGCCGGGGGCATTGGGGCCTGTCCAGCGGGTCAGCACGTCGCGCAGGGCCGTGTGGGTCAGGGGCTTGACCAGAAAGTCGTTCATGCCGGCCGCCAGACAGGCCCGGCGGTCCTCGTCGAAGGCGTCGGCGGTCAGGGCCACGATCGGGGTGCTGACCCCCTGCTCGCGCAGGCGGATGGTGGCGTCGAGGCCGTTCAGGACCGGCATGCGCAGATCCATGACGATCAGGTCATAGCTGTCGCTGGACAGGGCCGCGACCGCCTGCTCGCCGTCGGCGACGCGGTCGACCTTGCAGCCTTCGCGTTCCAGCAGGGTGCGGGCCAGCAGGGCATTGATCGGATTGTCCTCGGCCAGCAACACCCGGACGCCGGGGGCGGCGGCCGGGGCGATGCGATCGTCCTCGGCCGGACGTTCGGCCCGCTGGGGGCTCTGGGTGGTGGCCTGCAGCACCTGGGCGACGATCGAGGCGGCCCGCAGGGGCTTGATCAGATAGCCGCTGAAACCGGCGCTCTTCAGCCGGTCGATGCGGCCGCGCTGGTCCGGCGTCAGCAGGACCACGGCCCGGCGGCCGACCGGAGGCCGCAGGGGCCCGCGCGGTCCTGCGAGGGCGGCATCGATCAGCAGGACCGCCTCGGCGGGGGCGGCCGCCAGGGCTCCGGCCACGGTCGTGGCGACCACGGCCCGTCCGCCGGCGGCCTCGATCTGGCGCGCGGTAGCCGTGCGGACAATGGCATTGGCCGAGGCCACGGCCACGACTCGTCCGGCCAGGGGGCGCGGGGGTGTCGCCGGATCAGCGCCGGCAGCGGCTGCATGCTCAAAGGCGGCCTCGAACCAGAAGTCGGCCCCCTGGCCGACCTCGCCGGCGACCCCGGCCTCGCCGTTCATGGCCCGGGTCAGGCGCGAGACGATGGCCAGGCCCAGGCCTGAGCCCCCCAGCTGGGTGCGGTGGCTGGCATCGGTCTGGACGAAGGCCTCGAAGATCCGCTCGCGGGCGTCCGGGTCGACACCCGGCCCGGTGTCGGCCACGGAGAACCGGACCCGGCCGCCGGCGGTGGTCGCGGCCGTCAGCAGCACCCCGCCGGTCTCGGTGAACTTCACTGCATTGCCGGCATAGTTCAGCAGGATCTGCCGCAGCCGGCCCTCGTCGGCCAGGATGGTCGGCAGGCCGGCCGAGACAGCCCAGGCGATCTCGATACCCTTTTCCTGGGCGCGCGGGCTCATCAGCTCGGCGACCTGGCGCAGCAGGGCCTCGATATCGACCGGGGCCAGCGTCAGATCGATGGCCGTGGCCCCGAGGCGGGCAAAGTCCAGCACGTCATTGACCAGGGACAGCAGGTGGTCGCCGCTTTCGCGCAGGGCGGTGACATAGGCCCGCTGCTCGGCCGTCAGGCGGGTGCCTTCCAGCAGCCGGGCCATGCCCAGAACCCCGTTCAGGGGCGTCCGGAACTCATGGCTCAGGGTGGCCAGCTGTTCGGGCGTGACGCCGTCTGAGGTGCGGGGAATGCTCATGGGCGTGAAGCCTAGCGGCTGCGACTTAACGCCCGGTCAAAGGCGGAGGGATCCGCGATCGCTGATCGGCAAGGACTGCTGCCACTCCGCTGTCAGCAGGCTCAGGATAGGCTGCTGCCAACACCAGGAGCCGCTCATGTCCGACCTCGTCTTTTACACCCATCCCATGTCGCGCGGCCGCATCGTCCGCTGGATGCTGGAAGAGATCGGTCAGGCCTATGAGACCAGGGTCCTTCACTGGGAGACCGCAGACACCCGGTCCGCCGACTATCTCGCCATCAATCCCATGGGCAAGGTGCCGACCATCGTCCATGACGGGGTCATCGTCACTGAATGCGCCGCCATCTGCGCCTATCTCGCCGATGCCTTTCCGGAGGCCGGTCTGGCCCCTCCGGCCCATTGTCCGCTGCGCGGTCCCTATTATCGCTGGCTGTTCTTCGGGGCCGGTCCGATCGAGCAGGCCGTGGCCAGTCAGGCGCTGAACCTTGAACCGACGCCTGAGCAGCGCACGTCACTGGGGTTTGGCTGCATGACGGATGTCCTGAACGCCGTCGAAGCGGCGGTCAGGGACCGGGTCTATCTGGTGGGCGACCGCTTTACGGCCGCAGACCTCTATCTCGTCTCTCACCTGTCCTGGGGGATGAGCTTCGGGACGATCGAGAAGCGCCCGGCGTTCGAGGCCTATGTGGCACCGCACCTCCAGCGCCCCGCCAATCTGCGGGCCGATGAGATCGACAATGCGCTCATCCCGGCCGGTGCCCAGCCGCCGGCGTGAATCCGGACCTCGCGGCGCGGTCTTACCGGTTCAGCCCTGCGGCTGACGCCGGCCGATCGCTATTTCGCGTAGACGACCCGGCAGTCGCCCTCGATCGTGGTGTAACGGCCATGGGCCGCGTCGACGAACGAGATTCGGCCGCCCTCGTCATACTCGACCTTGCCGGTCGATCGCCCGGCATAGGTCTGGGTGCCATCGGTCCAGCAGACGATGTCGGCAGGCTTGTCGCTCCAGGTCGCTTCCCGGCTGGCGCGCTTGCTGTCGGTACAGGCCGTGGTGGCGAGGGACAGCAGCAGGAGTGAGGCGGTCAGAACCAGGCGCATGGGGCGGGTCTTTCAGGGCGCGCCCCGGGGTTCGGGGCAGGGCGATCGGTCAGGGATCCGGCGCGATCCGGGTGACAGGTTCGCGATGTTCGGCCGGGTGCGTCAAGCGCCAAGGCTCAAGCGACAAGGGCCAGGCCCGCGCCGGGGCTCCCGTCGTGTCGTGCGGACCGGACCGCTCAGACCGTCCCCTGTCCCAGGCCCGGCGTCGTCTCCTCGCCCGGGGCGGCTGAGCGTCGATGCGCCAGGGCCTCGGCCACATGCAGGCGGCGCACCCCGTCTGCACCCTCGAGATCGGCAATGGTCCGCGACAGGCGCAGGACCCGGGTCCAGCCCCGGGCGCTGATCCGGCCGGCCTCGGCGGCGCGGGCCAGCAGGCTGCGGCCGGCCTCGTCCAGGCCGGCGATCTTTTCGAGAAAGGCCCCCTCGGCCCGGCCATTGAGCGTCTCGAGACTGCCGGCCGCCTCGGCCCGGTCCATCTGCAATTGGCGGGCGCGGGCCACCCGCGCGGCGACCTCAGCCGAGCCCTCGACCGGCGGCGGCAGGGCCAGGTCGGCGGCGGTGACGGCGGGCATGTCGACCGACAGGTCGATGCGGTCCATCAGCGGGCCCGAGACCCGGCCCTGATAGTCGCGCTGGCAGCGCGGGGCCTTGCCGCAATAGCCGCGCCCCGCGCCGCCATGGCCGCAGCGGCAGGGGTTCATGGCCGCGACCAGCTGCACCTTGGCCGGATAGCGCACATGGGCATTGGCCCGGGCCACCATGACCTCGCCGGTCTCCAGCGGGCCGCGCAGGCTGTCCAGCGCCTGGACCCCGAACTCGGGCAGTTCGTCGAGGAACAGCACGCCATTATGGGCCAGGGAGACCTCGCCGGGCTTGGCCCTGTGCCCGCCGCCGGTCAGGGCCGCCATGCTGGCCGAGTGGTGCGGCGCGCGAAACGGCCGCGCCCGGGTCAGGGCCCCGCGGGCAATCAATCCGGCTACGGAATGAACCATCGAGGTCTGCAGGAGCTCGGCCGAGGACAGCGGCGGAAGCAGTCCCGGCAGGCGCTGGGCCAGCATCGACTTGCCCGAACCCGGCGGCCCGACAAAAAGCAGGTTGTGGCCCCCGGCGGCGGCGATCTCCAGGGCGCGCTTGGCGTGTTCCTGACCCTTGACGTCGCGCAGGTCCCTGGCCCGCTCGCCCTCGATCACCGGCCCGGGCGCGGGCGCGCCCAGCACCTGACTGCCCCGGAAATGGTTGATCAGGGCCACCAGCGAGCGCGGAGCCAGGATACGGGTGCCGCCGGCCCAGGCCGCTTCCGGCCCGCTGGCCTCGGGACAGATCAGGCCCAGGCCCAGGGCCCCGGCCGCCATGGCTGCCGGCAGGGCCCCGGCGGCCGGCACGATCCGTCCGTCCAGGGACAGCTCGCCCATGGCCGCCCAGCCGTCGAGGGCATCCAGCGGCACCACCCCGATCGCCGCCATCACCGCCAGGGCGATCGGCAGGTCAAAGTGGGTGCCCTCCTTGGGCATGTCGGCCGGGGCCAGGTTGGCGACAATGCGCTTGCCGGGCAGGGACAAACCCAGGCCGGCAAAGGCCCCGCGCACCCGCTCTCGGCTCTCGGCCACGGCCTTGTCGGCCAGGCCGACAATGACAAAGACCTGCTGGCCCGTGGTCAGCTGGACCTCGACATCGACGCGCCGGGCCTCGACGCCCTCGAAAGCCACGGTGACGACCTTCGCGGCCATGCCCGCCTCAGGGTTGGGTTGGACTTATCCACAAGCCAACCACGCGACACAGGGCGTAGCAAGAACGAAAAACGAACATTTCGGGAAATCAGGGTTTTAGCGGATCCGCCAAGGCCCCGATCCGCGACGGATCAGGCCTGGCCCGCCCGGATTGCCTCGATACGATCCCACAGCACCGCCGAGGCATCCGCGCCGCCGAACCGCTTCAGCTGCTGGGCCCCGGTCGGCGAGGTGACATTGATCTCGGTCAGGTACTCGCCGATCACATCGATGCCGACGAACAGCAGGCCGCGCCGCTTCAGCTCCGGGGCGATGATGGCGCAGAGCTCCAGATCGCGGGCGGTCAGCTCGACCGCCTCGGCCCGGCCACCGACCCGCAGGTTGGAGCGCACCTGGCCGGCGGCCGGCACGCGGTTGATCGCGCCCACCGGCTCGCCGTCGACCAGCAGCACGCGCTTGTCGCCCTTGCTGACGGCCGGCACGAACTTCTGGGCGATCACCTGCTCGCGGCCGATCATGGCGTGCAGTTCCAGCAGGGCGTCGAGATTGGGGTCATCGGCCAGCAGCCGCGCCACACCCGATCCGCCGCCGCCATAAAGCGGCTTCAGCACGATGTCGCCGTGCCGGGCCCGGAAGTCGTAGATCGCCTCATGGTCGCTGGTGATCAGGGTCGGCGGCTGCACGCCCGGGAAATCGGTGACGAACAGCTTCTCGGGCGCATTGCGCACCTCGGCCGGGTTGTTGACCACCAGGGTGTGGGGGTGGACCTTTTCGAGGAAGTGGGTGGCGGTGATATAGGCCATGTCGAACGGCGGATCCTGGCGCATCAGCACCACGTCGACGTCGTCCTTCATGTCCAGCAGCACGACCTCGCCCAGGGTCGCGTGCGCGCCCCTGGTGGCGGTCAGGACCAGGGACTGGGCGCGGGCAAAGACCCGGCCGTCCTCCATCGACAGCTTGTCGGGCGTATAGACCCACAGCCGGTGACCCCGGGTCTGGGCTTCCATCATCATCTGGAAGGTGGTGTCGGTGTCGATATTGATCCCCTGCACGGGGTCCATCTGGACGGCGACTCTCAACGACATGGACGACTCCGGATCAGGCTGGCGCGGCGACGCGGGGCGTCCCGCACGGCGACTGCCTAGTTAAGGCGGCGAGGGGGGGAATGCGAGGGGGGAAGATGAAGTGCGTCGATCCCGTCTTCCCCCTGCGGGGGAAGACGGTCGCGAAGCGACCCGTAGGGGGCCAGTGGCCTTGGCCGGGGAACAGCGCCCCTTCGCGCCGAAGGGAGGCATCCTTACATCTCACGGCCAGACCGGCACGCTACAGCCTCCAGAAGATGTAAGGATGAGCGGGACGCCGGTGCATCCGCTTTCGGGCGGGAAAGCAAAGCGTGCTTTCGACCCTAGGTGGACGATCGCAAGGTCAGCTATGTGATTGCGCGCGTGGCTTGCCTCGGCGACAAGACCCTATGGCTAGGTCGAAAATCGGCGACATCGTCGAGATATCTACGGGGCGGGGCTTGGCCTACGCTCACCATACTCATCGACATGCAATGTACGGATCGCTGTTGAGGGTGTTCACGGGCTTCAACGCAGAGCGTCCAGACGTTCTCCAGGTTGTCAGCCGACCTGTTCAGTTCTCCACATTCTTCCCTCTGAACGCCGCCGTGACACGGAAGCTCGTCCAGATTGTCGGGCGCGCACCTGTTGCTTCTTCCCTCACTCTGTTCCCCACCTTCAGGGCTGGAGTGGTTGACCCTCTAACCGGAACCATAGGTACTTGGTGGCTATGGGACGGCGAAAACGAATGGTGCGTTGGTGATCTGACCCCTGAGCAGAGACAATTTCCTGTTCGCGGGGTGATGAACGACACCGCTCTTTTCGAGAGGATTGAGCAGGAATGGAACCCGGCGGTCGATGTCCGCTAACCACCCTAGTCGGACCTTCGTAACGTCTGCTTGTGAGCCTCAAAACGGTTGAGCTAGAGTGCACCCATGGCGTCCAACCACCAGACAGGCGGTTCACGAGGGTCTTGCCGTCGCGTGGACGCTCTCCAGATAGCGGTCGGCCTCGGCGTCGCCGCCCTATTGTTTTTTGCCGGTTTCGCCTGGTCCAACGCTTTCGCCTCGGGCCTAGCGCGCGGCCTTTTTATTGTAGTTTCAGCGTTGGCGATCGCCTTATTCTCCGCGATCGGGCCAAGCTTTTTGGTTCGCTCGCGGACTGCGGTCCTTAGTTCTTTGGTCTGGTGGTTGCTCTTGGTCCTTATTGGGAGCGCCGTCACTCTGACCAAATCTGGAGACTTCGACGAGGGCGGGCCGGCTGGGCTAGCGCTCGTCTTGGGATTCTATCTGGGGCTTCCGATCGCGCTCCTGGCCACAATAATAGCAGGGCTTCTTGGCCGACTGCTCAACGATAAGCACTGACCGCGCTCGAAGGTTTCTTTCCGCTTGCCTCCCTTCACAGACCTTGGCGAGGTCCGCTTGCGAGCCAGAGGTCGAACGTCCCGTTTCGGGTGGTGGCCTGATATCCGCTCCCGACCCATGTCGGACCTCCTGAACCCCTCTCTCTATTAGAGAGGGGTTCCGAGGGCCGCCATCCACCCTCAACAGCCCTTCGGCATGTCCGCATCCGGCGCGGGCTGAGCCGGGCTGCCAGCCCTAGCCGCTAGTTCAGCCTCAGCCTCACCCGCTCCCGCGCCGCGCGGGCCGCGATGGTCGCGCCACCGTCCAGGGTCTGGGCCTGGGCCAGGGCCTGCAGCGCCCCCGCCAGAGCCCCCTGACCCTCACGCGCGGCGGCGACGTCGAGCCAGGGGCGGTGGTCGGCCGGATTGAGCAGGGCCCGGCGCAGGGCCGAGCGCTCGGCGCGGGGCCAGTCCTGGGCCTGCTGAGCGCGGGCAAAGATGTTGTTCTGTAGGCGGATCAAGACCGCCCGGTCGGTCACCGGGGCCATCAGCAGGTCCAGACGGGCGGCGACATCGGGCATCAGACCGGTGCGCAGGGCCCGCCGCGACAGCTCAACGGGCAGGACCACCCGGCCCTCGCCGAACGGATCGAGCGCCAGGGGCCCGGCTTCGGACTCGATCCGCAGCAGGAAGTGGCCCGGAAAGTCGATGCCGTGCAGGGCCAGGCCCGCCGTCCGCGCGGCGTGCAGGTAAAAGATCCCCAGCCCCACCGGCAGGCCGAGGCGCCGGCGGGCTATGGCGATGACATCGGCATTGTCGGGATGGTCATAGGTGGTCACGTCACCGCTGAGCCGCAGGTCGCCGGCCAGGGCCTCGGCCACGGCCTCCTCCGGCGATTCCGACTGCAGGCGTTCGGCCAGGCGCTCGCCGGCCTCCCGGGCCAGGACGAGAGCCGGGGCTGGATCACGATCGGGGTCGTCATGCAGGGCGCAGGCCAGGGCCGCCTCGAACAGCGGAAAGTCCGCGTCGGTGCCCTGGCCGATCCGCGTCAGCACCGCCTCGGCCGCCTCGCGGCTCATGTCCCCTCCTGCCAGGCATCGCGCAGGTGGCGGGGCCAGCGACCGGGGGCCATGGCCATCAGGTCGAGGCGGACGGTGAGAGGGCTCAGGCGATGGCGCGAGCGGGCAATATGGGCGGCGGCGCGGCGCAGGCGGGCCCTCTGGTCGGCGGTGACGGCATCGAGCGCATCCTCGAGCCGGGCCCGCTGCTTGACCTCGATCACCGCCAGAACCGGTCCGCGCTGGGCCAGGAGGTCGATCTCGCCCAGGGGCGTGGCCAGGCGAAAGCCGAGAATGCGATAGCCCTTCAGCATCAGCCAGGCGGCGGCCAGCACCTCGGCGCGACGGCCAGACTGGCGCGCCTGGGCACCCCGGACCTGGCGGGCGGCGGTCATCCCGCCTCGTCCGGCCCGGCAGCGGCGTCCTTGAGGGCCAGGGCCTGGCGGTAGAGGTCGCGGCGTGGAAGGCCCAGGGCCTTGGCCACCTCGGAGGCGGCCTCGCCCAGGGGCAGGCGGGACATGGCCTCGCGCAGGGCGCTCTCGGCGTCGCCGGCCTGGACCGGGGCCTCCGAGCCGGGGCCGACCAGGATGACGATCTCGCCCTTGGGACTGTCGAAGCGCGGATCGGCGGCCAGCACGTCCAGCGGGCCGCGGATGCAGGTCTCGTAGAGCTTGGTCAGTTCGCGGGCCACGGCGGCGTCGCGCGGGCCGAAGACGGCGGCCATGTCGGCCAGGCTGTCGGCGACCCGCGAGGCCCCTTCATAGAAGATCAGGGTGGCGCGGACCGGGGCCAGTTCCTCGAAGAAGGTCCTGCGGGCGGCGCTCTTGGGCGGCGGGAAGCCGGCGAACAGGAAGCGGTCGGTGGGCAGGCCGCCCAGGGTCAGGGCCGCCAGGGCCGCCGAGGCCCCGGGGATCGGAAAGACCTGATGGCCGGCGGCGATCGCCTCGCGGGCCAGGCGGAAGCCGGGATCGGATACCATCGGCGTGCCGGCGTCCGAGACCATGGCCACCCGCTCCCCGGCCTCCAGGCGCTCAAGGATCTTCGGTGTTACCCGGTCGGCGACATGTTCGTCATAGCGCTCCAGCCGCTTGGAGAGCTGGTAGGCGGCCAGCAGCTTGCCCGAGACGCGAGTGTCCTCGGCCAGCAGCACGTCGCAGGCATTCAGCACGTCCAGGGCCCGCAGGGTGATGTCGCGCAGATTGCCGATCGGCGTCGCCACCAGATAGAGGCCCGGGGCCAGGGGCGCTTCGGACAGGGCAGGCGGGTCGGGGTGGCGGCTCACGCGGGGATCCTTGCCGCGCCGGGAGACGCGGGACTGTTTCGGAGCGCAGTCCTATCAGGTCGCGAGCGCGCCTGTCAGCCGGTCCAGCACCAGGCGCCCCGCCCGGGTGGCGCGCAACCGCCGGGGGTCATCGGCCAGCAGGCCCAGCTCGACATGGTGGCGGACCTTGGCGGCAGCGGCGCTCAGGCCCAGCTCGGCCAGGTCCTCAAAGGCCACGCCTTCATCGATCCGCAGGCCCAGCAGCAGCCGCTCCTCGGCGGCCTCACTGGCCGAGAGGGTCTCGCGCTCGAAGCCGAGGCCGGTGTCGCGCACGGCGGCGACATAGTCTGCGATCCTGCGATGGGCGGTGGTGGCGATGCGGCCGTCGGCCAGGGTCAGGCGGCCATGGGCCCCGGGGCCGACGCCGACATAGTCGTGGCCCCGCCAGTAAACGAGATTGTGCCGCGACCGCGCCGCCTCGCCCCGGGCATGGTTGGAGACCTCATAGGCGTCGAAACCGGCGGCCTCCAGCACGGCCTGGGTGGTCTCGAACAGGTCGTGGGCCAGGTCTTCGTCCGGCACGACCAGCTTGCCGCGTCCGACTGCGCGGTCGAAGGCGGTGCCGGTCTCGATGGTCAGCTGATAGGGCGAGACATGTTCGGGCCCGAGGGCCAGCACGGCTTCCAGCTCGGCTCGCCAGGCCTCGACCTTCTGGCCGGGGCGGGCATAGATCAGGTCGACCGACAGGCGCGGAAAGGTCCGGGCCGCCACGGCTATGGCTCGCCGGGCCGATCCGGCATCGTGATTGCGGCCCAGCAGGGCCAGGGCCTCATCGTGCAGCGACTGGACGCCGAGCGACAGGCGGGCCACGCCGGCTGCCGCCAGGGCCTCGAACCGGCCGGCCTCGGCGTCGGTGGGATTGGCCTCGAGGCTGATCTCCAGATCGTCGGCCGGCGACCACAGGCCCCTGGCCGTCTCGATCACGCGGGCGACCTGGGCCGGATCCATCAGGGAGGGCGTGCCGCCGCCGAAGAAGATCGACAGCAGCCGGCGCGGTCCGGTCAGGGCGCGCTGGGCCACCAGGTCGGCGACGATGGCGTCGGCCAGCTGGGCCTGTTCCTCGGTCCGCCCCCGGTCGCGCACGACATTGAAGTCGCAATAGGGGCAGATCCGCGCGCAATAGGGCCAGTGGATATAGACGCCGAGGGGGGCGGCCTCACTCAAACAGCGCGGCCTTCAGCTTTTCGAAGGCCCGGGCCCGGTGGCTCATGGCGTCCTTGGCGGCCGGCTCCATCTCGCCGAAGGTCAGGGCGTGGCCATCAGGCACGAAGATCGGATCATAGCCGAAGCCCCGTGTGCCGCGCGGCGGGAAGGTCAGGGTGCCGTGGACCTCGCCCTGGACCACGACCGAGGGCCCGTTGGGCCAGGCGACAGCAAGAGCCGAGGTGAACCAGGCGCTGTGATCGTCCGAGCCGGTTTCTTCCAGCCGCGTCTCGACCTTGGCCATGGCCTGGGCGAAATCCTTGCCGGGCCCGGCCCAGCGCGCCGAATAAACGCCGGGCGAGCCGCCGAGCGCGGTCACTGAAAGTCCGGAATCGTCGGCCAGGGCGATCAGGCCCGACAGGTCGGCGGCGTGCCGGGCCTTGAGCAGGGCATTGCCGACGAAGGTCGTCTCGGTCTCTTCCGGCTCGGGCAGGCCCAGGGTACCAGCGGCGACCAGTTCGAACCGTCCCTCCAGCAGGGCCGCGATCTCGGGGACCTTGCCGGGATTGTGCGTGGCCACTACGAGCTTAAGCCCAGGCTCCAGTCTCAGCGCCATGATCGGCTCCTTGAGGAAATCACCAATGCGGCTCCTTTACTCTGCCTTGTCGCCCTTTGCGCGCAAGGTTCGCATCGTGGCGCACGAAAACGGCTTTACCGGCGCCATCGTGCTGGAGACGGTCGCCCCGTTCACCGACGAGAGCCTGAGGGCGACCAATCCGCTCAGCCAGGTGCCGGTCCTGATCCTCGCCGACGGCGAGATCCTGTTCGACTCGTCGGTGATCTGCGACCATCTCGATGCGTCGGGCGGGGCCGGCCTGATCCCGGCGGCGGGCCGGGACCGCCGCCAGGCCCTGACCCTGCAGGCCCTGGCCGACGGCATGGGCTCGGCCGCCATCGCCGTCGTGCGCGAGCGCATGCGCCCGGCCGATGACCAGCGTCCGGAGCTGATCGACCGCCAGCTGCGCGCCATCATCGCCGGCCTGGACCGGCTGGAAGCCGAAGGCTTCAGCGACTCCCGTTTCGCCATCGCTGAAATCGCCGTCGCGGCCCAACTGGCCTATTTCGACGCCCGCCAGGTGATCGACTGGCGCGACGGTCGACCCACCCTGGCCGCCTGGTTCGAGGCCGCCAGCCGGCGCGAGTCGATGGTTGTGACTTCTGTGCAACTCACCTGATGCCGATCGACCATCATTGCCAAAGTTTAATATCGTTTATCGATACTCAGCATTGTTGAAGCCCAAATCGGGGACTATCAGTGGAGCATGGACGCCGCCGACCCTGGCCGGCGTCCGGCCACCTCGATGGATCCGCCCGCCATGTCCGCCGCCCGCCTGTTCAGTTTCGCCGACAAGGCCCTGATGACCGTGCTCACCGTGGCCCTGATCGTGGGCGTTCCGGTCTCGGCAATCACCTTCGTCGTGCAGACTCTATAGGGACAATCGGCGGGTTGACGCTCCGCCCTGATGCGGAGCAGGCTTTGACGCCCTGGGGAGGGTGAGGGGGAGGCAAACATGCGCGCCTTGGGGCCCGGTTCGGTATCGAGCTTTCTGAAGATCATCCTCGACGTCATCTATGTCGGGCTGTGGATCTTCGTCAGCCTTCTGTCCCTGTTCACCCTCGTCGCCCTGCTGTTCAGCTTCAATCCTGAGCTACTCGCCCAGATTCTGCCGATCAGTGACGCGGTCGAGGCCGTCAGCCGTGACGGCCCGCTGTTTGCCGGTGCCCTGGCCGCCTGGGCCCTGCTGCTGGGCGGCTGGATGTTCATTGTCGAGCGCCTGCGCCGGATCTTCGTCACCCTGACGGCCGGCGACCCTTTCCATCCGGACAATGTCCTGCGCCTGCGGATGATCGGCCTGATCCTGGCCGGGCTCGAGGTCGGGCGTTACATCTTCTCGGGACTGGCCCGCTGGCTGGCCCCCAAGGCCGAGGTCATCGACGACAGCTTCACCCTGACCGCCTGGTTCTCGGTTCTGGTTGTCTTCGTCCTCGCCGAGATCTTCCGCGAAGGCGCCCGCCTGCGTCGCGAAGCCGAACTCACCATCTGATCCGCGGAGATCCCGTCCCATGCCCGTCCGCGTGAACCTCGACCGCGTCCTGCTCGAACGTCGCATGTCGCTGACTGAACTGTCCGACCGGGTCGGCGTGACCATCGCCAACCTGTCGATCCTGAAGACCGGCAAGGCGCGGGCGGTGCGGTTCTCGACCCTGGACGCCCTGTGCCGCGAACTGGATTGCCAGCCGGGCGATCTGCTGACCTTCGACGCCGGGCCACCCGACAGCGACGACTGACACCGGCCGATCCCGTCGGCCTTGACGAGCTGTTTCTAGAGGCTGGTTTCGAGCACGGCGGCCTGGCGGGCACGGCGCCGGGCGAACAGCAGGGCCGCCTCGGCTGCCCCTTCGACCCCGCCGCCGGGGCGCTCAAGGGCTTCGCTGTCGACGAACTGAAGTCCGGCCTCGCGGTCGGACTGCCAGACCACCCGTGACAGGTGGATGCGGCGCATGCGGATGTCGACCAGATAGAGGTCGCCCTCGGGCAGGGTTGAGCCCAGCAGCCGGATCCGGCCCCCGCCCTCGGCCAGGTCGATCAGGGCGCAGCGCAGGGTCTCGCGGCCACTGACCAGATAGACCTTGCGCGAGGTCGGCCGGCGGGCATAGGCGCGCTGGTCTTCGGAGAGGGCGGATTGTCGGGCGGCGGCTCGCATGGGTCGAGCTTATGGCATCGCAAGGTTTACGCGAGTATGACCGCAGCGTCCCGCAGGGTGAGGCGCTTTGCCGCGCCCCTCTTCCGGTGCCGGTCAGTTGTAGCGCGGCTTTTTCAGCAGGGTCGCCCGGTCCATGGAGCGGATCTCCACGACGAAGGTGTCGCCTTCGCGCAGCACCCGCAGGGGGATGGTCACGCCGGCCGGGCCCAGACGCCAGAGGGCGGTATAGAACTCGGTCAGGTCGGAGATGCCGCGGCCATCGACCGCCAGGAGGATGTCGCCCGGCTTGAGCTCGGCCCGCGCCGCCGGTCCTTTCGGCGACAGGCCGACCACCACCACATGATCCTCGATCTCCTGGGCGAAGACCCCCAGCCAGGGGCGAGGCGGATGGGGCGGCTGGCCGCGGGCCAGGTCGTCGAGGATCGGCGGCAGCAGGTCGGCGGGCACGAACATGTTGATCGGCTTGGCCGCCCCGTCCCGGCCCTGGGTCTCCAGGGTCAGGGATCCCAGTCCGACCAGGTCGCCCCGGGGCCCGATCAGGGCCGCGCCGCTCCAGTGCGGGTGGGCCGGCTCGGCCATGATTGCGTCGTCGAGCAGATATTCCCAGTAGCCGGCGAACGGCATGCGGGTCAGGACCTGTGCGGCGGTGGCATGGGCGCGGCCGCCGGCTCCGGCGGTGATGACGGCCGAGCCGGGCCCCAGGTCCTTCGACGAGCCGATGCGCAGGGCAGGCAGGTCGAGTGGCTGCAGGGCCTGGACCAGGCCAAGGCCGCTGCGGGCGTCGAAGCCCAGCACGTGGGCGGAGATCCGGCGGCCGTCATTGAGGGTCAGGATCACCTCCCGCGCCTCGGTGATCAGATAGGCCATGGTCAGGACCAGGCCGCTGGGGCTGATGACCACCCCGTTGCCGAGGCGCTCGGTGCCCAGAATGCCGGCGGTATAGGCGTCGGCCGGGACACGCGCCTCGAGGGCGACCACGGAGTCCAGCGCCGTGTCGAGGTCGAACGCATAGGCCCCGGAGGCGGGGCGCAGCCGGGCCTCGACCTCATAGCCCCTGAACGGCGAAGGCATTCCACTCTCCTGCTTCAGGAGGAGAAACTGGGGCCGGCCACGCCCTGCGGCAAGAGGGTCCGGCGACGCGGGGGTGTTTCAGCCTGTCGGCGCCTGCTGGCAGGTCACCCTTCAACCCGCTCTTCCCGGCAAGGGCCGGGGAGAGCGGGTCATGGATCCTATTTCCCGACCGCCGCCTTCTGGAAGGCGAACAGTTCGCCGATACCCTTTTCGGCCAGGCCGTAGAGGGATTCGAATTCGGCCCGGGTGAAGCCGCGCTTTTCGCCGGTGGCCTGGATCTCGACGATGTCGCCGCCTTCGGTCAGGACGAAATTGCTGTCGGCCTCGGCATTGCTGTCTTCCTCATAGTCGAGGTCCAGCACGGGGACATTGTTGAACACGCCGCAGGAGACGGCGGCGACCTGGCCGATGATCGGATCGGCCTTCAGCACGCCTTCGTCGAGCAGATATTGCGTGGCCAGGCGCAGGGCGACCCAGGCACCGGTAATGGCGGCGGTGCGGGTGCCGCCGTCGGCCTGGACGACGTCGCAGTCGAGGGTGATCTGGCGCTCGCCGAGGGCCTTGAGGTCGACCACGGCGCGCAGGGAACGGCCGATCAGGCGCTGGATTTCCTGTGTGCGGCCGGTTTGCTTGCCGGCGGCGGCCTCGCGGCGACCGCGGGTGTGGGTCGCGCGGGGCAGCATGCCGTATTCGGCCGTCACCCAGCCCTGGCCCTTGCCGCGCATCCAGCCGGGAATGCTCTCCTCGATCGAGGCGGTGACCAGCACCTTGGTGTGGCCAAAACCGATCAGGCAGGAGCCCTCGGCATAGCGGTTGACGCCGGTCTCCAGCGTGACGGCGCGCAGTTGGTCGGGGGCGCGTTTCGAGGGACGCATGGCGAACTCCAGGTTTCGGACAGATCGAGGGGCTTTGAATGCCGGACGGGGCCGCTTATCCTCTCTGCGACGGGAACTTGAAAGAGCGCCCGCCGCTTTATCTGTCTCCCGCGAGGTCTCCGGCTTAGAGCCATGACGCAATTGTTTGGTCGCACCCCTGGTCTGACGGAGTTGGACGCCCGGGCTCGCGACATCTTCAAGCGGGTGGTGGAAGCCTATCTCGAGACCGGCGAGCCGGTGGGCTCGCGCACCCTGTCGCGCGGCGGCATGGCGTTGTCGCCGGCCTCGATCCGCAACACCATGCAGGACCTGGCCCAGCTGGGCCTGCTCGACGCCCCTCATACCAGCGCCGGCCGGATGCCGACCCATGCCGGCCTGCGGATGTTCGTCGACGGCTTTCTCGAGGTCGGGGATGTCGGCCAGGACGAGCGTCAGGCCATCGAGGCCCGGCTTTTTGCCCGGGGCCGCTCGTTCGAGGAGGCCCTGGCCGAGGCCAGCTCGATCCTGTCGGGCCTGGCCGGCGGGGCCAGTATCGTGGTCACCCCGGTCCGCGAGGGCGGGGTCAAGCATGTCGAGTTCGTGGCGCTCGGCGGCGACCAGGCCCTGGCGGTCATGGTCTTCGAGGACGGCACGGTCGAGAACCGGCTGATGAAGCGCGCGGCCGGCATGACGCCCTCGGCCTTCCAGGAGGCCTCCAACTTCCTCAACAGCCGCCTGCGGGGCCGTACCCTCAGCGAGGCCAAGGACGAGGTCCGGGCCGAGCTTGAGACTGCCCGCCGGCAGCTGGACGAGACCGCAGCGCGGCTGGTCGAGGACGGCCTGGCCGCCTGGGGTGGCGGCGAGGGCGACGCCCGGGCCCTGATCGTGCGCGGCCAGGCCAACCTGCTCGGCGAGCCCGGGGCCCGCGAGGACCTCGAGCGCGTGCGCATGCTGTTCGATGATCTGGAGCAGAAGGGCCAGCTGATCGGCCTGCTCGACGACGTCCGCGAAGCCCAGGGTGTGCGCATTTTCATCGGGGCCGAAACGCGACTCTTTTCGCTTTCGGGTTCCTCCGTGATCGCGGCGCCCTATATGACGGGCCAACGCAAGGTGCTGGGCGCGATCGGCGTGATCGGCCCCACGCGCCTGAACTATGCCCGGGTGATCCCGCTGGTGGACTATACCGCCCGCGTGCTCGGCCGGATGATGGATGGATAGGACGACGAGATGAGCGACGAGCAAGCGCCGGTTGAAGAGATCATGATCCAGGATGGCGAGGACGCCGCCCAGGAAATCGAGGCGCTGAAGCTGGAAGTGGCGGCCCTGAAGGACCAGGCCCTGCGCTATGCTGCCGATGTGGAAAACACCAAGCGCCGGGCCGAGCGCGAGATGAACGATGCCCGCGCCTATGCGATCCAGAAGTTCGCCCGCGACCTGCTGGGCGCCGCCGACAACCTGTCGCGGGCCACGGCGATGAGCCCGCGCGATTCGCAGGATCCGGCGGTGACCAACTACATCATCGGCGTCGAGATGACCGAGAAGGAGCTGCTGGCGGCCTTCGAGCGCAATGGTCTCAAAAAGATCGAGCCCGCCAAGGGCGAGAAGTTCGATCCGCACCTGCACCAGGCGGTCATGGAGCAGCCCTCGACCGAGGTTGCCGCCGGCGGTGTCATCCAGTTCCTGCAGGCCGGCTATGAGCTGATGGGCCGCCTGATCCGTCCGGCCATGGTCGCCGTGGCGGCCAAGGGCTCCACCGCGCCTGGCTCGGCCGAGCCGGCGGCGACCAATGCCGGGGCCAATCCCTATGCCGGGGCCGGCTCGGAGGCTGACGGTTCCGGCGGTTCGGTCGACATCAAGTCCTGACGCCGCCGATGGTCGCAGGCCCGCTGGCTCGCGACCAGGGTGCCTCGGCCGAGTTCCTGGCGCCCAGGCCCACAGTGGGGGCTCCCGACCGGGCTTTGGTCTTAAAAGATTGACGCGGTTTCCGGCCCGGCAAGGCCCCCCGCCCCCTTCCCCAAGCGCACGATTTCGCTAATGTCGGCGGTCCATTCAAAACGGGACAGCGCGGAGATTCTCTCGGTGCGCGCGGTACCGGAACCTGGACCTGAAGATGAAGCTTACGATCGAACGGGCGGCGCTGCTGAAGGCGCTGGGGCATGTGCAGAGCGTCGTCGAGCGCCGCAACACCATCCCGATCCTGTCGAACATCCTGCTGTCGGCTGACCGCGACACGCTGAGCTTCTCGGCTACCGACCTGGACATGGAGATCATCGACGAGGGCCTGGCCCAGATCGATGTGCCCGGCCAGATCACCGCGCCGGCCCACACCCTCTATGAAATCGTGCGCAAGCTTCCCGACGGCTCGGACGTGTCGCTGTCGTTCAGCGGCGATGATCCGCGTCTGGTGATCCAGGCCGGCCGCTCGCGCTTCAACCTGCCGGTCCTGCCGGCCGGCGACTTCCCGGTGATGAGCAGCGACGGCCTCTCCAGCCGCATCGCGGTCGATACCACCGAGCTGATCCGCCTGATCGACAAGACCCGGTTTGCGATCTCCACCGAAGAGACCCGCTACTATCTGAACGGCCTCTATATCCACACGGTCAACGAAGGTGGCGTGGTCAAGCTGCGGGCCGTGGCGACCGACGGTCACCGCCTGGCCCTGGCCGAGATGGAGGCCCCGGAGGGTGCCGCCGGCCTGCCGGGCATCATCGTGCCCCGCAAGACCATCGCCGAGGCCCGTCGCCTGATGGAATCGGCCGGCGAGCATGTCGACCTGCAGGTTTCGGCCCAGAAGGTCCGCTTCGAGTTCGGCCAGGCGGCCCTGACCTCCAAGGTCATTGACGGTGCCTTCCCCGACTATCTGCGCGTCATCCCGCGCGACAACGCCAAGATCCTGACCCTGGACAACGACCTGTTCGCCAAGGCCGTCGACCGCGTCGCCACCATCTCGGCCGAGAAGAGCCGTTCGGTGAAGCTGGCCATCGAGCCGGGCCGCATCACCCTGACCGTCCGCAACATGGAAGCCGGCCAGGCCGTCGAAGAGGTCGAGGTCGACTATGACGGCGAGCCCTTCGAGATCGGCTTCAATGCCCGCTACCTGCTCGACGTCTGCGGCCAGATCGGCGGCCCGATCGCCGAGTTCCGCTTCGCCGACCCGGCCAGCCCGACCCTGGTGGTCGACCCGACCGATCCGGGCGTCAAATATGTGCTGATGCCGTTGCGGGTCTGATCCGCATCATCGAATACCAGACGGGTGCCTTCGGGCACCCGTTTTGCTGAGAGGACTCACCATGCGCCGCCGCACGTTCCTCGCCGCCCTGCCGGCCGCCGCCATGGCCGGCCCGGCCCTGGCCCAGTCACAGCTGTTCAGCGGGACCAATCCCAACCTGAAGCGGCCCGACGTTCAGGGCGGCGACCGTGTGGCCGGAGCCAGTTTTGCCTCGCGCTCGGCGGCATGGGGCATGAACGGCGCCGCCGCGACCGCCCATCCCCTGGCGACCCAGGCGGCGATCGACATGCTTCGCAAGGGGGGATCGGCCGCCGATGCGGCCATCGCCGCCAATGCGGTCCTGGGCCTGGTCGAACCCATCGCCTGCGGCATCGGCGGCGACTGCTATGTGATGCTGTGGGATCCCAAGACCCGGCAGGTCATGGGCCTCAACGGGTCTGGCCGCTCGCCCAAGGGCCTCAGCCTGGAGACCGTGCGGGCGCGGTCCAGGGACGGCAAGATCCCGTCCTGGGGCGCGGTCTCGGTCAGCGTGCCGGGCACCGTCGACGCCTGGCGCGAGATGCACGAGCGCTATGGCAAGCTGAAGTGGTCCGAACTGTTCGCGCCGGCCATCGACTATGCCGAGCAGGGCCACCCGATCACCCAGAACGTCGCCTTCTATCTCGCCGGCAGCTATCGCCGCTTCACCAATCCGGCCTCCGGTATCGAAGAGGTCGAGAACTTCAAGGCCGTCTGGGCTCCCACGAGCAGGACGCCGGTGGAGGGCGAGATCTTCAGGAACCCGCGGCTGGGTCGAACCTACCGGCTGATCGCCGAAGGCGGTGGCCGGGCGTTCTACGAGGGCGAGATCGCTGCGACGATCGAAGCCTATTTCAAGCGTATCGGCGGCTGGATGACCAAGGCGGATCTCGCGGCCAACCGCGCCGTCTGGACCACGGTCCACAAGACCGGCTATCGCGGCGTCGAGGTCTGCGCCCTGGGCGACAACACCCAGGGTCTGGCGACCCTTCAGCTGCTGAACATTCTTGAGCGCTTCGACGTCAAGACCATGGGTTTCCAGTCGGCCCAGGCCATCCATCACGCCGTCGAGGCCAAGCGCCTGGCCTATGAGGACCGCGCCCGGTTCTATGCCGACCAGGATTTCTACAGGTCGCCGATCGACTGGCTGATCTCCAAGGACTACGCGGCCGAGCGCGCCAAGCTGATCCGGCCCGACAGGATCCTGACGCCGATCTATCCGGGCCAGGCCCCCAGCCGGGGCGACACCACCTATTTCACCACGGCCGACAGGGACGGGATGATGGTGTCGATCATCCAGTCGAACTATCGCGGCATGGGCTCGGGCCTGTCGCCAGACGGGCTGGGCTTCATGTTCCAGGACCGGGGCGAACTGTTCGCCCTGACCGACGGCCATCCCAACATCTACGCGCCAGGCAAGCGGCCGTTCCAGACGATCATCCCGGGCTTTGCCCTGCGCGACGGCCAGCCGTGGCTGTCGTTCGGGGTGATGGGCGGCGACATGCAGCCCCAGGGCCAGGCCCAGATCATCAGCAACATGGTCGATTTCGGCCTGGGCGTGCAGGAGGCCGGCGATGCGCCCCGCTGGCATCACGGCGGCTCGTCCGAACCGACGGGGATCGGCGCCGAGGACATGACGGTCCTGGACCTGGAAAGCGGCGTGCCGGCCCAGACCCGCAAGGATCTGGAGGCCCTGGGCTGGAGCCTGAAGACCGAGCTCGGCGGCTATGGCGGCTACCAGGCCATCGAACGCTGGCCCGGTCGCTACGCCGCCGCCACCGAGATGCGCAAGGACGGGGTGGCTCTGGCCTATTGAGGCAAGATCCGGACGTGTCCGTAGGTAAGCGTTGCGGCGAAGATATCGTCGCGCGAAAGTCACTGTCTTGTGTTGCTTGGAGCCGCCCGTGACGTCTCGCTTGCCTGTTCTCGTCGCCCTTCTCCTGTGCGCCAGCGCACCCCTGGCCCTGGCACAGACCGCCCCGGTTGACCGCCGTGAGATCGGCAATCAGATCCTTGAGAACGTGCCGGTCGCCGCGCCGTCGATCCGGGCCGGGCTGAACCGCTATCAGAATGTCCGCGCGGCCGGTTTCCAGGACTGGGCGGCGGACGGCGGCATGCTCATCACCACCCGCTTCGCCAACACCAACCAGTTGCACAAGGTGGCCGCGCCGGGCGCTGACCGCGCCCAGCTGACCTTCCACGACGAGCCAGTCACCGGCGTCCACACCCTGCCGAACGGCGACGTGCTGTTCTCCAAGGACACCGGCGGCGACGAGTGGTTCCAGTTGTTCGTGCGGAGCGCCGACGGCAAGGAGACCCAGCTCACCGAAACCGGCACGCGCAACGGCTCGCCGGCCTGGTCGAAGGACGGCTCGGTGCTGGTGTGGTCGCGCACCACCAGGGGGTCAGGCGACGCCGAAATTCTGATGCGCGATCCTGCCGCCCCGGGCGGAGCAAGGGTGATCCTGAAGGGCGAGGGCGCCATGTCGCCCGAGGCTGTGTCGCCCGACGGGAAGACCGTGCTGCTAGGTCGCTACTATTCGATCCGCGAGTCCAAGCGCTGGCTGCTCGACGTGGCGACCGGCAAACTGACGCTGCTCAATCCCAGCAAAGACAAGATCGCCTATGCCGGAGGGCGGTTCACGCCGGACGGCAAGAGCGTGATGATGCTGTCCGACGAGGGCTCGGAGGTCATGCGTATCGTGGTGCTTGACCTGGCTACCGGCGCCAAGCAGTTCTCGGGCGACCGGGTTTGGGACGTCGAAGCGTTCACGCTCTCCGACGACGGCAAGATGCTGGCCTATGCCGTCAACGAGGACGGCTATTCCAAGCTGTTTGTCCGCGACCACCTGACCCGCCGGAGCCTCCCTCAACCGCCCATTCCAGCCGGCGTGGTCAGCGGCTTGGCCTTCTCTCCGGATGGCACCAAGTTGGGTTTCAGCCTCGCGACCCCGACCGCCGCCAGCGATGCGTGGAGCTGGAGCTGGGACGCCCCCGACGGCAAGCTCGAGCGCTGGACGGCGTCGGAGCTGGGCGGCCTGGACCCCAAGGCCCTGGTGACACCGGAACTGGTTCGCTACCCGTCCTTCGACAAGCGATCCATCCCGGCCTTCATCTACAAGCCAAACCTTTCCGAAGGACGCAAGGCGCCGGTGGTCATCGACATCCACGGCGGCCCGGAAGGGCAGTCGCGGCCGACGTTCAACACGTTCAGCCAACACGCCGTCGCCGAGCTGGGCGCGGCGGTCATCATCCCCAATGTTCGGGGCTCCACCGGCTACGGCAAGACCTATCTGAACCTCGACAACGCCGAAAAGCGTGAGGACTCGGTCAAGGACATCGGCGCCCTGCTGGACTGGATCAAGACCCAGCCGGATCTCGACCCGAGCCGGGTTGTGGTCAGCGGCGGCTCGTACGGCGGCTACATGTCGTTGGCGGTCATGACCCACTATTCCGACCGGATGGCCGGCGGGATCGAGCTGTTCGGCATCTCCAACTTCGTCTCGTTCCTGCAGAACACCGAAGCCTACCGGCGCGACCTGCGCCGCGCCGAATATGGCGACGAGCGCGACCCGAAGATGCTGAAGGTCTTCGAGGTGATCTCGCCGATGAACAACGTCCACAAGATCACCAAGCCGATGCTGGTCATGCAGGGCTGGAACGATCCGCGCGTGCCCAAGTCCGAGTCCGACCAGATCGTCGCCAAGCTGCGCGGGAAGGGCGTCGAGACCTGGTACGTTCAGTTCAAGGACGAGGGCCACGGCTTCCGCAAGAAGGTCAACAACGACCGTCGCCGGGAGGTCGAGACCCAGTTCCTGCAGAAGGTGCTGGGTTCGGCCAAGGGCCAGTAGGGCGGATGGGCCAAGGCCTGTGCGAAGACCGCTTCGCCGCCCTGTTCGACAACATGCTCACCCTCTGGGAAGCGACGGACTTTGGGGGCTGCGAGACCTGGTTCGATCGCTCGCAGCGCGTCGAGGCGGTGTTCGGCAGCATCGAGCACCGCATCGACCTGATCGCCATGAACTACGCCGTCCATCGGTCGATCGCCCCCGACGCCCGCTTCGACGAGCCGCTCCGGGCGCTCGTCGACCGTGACGAGGCGCGCCAGATCTTTCAGGCCAACATGATGCGCGTGCTGATGGACGCGGCCGGGGTCTGGCAGAAGGATAATCTGGAGATCGCGCGGCGGTATTTCGGGTAGGACGTCCAGCGCCGCAGGCCCCCTCCTGACCTGCTCCGCAGGTCGTCCTCCCCCTTGTCAGGGGGAAGATGAAACGCGCGCACCCATCTTCCCCCTCCGGGGGAAGACGATCGCGAAGCGATCCGTAGGGGGCAAGTGCGGGGATAGCGATCGCGCCATCCCCGGATCGGCACGGGGACTAACAACCCTCTCCCAGAGGGAGAGGGTGGGGCCCGCCGCGTAGCGGTGGGAGGGTGAGGGGTTTGCGAAGCCCTTCCGGACAGGGCACGGCCTGAGGTGCGACAACGGTTGACGGTGTAACCCCTCACCCTCCCACGCCAGCGTGGGTCCCTCCCTCTCCCTCTGGGAGAGGGTCGAAGGAACGGGGATCAACCCGGGCGTTCAGCAAACTTATCCGACGCGCCCAAACCTCCCGTATTCTGTCCCCACCTCGTCGCGGGGAAAGGGCGCAGGGCCAGCGACCATGGCGGCGGCGGGGGGTGATCGAGCGGGACTGGGCTTCAGGGGGATACTGAAGCGTGTCCGGGGATCTGGTTGCTGGCCAGACTCGCCCGCCGTCGGCGTGGTTGAAGGCAAAAGGGCGTGTCTGGCTGTAAGCCCGTCCTCTTCGACCGCCGGAGCGCGCCGGAAACGGCGGGATCCGGGTCCCGGTAAGGCCTCAACAGGGCCACCCGACGGGAGGCGGACGGAAAACGGTGACGCGGAGCGGACGGCTTCGTCGAAACGGTTACTCTATCCAATCTCCGGGCGAGCCCGGACGCTCCGCGACCCTTTCCATCAACTCAGCGAGGGATCGCGTGAGGTTGAAAGCCTGTGTCCGCCAGACTTGCCCCCTACGGGCTGCTGCGCAGCCGTCTTCCCCCCGACCCCCTCAGCCGGCTTCGCCGGCAGCTCCCCCGAAGGGGAGCATGGGGGAAGATGAAACACGCTGACCTCATCTTCCCCCTCCGGGGGAGGACGACCGCGATAGCGGTCAGGAGGGGGCAAGTGACGTCAGGGCCAACCTGCCTTAAGAGACCCCCATGGCGTCGGCCGCGATCCTCACCCTGACCCTGACCGATTTCAGGTCCTATGCCAGCGCCCGTCTCGAGACCGGCGGGGCCAGCGTCTATCTGTTCGGGGCCAATGGGGCCGGCAAGACCAACCTGCTGGAGGCCATCAGCCTCTTGTCGCCGGGCAAGGGCCTGCGCGGCTCCAGCCTGGCCGAGGTCGGGCGGCGGCTGCCGGGCGAGGCTACGGGCCGGGCCTGGGCTGTGGCGGCCCAGATTGAAGCGGGCGAGGATGAGCCGGTCCAGCTGGGCACCGGCGTCGAGGCCGGCGGCCAGACCCGGCGTCTGGTGCGGGTCGACGGCGAAACCGTGCCGCCGGGCCGGCTGGCCGACCATGTCCGGCCCATCTGGCTGACCCCGGCCCAGGACCGGCTGTTTCTGGAGGCCGCCTCCGAGCGCCGCCGCTTCTTCGACCGCCTGGTCTTTGCCGGAGAGGCCGACCATGCCCGCCACGCCAATGTCTATGACAAGGCCCAGCGCGAGCGGATGCGCCTTCTGACCGATGCCGCCGAGTCCGGCGTGCCGGCCGATACGGTCTGGCTGACCGCCCTGGAGGCGCGGCTGGCCCAGGCCGGGGGACTGATGGCCCAGGCCCGGGCCCGTACCCTGATCGCCCTGCAGGCCGAGATCGACGGTCGCGGTGATCGCCCCTTCCCGCAGGCCCGTTTGTCCCTGACCGGCGAGTGGGAAAGGCTGGCGCTTGCAGGGCATGACCTGGCCGAGATCGAGCTGCGTCTGGCCACCGCCTTGGCCGCCGCCCGGCCGCGCGACGGGGCGGCTGGAAGGGCCCTGACCGGGCCCCATCGCGGGGATCTAGACATCCTGCACGTCGGCAAGGACCGCCCCGCCGCCGAATGTTCCACCGGCGAGCAGAAAGCGCTGATTCTGAACCTGGTTTTGGCCCAGGCGGCGCGACTTTCGCGTGCGGATTCCGCGCCGAATCCTATAGTATTGCTCGACGAAGTCGCAGCGCATCTCGACCTGACCCGGCGAGCTGCTCTGGCGGACGAAATCACGGCACTCAAGCTCCAGGCCTTCATGACAGGCACGGACGAGTCGCTGTTCGACCATCTCAAAGGTCGGGCTCTGGGTGTTCGCGTGTGCGAGGCCGGCCTGACCGCTTTGGAAGACGTATGACGCAAGAGACCGAAGGCCCGGCTGAAGACAATACCGGCGATCGCCTGACCACTGCAGACGGCTCGCAGATGGCAGCCCCCGAAGTGATGGGCGGCGAGTATGACGCTGACTCGATCAAGGTGCTGAAGGGCCTGGATGCGGTGCGCAAGCGCCCCGGCATGTATATCGGCGACACCGATGACGGCTCGGGCCTGCACCACATGGTCTATGAGGTGGTCGACAACGCCATCGACGAGGCCCTGGCCGGTCACGCCACCAAGGTCGAGGTCATCCTCAATGCCGACGGCTCGGTGACGGTCACCGACGACGGTCGCGGCATCCCGGTCGACATCCACGAGGGCGAAGGCGTCTCGGCGGCCGAGGTCATCATGACCCAGCTGCATGCCGGCGGTAAGTTCGACCAGAACAGCTACAAGGTCTCCGGCGGCCTGCACGGCGTCGGCGTCTCGGTGGTCAATGCGCTCAGCGACTGGCTGGAACTGAAGATCCACCGCAACGGCCACAGCTACCAGATGCGCTTCGAGCGCGGCGATGCGGTGACCTCCCTGGCCCAGACCGGCGACTCGCCCGTCCGCGCCGACGGGCCCAAGGCCGGAACCACCCTGACCGGCACGGAAGTGACCTTCTTCCCGTCGAAGGACACCTTTGCCTTCATCGATTTCGACCGCAAGACGCTCGAGCATCGCCTGCGCGAGCTGGCCTTCCTGAACTCGGGCGTGACCATCTATTTCCGCGACCTGCGCGACGCCGCGCCGTGGGAAGAAAAGCTGCACTATGAGGGCGGCATCGAGGCCTTCGTCCGCCATCTCGACAAGGCCAAGACCCCGCTCCTGAAGATGCCGATCGTCATTCGCGGCCGCAAGGACAAGGTCGAGGTCGATCTGGCCCTGTGGTGGAACGACAGCTACCACGAGCACATGCTGTGCTTCACCAACAACATCCCCCAGCGGGACGGTGGCACCCACCTGTCGGCCTTCCGCGGGGCCCTGACCCGGATCATCACCAACTACGCCGAGAGCTCGGGCATCACGAAGAAGGAAAAGGTCAATGTCGGGGGCGAGGACGCCCGTGAAGGTCTGACCTGCGTGCTGTCGGTCAAGGTTCCCGATCCCAAGTTCAGCTCCCAGACCAAGGACAAGCTGGTCTCGTCCGAAGTGCGCCCCGCTGTCGAGGGCCTGGTCCAGGAAGGCCTGGCCACCTGGTTCGAGGAGCATCCCAACGAGGCGAAAGCCATCGTCTCCAAGATCGCCGAGGCCGCCGCTGCCCGCGAAGCGGCCCGCAAGGCCCGCGAACTGACCCGCCGCAAGAGCGCGCTCGACATCACCTCCCTGCCGGGCAAGCTGGCGGACTGCTCCGAGCGCGATCCGGCCAAGTCGGAAATCTTCATCGTCGAGGGTGACTCGGCCGGCGGATCGGCCAAGCAGGCCCGCAACCGCGACAACCAGGCCGTCCTGCCCCTGCGCGGCAAGATCCTCAATGTGGAGCGGGCGCGCTTCGACAAGATGCTGTCGTCCGACCAGATCGGCACCCTGATCACGGCCCTCGGGGCCGGCATCGGCCGTGACGACTTCAATGCCGACAAGGTGCGCTACCACAAGATCGTGCTGATGACCGACGCCGACGTCGACGGCGCCCACATCCGCACCCTGCTGCTGACCTTCTTCTACCGGCAGATGCCTGAGCTGATCGAGCGCGGCTATATCTACATCGCCCAGCCGCCGCTCTACAAAGCCGCCAAGGGCAAGTCGTCGCGCTATCTCAAGGACGACGCCGAGATGGACGCCTTCCTGATCGACGAGGGCGTCGACGGGGCCGAGCTCGACCTGCCCTCGGGCGAGCGCCGGACCGGCAAGGACCTTCTGGCCCTGGTGCAGCTGTGCCGCCAGGCCAAGGGCAATATCGACCGTCTGGCCGCCCGGGCCCCGGCCTTTGCGGTCGAGCAGACGGCCCTGGCCGGCCTGCTCAGCGACAGGCCGGACATCGCCGCCGCCGCCGCCCGTCTCGACCTCTATGCCGAGGAAGGCGATGGTCTTTGGACCGGCGAGCGCGGCGATACCGCCTATGTGTTCAAGCGTATCCGGCGTGGCGTCACCGAGAGCGTAGTGCTGGATGACGGCCTGCTGAACGCCGCCGATGCCCGCCGTCTGGCCGAGCGCGCCGGGGCCCTGGCCGAGATCTTCTCGGGCCGGGCCGTGTTCCGCCGCAAGGACAAGTCGACAACCGTCCGTGGACCGATGGATTTGGTCGGGGCGGTGATGGACGCCGGCCGCAAGGGCCTGTCGATCCAGCGCTACAAGGGTCTGGGCGAGATGAACCCCGACCAGCTCTGGGAAACGACCCTCGATGCCGAGGCCCGCACCCTGCTGCAGGTCAAGGTCAACCATGCCGACGATGCCGATGACATGTTCAGCCGGCTGATGGGCGATCTGGTCGAGCCGCGTCGCGAGTTCATCCAGGAAAACGCTCTCGACGCCGAGGTTGACGTCTAGGTCAGCTGCCGGATCTTCGGGCATTTTGAGCGCCCGTTGCCCAATCTTGCGGCGACCGCCTCGAAAATCTCCCCGAATTGGGGTGAAAGTCCCCTCCTGCGGCCCTATGTCGCATAGGTCGAGTGACACGGGATTCACCGTGCGCAAACCTGCCGCCGATCGGCAAGGTATTGCGTGAGGGCCTGTGAAGTTGGAACAAGACGCCAGCCTGCGTCCGGAGCGAATTCTGGACCTCTCCGAACGTCTGAGCTCTGTCGCCGGGGAAAAGATCGGCGAGATCGCCCGGGTCAATCGTGCCGCCAAGATGCTGGCGATCAACGCCCTGATCGTGGCGGCCCGGGCCGGCGAGGCCGGCAAGGGCTTCGCCATCGTCGCCGAGGAATTCAAGAAGATCTCGACGGAGATCGATGACGTCGCCGCCGCCCTGGAGAGCCAGGTGCGGGCTGATCTCGATGAACTGACCGCCATCGGTGGCGCGATCCTGGGCCACATGCGCGGCCAGCGCCTGGCCGACCTGGCCCTGAACGCCATCGAGATCGTCGACCGCAACCTCTATGAACGGACCTGTGACGTCCGCTGGTGGGCCACGGACTCGGCCGTGGTCGCCTGCCTCGATGCGCCGTCGCCCGAGTCGGTCCGCCATGCCAGCCAGCGCCTGGGCGTCATACTCGACGCCTATACCGTCTATCTCGACCTGTGGATCTGCGACCCCCAGGGGCGGGTCGTGGCGACCGGACGGCCCGACCGCTACCGGGCCGCGCGCAACAGTTCGGCGGCGGACACGACC
This sequence comes from Caulobacter henricii, assembly GCF_001414055.1. Classification (GTDB taxonomy): domain Bacteria; phylum Pseudomonadota; class Alphaproteobacteria; order Caulobacterales; family Caulobacteraceae; genus Caulobacter; species Caulobacter henricii. Next base: position 3,477,121 of record NZ_CP013002.1, on the reverse strand, counting down.
TGGTTCCGCGAGGCGATGAAGACGGCATCCGGAGATGACTTCATCGCCTGCGACATCGAACGGGTCCGGGCGCTCAATGACGCTCCGGTCGCCACCTATGCCACGGCGATCCGCGAAGGCGGTCAGAGCCAGGGACGGATCCTTGGCGTTCTGGGGGTCCATTTCGACTGGCAGCCCCAGGCCCAGGCGGTGGTCGACGGCGTTCGCCTGACCCCCGAGGAGCGCGCTCGCTCGCGGGTCATGTTGCTGGACCAGAAGGGCCGTGTCCTGGCCTCGTCGGACGGCCGCGGCGTCCTGACGGAAGTCTTTCCGCTGAACACCCGCGAGGGTGAGATGGGCAGCTATGCCGATGGTGACCTGACCGTGGGCTATGCCCTGACCCCGGGCTATGAAACCTACCGGGGACTGGGATGGTACGGCTGTCTGGCCCAGAGCAAGGCTTTGACCTCAGGCGGTGAAGCCCTGGCAAGATCCGTGGCGGCCTGATCGACCCTAGGAGCGCAACTTGGTCCGCACCTCGGCCAGGAGCGTGCTCGCCTCGCCCTTGCGCCCGCGATCGGCGACCTCACGTCCCGGCCGTGCCGGCGCCGCGAGCGCCCGTTCGAGTGCGGCGGCCGCCCCGGCATAGTCGCCCTGCCGCATCAGGAAGTCGCCCTGGAAGAAGTTGGGATCCACTCCACGAGGATTGGCGGCCAGAGCCTTGGCCAGGTAGGCACGGGCCTTCTTGGCATCTCCGAAACCGACCGGAAATCCGGGCACCTGGGCATAGAGCGAGCCCAGACTGGTATAGACCGAGCCGTCACCCAGGGCAGACGGGTTGATCTTCTCGGCGCGCTCCAGCAGGCCTTTCGCGGTCTTGGCCAGGGCCAGGCCGCCCAGGCCGCCCTTGGCCCCGGCTTCCGTCGCCGTGGAAATGGCTTCCCAGACCAGCGGCTCGGCGCGGTTGGGATATTGGTGGGCCAGGGCGTCGGCGTCTGCAGCGAGCCTGGCAGCTTCATTGGCCTGGGCGGCCTTGTCCTTGACCTCATAGTTCACGTGAGCCCAGGACCGGGCCAGACCCTCGACCCGTCCATCAAAGGCTGCGTCGGCGGCGAGGGCCGGCAGGGCGAGGGTGCCGATGGCGGCGGCGACGGCGAGCATTGGAAGCGTCTTCATGGGAACTCCAGACAGTCAGTTGGCAAACAGCCGCGCGGCCTTGCGGTCATTGGCGGACAGGGCGCGGTCGATGAGTTGCGGGAAAACAGCGTTGAGACGCACGAACAGGCTCTCGGGAAAGCCGAAATAGACGTCCTTCCTCCGGCCACGGATGGCCTCGATAATGCGACGGGCAATCAGCTCGGGCGGATCCATGTTCATCTGGGTCAGCTTGGCGAATTCCATCACAGCCGGCGTGTTGAGCGCCGTCCTGACCGCGCGGGGCGCCACATAGGTGACCTCAAGTCCCGAGCCGGACAGTTCCCGCCGCAGCGCCTGGCTGAATCCCCGAAGTCCCGCCTTGGCGCTGGAATAGGTGACGAAATGGGCGAAGTTGATCGAGCCGAAGATCGAGCCGACATTGACGATCTGTCCGCGCCCTCGTGCCTTCATACCTGGCAGAACGGCCTGGGTCAGGCGCACGGGTGCAACGAGATTGACCATGTAGCTGGCCAGAAGATGTTCGGGGCTCTGCCGTTCAAAAGGTCCGAAATGCTGAATTCCGGCCAGATTAATGACGATGTCCCAGTCCTGGCCGGTGATCGCGGCGGCGGCCGCTTCGACGCCCTCTACAGTCGAAATGTCATGCTGCAGAAACTCCGTGCAGGTGGCTGGCGCTGCGCGGTCCAGTACGACGACTCGTGCGCCCTCGGCCGTCAGTTGGGTGCCGATCAGCGAACCCAGGCCGCCCGAGCCGCCCGTGAGCAGGATGGTCTTGCCGCTAAACATGGGCCACCGCCCGGTCATGCGGAATGGCGCGGAAGACATTGGCGAAGCGCGTGAAGATCGCCGAGGCGACCTCGATAATCGCCGCCTGGTCGTCCGGGTCTTCAATCTCGTCCATCAGCTTCTGGAAGAAGACCAGGTGTTCCATGTCCAGCGCGCCGTGCGAGGTCAGGTAGCTGAAGCATTCCGGACCCAGATTAAGGTTCCTGGCGACGGCTTCGGCACCCTGGGTGGCCAGGCGCACACTCGTACCCTCCAGCACGAAGACCATGCCGAAGAAGCCCATCGGATTGACCTTGGCGATATAGTCATAGGCGAAGTCGACCATGTTCTGGGTGGCCTCGCGCGGCAGGCCGTTGCGCACGGCCTCGGCGTCGCCGCCGCAGTTGCGGATGTCGTTGAGGATCCAGGCCTCATGGCCGGTCTCTTCGGCAATGTACTCGTCCAGCGCATGGCGGAAGCGGTCATGGGCGTCATCAAGTCGCGCCCTGGCGGCCTGCATCAGAGGCACCGTGTGTTTCACATGGTGATAGGCCTCGGTCAGATAGGCGATGTAGGTCTCACGCGATATCTGGCCGGTCAGGCCGTCCTGGATCTGCGGAACGCTGGCCAGGGTCTGCTGGCCCTCGACGGTGGCGGCGACCAGTTGGGGAAAGAAGGTCAAGGTTTGGTGCTCCTGCTCAAGAGGCTTGAATGAAGTCGCTGTGACGCGACAACAGGACCGCCCGACGGGGACGGCCATTGTTGGTGAGTTCACCCTCGGCGGGGTCGAAGGGCGCGCGGACCTGCCAGCGCTTGACCTGGGCGTAGTCGGGCAAGGCCCGGTTGGCGCGGGCCACGGCCTGTGCGACTGCGGCCTCGTCCATGTCGGGGATCAGCGGCACGATCAGGGCTCCCAGCGTGGCTTGGGCCTCGCCGAACACCACTGCCTGGCGGATCTCGGGCTGGGCCAACAGCTCGCTCTCCACCCACTCGGGCGCAACATTGCGACCAAAGGCGGTGATGATGGTGTTGGTCCGCCGACCTTCGATGCGTAGGAAGCCGTCGGCATCCAGGCTGCCCAGGTCGCCGGTATGGACTGCGCCCTGGTGCGGTTCGCGGCCGGCATAGCCGAGGAAGGGTCGGGGCGAGACAATGATCTCGCCCTCGGCGTCAAGGGTCACCAACAGGTGCGACAGGGGCTTTCCCACCGCCCCGGCCTTACGGGCTGACGGGGTGTTGAGCGCCACGACCGAAGCGCATTCGGAGAGGCCGTAGCCCTCATAGACCGGCAGGCCCAAGGCCTCGGCCTGTCTCAGCAGCTGCGACGATACCTTGGCACCGCCCACCGCCACCAGGTTCAGGTCGGGGAAGCGGGCCCCGGTGAAGGTCATCACCATCAGGAGGGCGCGCAACAGCTCGGGCACGACAATCAGGCTTGTGGCGTGTTCGGCGGCGATGGCCTCGGCCAGGGCGGGAAGGTCGGGACGGAAGGGATTGTCGAGGCCCAGCTCGGCGGCGGGCAGGACGTGATAGCGACCGCCGGCCAGCAGGATCGGATAGAGCCCGGCCACATTCTCCAGCAGGATCGACAGCGGCAGCAGCGGCAGGTGCAGGCCGGCATAGTCGGCACCGATGGCCTCGACCAGGGCAGCGGCCGTGGCCTCCATCTGCTCTAGCGACAGGCACACGCCCTTGGGCTGGCCGGTCGAGCCGGAGGTATAGGTGATCTTGGCCGTGCCGGTTGGCAGGGTCACAGGTGCGGTCGCGCAGGGCCAGATGGCGATGGATGTGCCCAGGATCTCGAACGCGACGGTCCCTTCAGCCTCCTTAACCAGCAGGGTCGCACCGGCATCGGCGAGGGCGTGCTCGCGCTGGGCCGGGGTGAAGAAGCCCGGCAGGGGCAGGCTGGGCCAGCCCAGACGGATCAGGGCCAGATCCAGGATCACCCAGGCCGGACCATTGGCCAGCCGCACGGCGACCGGCGCACCGGGACGAACCAGGGGTGCAAAGGCAAAGAGCGCCGTCGCGACACGCTGGATCTCGGCTTCGAGCTCGGCATAGGTCAGGGACAGGGTGCGTGTGCTCAGGGCGATGGCCCCGGGCCTGTCGAGGGCGTGCCGGGTAATGGCGTGCAGAACCCGGCTCATCCGATCAGCTCCGCAGGCCAGGCGGGATGGAGCCTTGGCCGGATGTCCGGCACCTCCGGCGGCTCGACCATCAGCATCTGGGTCAGGGCGGGGAGGGCGGGCGCTATGGCACCGATCATCACCTCGGGATCGCGATTGTAGTATCCGCCCCAGTCGGCGGCACCGTCCCCGAGCCGGCTGGGCTCGGCGCGGGTCAGGGTCTGGGTGGCAAAGCCGACGCGGGCGAAACTGCGGCGCAGCTGTCGGGTCGCCGTCGCGGCGGCATGGGTGCAACCCTTGTGGTGCAGATGGCGCGCCAGGGCCAGGAACATGAACAGCGACGCCCCGGCGCTTTCCGATGCCAGACTGCCGATCTCGGCCACGGCAGAGCGGTCCACCGTTTCGCCGGACCGGCGGTGGATGGCCGCTTCGACGGGCTCGTCCAGATACTGCTCCAGGAACAGCGCGCCGTTGTCGGCCAGACGAAAGCCCACCGCGCCATGGATCCGGCCCTGGCCGTCCTGCACGCTCATCAGGGTGGGATAGTGGGCCCGGATCGTGCCGTTGAAGGCCGAGGCATAGGCGGCCTCGATATAGGCTTCGACCCGACGGCGCTCAGGCTGCATCAGCGAGTGGAGCGAGATTAGCCGGGGCTCCACCGAGGTGAAACGACGCACGCGGTCGGCGTCGAAGCGGAGGCTGCCGCGCGGGGCGCCGTCGTCGAGCATCATCACTTCCAGCAAGGCCGATCTCCGAACTCTGGCGGGCGTCTCATCGCCCTTCGAGGAGCCATGACGACGCGCCGGCCAAACCTCCTCAAAGGAATGAGCCAGGGGATTGCGATTGCGCGGGCGGGCGGCATCGGAAAGACTGCAAGCGTCTCCGGATTCCCCGGTGGGCGACGGGCCGATGGGCTCCAGGAGCGCAGGTCACGGCCTTGGACGACAGTGACGTCCATCCCTTGCTCGCCGCCTATCTCGAACGGCGCGAGGACCTGCTGCGCCATTTCCGCGTTCGGCTGCGGTCCGAAGAGGCCGCCCAGGATCTCGTGCAGGACATCTATCTGAAGATCACGCCGCCGCCGGCCGACCCCATCGACAACCCCGTCGCCTATCTCTACCGGCTGGGAACCAACCTGATGCTGGACCGCCTCAAGACCCAGCGACGGGCGGTTAAGCGCGAGACCGAATGGCGGGGTGCCAATGTCGACATGGTGCAGGGCCAGGACGCTTCGGCCGAGCCTGCCGCCGACGACGCCGTGGCCGCACGCCAGCGCCTGAACCAGATCATCGAGGCCGTGAACGAACTGCCCCCGGCAGTGCGCGAGGCCTTCCGCCTGCACAAGCTGGAAGGCCTCAACCACGCCGAGACTGCGGCAGCCATGGGGGTCTCGAGATCCAGCGTGGAGAAGTACATCATGACCAGCCTCAAACGCATCCTGGCCAAGGTGGGACGATGAGCTGGTTCACGGGTCGAAAGAAAGTTTGGAGGCACCCGGGGCTTTGTGGCGTCAATACGGCAAGCGGGGCGAGGATGAGCCTCAGGAGCGACGATCAGGCATGACCGGCCAAGGCGGTTCAACGACGAGCGACACCCTGCGCGACGACGCCGTCGCGTGGCTGGTGCGCGTGCAGTCGGACCAGGCCACGGCCGAAGACTGGTCGGCCCTGACCGACTGGCTGGAAGCCTCCGAAGATCATCTTGTCGCGTTCGAGGCGGTCGAACGGCTGGCCGCCGAGCTGAGCGAGCAGGCGGCCGACATCACTCCTGGCCTGACCCTGGCCCCGCCCAAGGTGGTTCCCTTCCGGAGGCGCGCCTCGCCGCCCGCCTGGTTCGCCCTGATCGCCGCTGCGGCAGCGATTGTCGCGCTCGTGACGGGTCCGACACTCTGGCGGTCCTATCAGGGCACGCCGACGGTCTACGAGACCGGTCCTGGCCAGACACGCCAGATCGCCCTGGCCGATGGCACCCGTATCCACCTGGACGCCGCCTCAAGGCTGACCGTGCGTCTGGGCTGGCGGACGCGTCGCGTGGAGATGGCCGACGCCCAGGCGACGTTTGACGTGGCCAAGGATCCCGGCCGGCCGTTCCTGATCGGCGTCGGCGACCAGCAGGTTCGCGTCGTCGGCACCGAGTTCAACATCCGGCACTTCGACAGGGCCGTGAAGGTCACGGTGCGGCGCGGCGTCGTCGAGGTGCGGCAACCGTCCCTGGGCTCTGGGCCCGTCGCGCGACTGGTCGCCGGACAGGCCCTGTCCCATGCCGAAGGGACGGGACGCTCGATCCAGACCGTTGCCGATCCGAGCGCGGCCTTCGCCTGGACCCAGGGACGACTGGTCTGCGACGACGAGACCCTGGGCCAGATCATCGCCGACCTGAACCGTCGTTACCCTACCCCCATCCGCGTGTCTGAATCCGTGGCGAAGCGACGCTTTTCCGGCGTTCTGGAACTCGGCGACGAGGCGGTCGTGGTCCAGCGCCTGGCGGGTTATTTCTCTCTCACCGTGCATCGCACTGGCCGTGAAATCGAACTACGCTGAGGCGGTCTTCGATTTCGGAGGGAGTGGTCTTGCGATCTGACGCGTGGCGGCGCTGGGTGCTGGTCCCGACCGCGACCTGCGCGATCGGCTTCTGCGCAACTGCGTCGGCGGCGGAGCAGACCTTTCTTTTCGATATTCCGCGCAAGCCGCTGAAGGCGGCCCTGATCGATCTCGCGATCCAGGGCGGCGTCTCGATCAGCACCCAGGCCGCATCGAGCTGTGCTGCCGACAGTCGTCTCCTGCGAGGGCGCTATAGCCTGAAGGCCGGGCTGGAGGTCCTGCTGGCGGGCACCGGCTGCGGCTTCCGGATGATCGACGCCCATGCCGTCCAGATCGTGCGCCTGCCGCCCAGCCGGGTCGTGGTCGAGCGGCCCAGCGCAACGCCCTCGGGCGAGCCATACCAGGGCTTGCCGGAACTGGTGGTCCTGGCCACGCGCCGTCCGACGCCTGCCGATCGACTGGCCTATGCTGTCAGCGCCCTGGGCGGCTCGACGATCGCCGGACAGGGGCTGCGCGATGTCGGCGACCTGGCCATGGCCGTGCCTTCTATGACGGTGACAAATCTGGGCGCAGGCCGCAACAAGATCATGCTGCGCGGCCTTTCGGACGGCCCCCTGACCGGCCGCACCCAGGCGATGGTCGGGCTTTATCTCGACGACACGCGCCTGACCTATAATGCGCCCGACCCTGACCTTCTGCTGATCGACATGGCCCAGGTCGAGGTCCTGCGCGGCCCGCAGGGCGCACTCTATGGCGCGGGCTCGCTGGGCGGGATTCTGCACCTCGTCACCGAGCCGCCAAACCCTACCGGCTTCGACAGCTGGGTTTCGGGCTCGGCCGCGACGACAAAGGGCGGCGCCGCGTCGGGCCTGGCCTCCGGCCTGGTCAACCTGCCCCTCTTCCAGGGGCAGGGGGCCGTTCGGGTCCTGGCCTATAGCGACATCCAGGGTGGCTATGTCGACGACGCCGGCCTCGGGCTGAAGAACGTCAATCGCACGGTCCGCTCCGGCGCGCGCCTGTTACTGCGGCTCGATCTTGATGAGCGCTGGACCCTGACCGCCGGCGCTGTGGGGCAGGCCATCAATGCCGAAGACACCCAGTACGCCCTGGCGTCCGAAGCGCCCTATACGCGGCGCAACCAGATCCGCGAGCCGCACGACAATGACTTTGTCGAGGTCCATCTGGGTCTTCGGGGCGATCTTGAAGGAGTCGAGGCGCGCTGGACCGTCTCGGCCGTTCGTCACGACATCACCAGCCGCTATGACGCGTCGTCCGCCCCGCCCGTCAGCCTGCCGCCTGGCCCTGCGGCCTTCGATGACCAGAACCTGATCCAGGGACAGGTGATGGAGGGATCCCTGGCCTCTTTAGTGGATGGACAGATCCAGTGGCTGGCCGGGGTGTTCCTGGCCCGCACGCGCCAGGACAATGATCTGGCCCTGACGCGGTTGGCTGCACCCGCGATGCCGGTCTTCGCCGAGGCCCGCCGCGATGCCCTGGACGAGGCGGCACTGTTCGGGGAGGCGGTCCTGCCCCTCGGCCCGTCGTTCAGTGCCACCCTGGGAGGGCGGCTGTTCCTGTCCAGGACGCGGGTCGTCAGCGTGGTCAGCAGTCCGGCGCGGCCGCCGTCGGTCTTTGACGGCAAGCTGTCGCGCTCCGGCTTTGCGCCCAAGATCGTCCTGACCTACGCCCTGTCGCCGCACGCCCTGGTCTATGCCCAGGCTGCCGAGGGCTATAGGGCAGCGGGCTTCAATACGAGCGGCCCGCCCGGTCAGGTCTTCACCGGAGACGGCGGCCAGCCGCGCCGGGTCTATCGGGGTGACGAACTGTGGAGCCTGGAGCTCGGTGCCCGGTTGAGCGCCCTCGACGGCCGGGCCCGCCTTCACGCCGCCCTGTTCCAGACCACCTGGAAGGACATCCAGAGCGACCAGCTTCTGCCTTCCGGACTGGCGTTCACGGCCAATATCGGTGACGGGCGCAATCTGGGGCTTGAGCTGGAGGGGACCTATCAGGTCGGCCGACTGAAGCTGGGGGGATCCTTCCTGATCAACGGCCCCGAACTGGAAAATGCCAATCCCGCTTTCCCGGCCCGCAGCGACCAGAGCCTGGCCGGGGTGCCGGGCCGCTCGGGCGGAATCACGGCCCACTATGACTGGAGCCTCTCGGATGAGGTCAACCTCGAGCTCGACGCGCGCTATGCCTATGTCGGACATTCGCGCCTGACCTTCGATGCCGCGACCGCGCCGACCATGGGCAGCTATGGCAGCGGACGACTGGCCCTGGGCCTAGCCGCGCCGCGCTGGCGCCTGACGGCCGCGCTCGACAATCCCGCCAATGCCAGGGGCGACACCTTCGCCTATGGCAATCCCTTCACGCTGCGCCGGACCCACCAGATCACCCCGCCCCGACCGCGCACGCTCTCGCTCACTCTGCGGGTTGACCGTTGAAGGCCTGAAGGGGCGCGATCAGTCCGGTGTGTTTGGCACAGCGCGGCACTGGGGCGCGCAGGAGCGGGCCGGGGTTCGTGACGTTGAAATGGGAAACTGGCGCACCCGACACGATTCGAACGTGTGACCTTTGCCTTCGGAGGGCAACGCTCTATCCAGCTGAGCTACGGGTGCTTCCGCCTTGCGGGGAACGGCCTCTTAGCCCAAAGGCGCGGGCGGCGCAAACGGGCTTATCGGCCGGTGGCTATTCTCCCCCCAGATAAATGAAGCGGGCAATGAACAGGGCGGCCAGCAGGTAGAGGAGCCAGTCGCTGATCCGCGCCTGACCGCGCACCAGCTTCAGGACCGCATAGCTGGTGATGCCGAAGGCCAGGCCGTTGGCGATCGAAAAGGTCAGGGGGATGGTGATCACGGTCAGGAAGGCGGGAATGGCCACGCAGGGGTCCTCCCAGTCGACCTCCTTGAGGGCCCCGATCATCATGGCCCCGACCAGGATCAGGGCGGGGGCCGTGGCCGCCGCCGGAATGGCCTGGACCAGCGGGGCGAAGAACAGGGTCGCCAGGAACAGCAGGCCGACGATCACCGCCGTCAGGCCCGTGCGTCCGCCGGCCTGAACGCCCGAGGCGCTTTCGATATAGCTGACCACCGTGCTGGTGCCGGCCAGGGAGCCGGCGATCGTGGCCACCGAATCGGCGGTCAGGATGCGGTTCAGGCGCGGAATCGACCCGTCGGGCGCGACCAGGCCGGCCTTCTTGGTCACCGCCACCAGGGTGCCGACATTGTCGAACAGGTCGACGAACAGGAAGACGAAGATGATCTCGGCCATGGCCATGCCCATGGCCCCGTTCAGATGCAGGGCGCCGGGGATGTCGAGCTGGAAGGCGGTGGCCGACAGTTCAGCGAGGCTGTAGCCGCCGGGAGCGACCTTCGACAGGCCCATGAGGGCGCCGGCCCCGGCAATGATCAGGATACCGATCAGGATGGCGCCCTTCACGCGCCAGGCCATCAGGGCCCCGATGACCAGCAGGCCGGCCAGGGCCAGAATCGCGGTGGGCTTGGTCAGGTCGCCCAGGGCCACGGTGGTGGCCGGATTGGCGACAATGATGCCGGCCTCTTTCAGACCGATGAAGGCGATGAACAGGCCGACGCCCGCGGCCACGGCCGAGAACAGGGGACGGGGAATGGCCCCGACGATCAGCTGGCGGATCCCGGCCACGGTCAGGACCAGGAAGGCGACGCCGGACAGGAAGACGCAGCCCAGGGCCGTCTGCCAGGGCACGCCCATGCCCAGCACCACGGTGTAGGTGAAATAGGCGTTCAGCCCCATGCCGGGGGCCAGGGCGATCGGATAGTTGGCGATCAGCCCCATCAGGATGCAGCCGATGCCGGCCGAGATGCAGGTGGCGGCGGCCACGGCCGCCACGGGCATGCCGGCCTGGCCGAGGATCGCCGGATTGACGATGACGATATAGGCCATGGTCAGGAAGGTGGTGAGGCCTGCGAGGGCCTCGGTCCGCAGTGTGGTGCCCTGGGCCTTCAGCCCGAACTGGCGTTCCAGAAAACTCATCGACTAGTCCCCCCAGACCCAAGCCCTGGAGATTGTCCAACCGTTCGGGGAACGCAAGGGCCGAGCGAGGTTCCGGCCCGCCTGGGCCCGCCCACGCCACCAAACGGGCGTTGCTGCCGGCCCGGCGAGCAGATCGGCAATGCCCGGCAGGGTTTCCCTAGTCGCGGGTCGGATCGGCGGCGTTCGGATCGCCATAGGTCAGGGCCAGGAAGACATCCTCCAGATCCGGGTCTTCGGTCGCGATGTCGCGAATCCGCAGGCCCTTGGCCCGCACCGCCGCCAGCACCTGTTCGACACTGGACTGACCGGTGCGATAGCTGACCGAAAAGGCCCCGCCCGCCCGGATCTTGGTCTCGAACCCTTCCAGGACCGGCGCCTCGCTGACCGGCACCTCCGGCGTGACCACGACATTGCGGCTGTCCATGCGCTGCAGAAGCGTGGCGGTCGGCTCGCAGGCCACGACCTCGCCGCGATTGACGATGGCGATCTGGTCGCACAGCTCCTGGGCTTCCTCGAGATAGTGCGTGGTCAGAACAATGGTCACGCCCTGGGCGTGCAGGCCCTTCACATAGCTCCACAGCTGGCGGCGCAGCTCGACATCGACCCCGGCGGTCGGCTCGTCGAGAATCAGCACCGGCGGCTGGTGGACCATGGCCTTGGCCACCATCAGGCGGCGCTTCATGCCGCCCGACAGCTGGCGGACATAGGCATTGGCCTTGTCGGACAGGCCCAGGGCACTGAGCAACTCGTCGGTCCGGCGCTCGGCCTTGGGCACGCCATACATGCCGGCCTGGACGTCGAGGGACTCGCGGGGGGTGAAGAAGACGTCGGTGGCCAGTTCCTGCGGCACGACCCCGATGGCGGCGCGGGCATCGCGCGGCCTCTGGTCGATGTCGCGGCCCCAGATTTTCACCGTGCCGCTGGTCTTGCGGGTCAGGCCGGCCAGGATGTTGATGAAGGTCGACTTGCCGGCGCCGTTGGGCCCCAGCAGGCCGAAGATCGAGCCGCGCGGCACCTTCAGGTCGATCCCGTTCAGGGCGCGCTTTTCGGGCGAGGTCTTGGTGGCAGCATAGGTCTTGAACAGGCCTTCGGCTTCGATGGCGTAGGCGGGCAGGTCCATGGAACGTCCAGACAGGTCCCGGGCGGGACGGAAGGGTCAAAGCGGCTCCCGCAAGGGAGGATAGAACGGGCCGGGCATGCGGCTTGAATTGACGACAGCGCGACGGGTCGCATAGGTATGCCTGCATCGCCGCCAAGCCAAGGCCGCGTCCAGACTTCAAGGGTTTTCCAACATGGCGCGCAAGGCCAAGACCGCAACCGCCACCGCTCCGACGGCCGTCGAGGTCGCCGCGACCGAGATCGGCGGCTTCCCGGCGCCGGAAACCGTCATGGTCCGCTCGCACCGCATCGCCTGCGAGGGCGTCGGCGGGGCGCTCGGCCATCCCCGGGTCTGGCTGGAACTCGGCGCAGCGGGTTTTGTCGACTGCCCCTATTGTGACCGCCGCTTCGTGGCGACCACGGCGGGCGGCCATGACGAAAACGAACGCCTGGCCCCGGGCGTCTATGAAGGCGGCGGCGGCCACTAGGCCTTGTCCGACGAGATTTCCTCCGCGCACCGCGCCGAAACCCTGGCCGAGGCCTGGGCGGCGGCTGAATGGCCCCATGAGGCCCCGGTCCTGCGCGCCATCGCCATGCCGTCCGACACCAATCCCGAGGGCGACATCTTCGGCGGCTGGCTGCTGTCCCAGATGGACCTGGCGGCGGCCTCGATCGCTTTCCACCGCGCGGCCGGCCGCTGCGCCACCATCGCCATCGACGGCATGACCTTCATCAGCCCGGTCTTTGTCGGCGACGAGGTCAGCCTGTTTGCCAAGGTCGTCCATACCGGTCGCACCTCCCTGAAGGTCGGGGTCGAGGCCTGGCGCCGCCGCCGCGACGGCGAGCAGGCCCACAAGGTCACCGAAGGCGTGTTCACCTTCGTGGCCATCGACGAACACCGAAAGCCGCGACCCCTGCCTTAGTCGGTTCGCACACTTGCCCCCTCCTGACCTGCTTCGCAGGTCGTCCTCCCCCGTAGGGGGAAGACGAGGTTCGCGCCTTTCATCTTCCCCCTGCGGGGGAAGACGGCTGCGCAGCAGCCCGTAGGGGGCAAGTCTGGCGGACACAGGCTTTCAACCTCACGCGAAATCTCGCTGAGTTATGGAAAGGGTCGCGGAGCGTCCGGACGACGTCCGGATGAGACTAGAAAATACCGTTTCGACGAAGCCGTCCGCTCCGCGTGACCGTTTTCCGCCAGCCTCCCGCCAGGTGGCCCTGTTGAGGCCTTACCGGGACCCGGACCCCGCCGTTTCCAGCGGGCTCCGGCGGTCGAAGAGGACGGGCTTACAGCCAGACACGCCCTTTTGCCTTCAACCACGCCGACGGCGGGCGGGTCTGGCCAGCAACCAGATCCCCGGACCGGTCGAGTATCCCCCTCGACCCCAGCCCCGCTCGATCACCCCCCGCCGCCGCCATGGTCGCTGGCCCTGCGCCCTTTCCTCGCGACGAGGTGGGTCAAGAATACGGGAGGTTTGGGCGCGTCGGATAAGTTTGCTGAACGCCCGCGCCAGTCCCCGTTCCTTCGACCCTCTCCCAGAGGGAGAGGGAGGGGCCCACGCTGGCGTGGGAGGGTGAGGGGTTACACCGTCAACCGTTGTCGCACCTCAGACCGTGCCCTGTCCGGAAGGGCTTCGCGAACCCCTCACCCTCCCACCGCTACGCGGCGGGCCCCACCCTCTCCCTCTGGGAGAGGGTTGTTAGTCCCCGTGCCGATCCGGGGATGGCGCGATCGCTATCCCCGCACTTGCCCCCTACGGATCGCTGTCCTTCATCTTCCCCCCGCAGGGGGGAGGACGACCTGCGCAGCAGGTCAGGAGGGGGCCTGCGGCGTTGGCCGGCGAAGCACCGCCCCGGCGTCGCCCACGCAGGGAGCGATCCCTAAATCTCACGGCGAGACGATCGCCGGAGAGGAAGGGTCTCTCAAGGACGACGCTGCGCGTCGCCGCGACGCGGCCGCCGGAGGCGGTCCTTGACAGACCCTTCCTCTCCGGCACGCTGCAGCCTCCAAGAGATTTAGGGATGCGCGGGACGCGGGGCGTCGGCTTTCGGGCGGGAAGGCAAATGGTGCTTCCGACCCAAGTCGGACCTCCTGAAACCCTCTCTCATAGAGAGAGGGAGGGGCCCGCCGCGAAGCGGTGGGAGGGTGAGAGGTTACAAACTTTCCGACTGAAGCGCGGCAAGATGGTGTTCGCCATTTCGCAGTATTGGCCGTGGCTAAAAGGTGGGCTGGGGTGTCAGGGCGCTCAACGACAGGAATCGAGGTTTTTCCGGCTAGCGGTGAAACCTCTCACCCTCCCACCGCCTGCGGCGCCGGGCCCCTCCCTTTCTCTATGAGAGAGGGGTTCCGTGATTCCGCTCACCACCCTGAACCGCCCCTCAGAATGTCCCCTATCCGCTGACGCGCATCCCCACCCCGCCAACTCTTCCCGCCGCCCGGCCGCCAGCCTATGGTCCGGCCATGACCGACACCGCTGCGCCCGCCGATTCTGCTCCTGCCCCGACCATGCCCGCAAACGGCCCGGCCGTGCGGCTGTTCCTGGTCGACGGCTCGGCCTATCTCTTCCGCGCCTATCACGCCCTGCCGCCCCTGACCCGCAAGAGCGACGGCCTGCCGGTCGGCGCGGTGCAGGGCTTCTGCAACATGCTGTGGAAGCTGCTGCGCGACATGCAGGGCGATGCGCCCACCCACCTGGCGGTGATCTGGGACCATTCGGAAAAGACCTTCCGCAACAAGCTCTACGACCAGTACAAGGCCCACCGCCCGCCGGCCCCGGAGGATCTGGTGCCGCAGTTTCCGCTGGTGCGCGAGGCCACCCTGGCCTTCGGCGTCCCGGCCATCGAACTGCCCGGCTATGAGGCCGACGACCTGATTGCCGCCTATGCCTGCCGGGTGCGCGAACTGGGCGGCGAGACCGTCATCGTCTCGTCCGACAAGGACCTGATGCAGCTGGTCGGGGACGGGGTCTCGATGTTCGACCCGATGAAGGGCGTGCGCATCGATCGCGAGCAGGTGTTCGAGAAGTTCGGCGTCTATCCCGACAAGGTCGTCGATGTTCAGGCCCTGTGCGGCGACAGCGTCGACAATGTGCCCGGTGCCCCGGGGATCGGCATCAAGACGGCCTCGCAGCTGATCAATGAGTATGGCGACCTCGATACCCTGCTGGCCCGGGCCGGCGAGATCAAGCAGCCCAAGCGGCGCGAGACCCTGATCCAATTCGCCGACCAGATCCGTCTGTCGCGCCAGCTGGTGCAGCTGGACTGCGATACGCCCCTGCCCGAACCGATCGCCGACCTGACCCTGCGCGAGCCCGACAAGGACGTGCTGCAGGCCTTCCTCGAGGCCATGGAGTTCCGCACCCTGGCCCGCCGGGTCGGGGACGGCAGCGCCGCCGCCGCGCCGCGCACCCTGGAGCGCCCGGCCGGGACGACGCCGACGGCCCCCGTCGCGACCGTCTCCTATATGGGCGCTGCCGCGCGCGCTGCGGCGGCCCCGGTCGCCGAGCCGGTCGCCATCGACACCAGCGCCTATGCCTGCGTGCGTGACCTGGCCACCCTGCAGGCTTGGGTCGACCGGGCCACGGCCAGGGGGCTGGTGGCCTTCGATACCGAGACGGATGCCCTGGGTTCCGCCACCGCCGGCCTGGTCGGCGTCTCCCTGGCCCTGGCACCGGGCGAGGCCTGCTACATCCCTCTGGCCCACGAGGAAAAGGCCGAGGGCCTGGCCTTCGAGACCGCCGCCAGCCTGGAGCAGATCCCGCTGGTCGAGGCGATCGCCGTGCTCAAGCCGATGCTGGAAGACCCGGCCGTGCTGAAGGTCGCCCAGAACGGCAAGTACGATATCGCCGTCCTGTCGCGCTATGGCGTCCAGGTCTCGCCGATCGATGACACCATGCTGATCAGCTATGTGCTGGAGGCCGGACTGCACGGCCACGGCATGGACGAGCTGTCAGAGCTATGGCTGGGCCACAAGCCGATCCCGTTCAAACAGGTGGCCGGCACCGGCAAGAGCCAGATCAGCTTCAAGCATGTCGGCCTGGTCGAGGCCACGGCCTATGCGGCCGAGGACGCTGACGTCACCCTGCGGCTCCATGCGATCCTGAAGCCCCAGCTGGCGGCGCGCGGCCTGCTGACCGTCTATGAGACCCTGGAGCGCCCCCTGCCGCCGGTGCTGGCGGCGATGGAGAACGAGGGCATCCGCGTCGATCCCGAGACCCTGAGGCGGCTGTCCAACGAGTTCTCGATGCGCATGGCCGAGTTCGAGGCCAAGGCCCAGGCCCTGGTCGGCCATCCGTTCAATCTGGGCAGTCCCAAACAGGTTGGCGACGTGCTGTTCGGCGAGATGGGCCTGAAGGGCGGCAAGAAGACCGCCACCGGCCAGTGGTCGACCGACAGCGACGTGCTGGAGGGCCTGGCCCTGGAGCACGAGCTGCCGCGCGTCCTGCTGGACTGGCGCCAGCTGTCCAAGCTGAAGGGCACCTATACCGACAACTTGATCGCGGCCATCGCGCCGGGCAGCGAGAACCGCATCCACACCTCCTATGCCCTGGCCGCCACCACGACCGGGCGGTTGTCCTCGTCCGATCCCAACCTGCAGAACATCCCGATCCGCACCGAGGAAGGCCGCAAGATCCGCAAGGCCTTCGTGGCCGCGCCGGGCAAGCGGCTGATCAGCGCCGACTACAGCCAGATCGAGCTGCGCCTGCTGGCCCATATCGGCGATATCCCGCAGCTGAAGAAGGCCTTCCAGGAGGGCCTCGACATCCACGCCATGACCGCCTCGGAAATGTTCGGCGTGCCGATCGAGGGCATGCCCAGCGAGGTACGCCGCCGGGCCAAGGCGATCAATTTCGGCATCGTCTACGGCATCTCGGCCTTTGGTCTCGCCAACCAGCTGGGCATCGGCCAGGGCGAGGCCGGGGCCTATATCAAGACCTATTTCGAGCGCTTCCCCGGTATCCAGGCCTATATGGACGCCACCAAGGCCTTCGTGCGCGAGCACGGCTATGTGACGACGATCTTCGGTCGGAAGATCAACATCCCCGACATCCACGCCAAGTCGGCGGCCCAGCGGCAGTTCTCCGAGCGGGCGGCGATCAATGCGCCGATCCAGGGGGCGGCAGCCGATGTGATGCGCCGGGCGATGATCCGCATGCCGGCGGCTCTGGTCGAGGCCGGCCTGTCGTCGAAGGTGCTGCTGCAGGTGCACGACGAACTGGTCTTCGAAGCCCCAGAGGCCGAGGCCGAGGCCACCTGCGCCGTGGCCCGCCGGGTGATGGAAGGCGCTGCTGCGCCGGCCGTGGCCATGTCGGTGCCCCTGACCGTCGAGGCCCGGGCGGCCCTCAACTGGGACGAGGCGCACTGATCAGGATAGTGGCGAAACGGGCCGGGGTGCGACATTGCGCGGCGCCATCGTTAATGCCATGTCAACCGATTTCAAAGCATGGCTAGGGTTGGTGCCTTGCCTCGGATTCAGACTTAAATCTTTGTTATATATAGGGTTTGAAGGCACCGTCGCGCTATCCAGGAGTTGGCTGTGTCTTTCGGCGATCTGAGAATTCCGCAAAAGCTAATGACGGTGTTTGCCGTCATGCTCGCCACGATCATGCTGATGGGCGCGGCGCTCTACGCCAATACGCAGAGCCTGACCAAGTCCTTCGAGCGGACCGAGCGGGCCCATCAGTCGTTGCGCGCCGCCGACACTGCAGCCTTCCGCCTGACCCGGCAGGAAAACTCGCTGCGCGGCTTCCTGCTGTCGGGCGATGAATACTACGTCAAGCGGCTGGAGGAGGCCCACAAGCCCAAGTTCCTGGCGGCGCTGGACAAGCTGCGCGAGCTGAACAAGGGCGACGAGGCCGATCTGGCTCGCATCGCCGCCGTTGACGCCGCCTATGCCGACTATCGCGCGCAGGCCATCGAGCCCGCCCTGAGCCTGGGCCGCGATCCCCTGACCCGCCCGCAGGCCATCGACCTGGTCAAGCATGACGGCATCGCCGACAAGGCCGTCGAGCCGGTCGAAAACGCCATCCAGGCCATCGTCGATGACTCCGAGGCCGTGGTCGCCGCCGAAGCCGCCGCCCAGAGGAAGGCCTCGACCGCCTCGACCCTGACCCTGGCCATCGGCATCCTGGTCACCGCCGCCATCGCCCTGGCCAGCGGCCTGCTGCTGACCAGCGGCATCGCCGGCCCCGTCGCCGCCATGACTGCCGCCATGCGCCGACTGGCCTCGGGCGACCATTCGGTGGCCGTGCCGGCCGCCGGCCGCAAGGACGAGATCGGCCAGATGGCCGCCGCCGTCAGCCACTTCAAGGAAGCCGCGCTCGAGAAGATCCGCATCGAGTCCGACGCTGCCCATCAGCGCCGTGCCGTCGAGGCCGAGCGCGCCGCCAACGAGGACGAGAAGAGCGAGATGGCCCGCAGCGATGCCGCCAATTTCGCCGCCCTCAATGAGGCCCTCGATCACCTGGCCTCGGGCGACCTGACGCACCGCATCACGATACCGTTCTCGCCGAAGGCCGAAGGCCTGAAGGCCAATTTCAACGCCGCGGCCGAACGCGTGCTGGACACGATGAAGGCGATCACCGCCACCACCGGCGGCGTCAGCGCCGGCGCGGAGGAGATTGCCCGGGCTTCTGATGACCTGTCGCGCCGCACCGAGCAGCAGGCCGCCAGCCTGGAAGAAACCGCCGCGGCCCTTGACGAGATCACCGCTACAGTCCGCCGGACGGCCTCGGGCGCCAAGGAGGCCTCGCAGGTGGTGGCCAACGCCCGCACCGACGCCCAGCGCTCGGGCGAGATCGTCAGCCAGGCCGTCGCGGCCATGACCGAGATCGAGGGGTCCTCGCAGAAGGTCGGCAACATCATCGGGGTGATCGACGAGATCGCTTTCCAGACCAACCTTCTGGCCCTGAACGCCGGCGTCGAAGCGGCGCGCGCGGGTGAGGCGGGTCGCGGCTTCGCGGTCGTGGCGCAGGAAGTGCGGGCGCTCGCCCAGCGCTCGGCCGACGCGGCCAAGGAGATCAAGGTCCTGATCTCGACCTCGACCCAGCAGGTCGGCACGGGCGTCAGTCTGGTGGGCCAGACGGGCGAGGCCCTGCAGCGCATCGTCACCCAGGTCGCCTCGATCGACGCCCTGGTCAACGAGATCGCCGCCTCGGCCACCGAGCAGTCCACGGGTCTGCACGAGGTCAATCAGGCCGTGAACCAGATGGACCAGGTGGTTCAGCAGAATGCGGCCATGGTCGAACAGGCCACCGCCGCCACCCACGCCCTCAAGGGCGAGGCCAGCGAGCTCGCCAATCTGGTCGGCCGCTTCAAGGTTTCCGCCGGGGGCGCAGCCCAGGCGGCCCAGGCGGTCCAGGCGGCCAACCGCGCCGCGCCGCCGCCGCGCGAACGTCCGCAGACCGCCGTCCGTCCGGGCCGTAGCTCGGCCGCTGTTGCGGTCAAGGAAGAGTGGGAAGAGTTCTAAGCCTCACGCTTCCAACAGGGTTTCCGCGAAACGGGCTCGCCGCCTTCACGGCGGGCCCGCCTTGCATTGGTACAGTTCCAAGCCAGGACACTCCGCCCTGAGCGGGCAAGCGCGCTCAGGCCCTGGGCGCCTAGCAACGAGGCCGAGGCGACCTGCGCCGTGGCGCGCCGGGTGATGGAAGGTGCTGCCACGCCGGCCGTGGCCATGTCTGTGCCCCTGACCGTCGAGGCCCGGGCGGCCCTCAGTTGGGACGAGGCGCACTGACGGACGGGGGCACCGGCCTCCAGAGGCTGGACGCCAGATCCGTGACACCTGTGACGTGTGGTCGCGGGGGGGGGCGACCCCGCCGACTGTGTCAGAATGTCGCAGTTCTACATCCGGGGGGCAAGAACATGTCCCCATCCGCCATCAATGCGCATGGGGCTTGCGTCGGGCTCACGGTTTTGCTGCAGCACCTGTGATCGCGACCGCTACCAGAGACGCGATTTGCCGCCACGAGGCCGAGCTGAAGATCAGGATTTCCGGAAGTCCTTGGTGGAGCCGAGGGGAATCGAACCCCTGACCTCCTCATTGCGAACGAGGCGCTCTACCATCTGAGCTACGGCCCCAAGGAAGCGCGGGAATAAGGCGGGGCGGGGCTCGCGTCAAGCTGCCCCGGTCGGCTTTGCTTGCCAGCGCGGGCAAGGCGCGGCAAGAAGCGGAAGACTCGGACGGGAAACCCATGGCCGCCATTATCACCTTCGCCTTCTTCATCGCTTCGGCACTGCTCGGCCTGCTCTGGTGGGCCATCATCATCTCGGCCGTCATGAGCTGGCTCGTGGCGTTCGACGTCATCAACCTGCGCAACCCGGCCGTCTATCAGGTCAGTACCTTCCTCGACCGGGTGACAGGTCCGGTGCTGCGGCCGTTCCAGCGGATCATCCCGCCCCTGGGCGGCGTCGATCTCAGCGCGATCGTCGTGCTGCTGCTGATCACCGGCGTGAAGGACATTCTCCTGCCGTCGCTGAAGTTCACCCTGATCGGCCTGCTGGGCTGATCCATGCAACTGGCCGTCCGCCTGACGCCGCGCGGCGGGCGCGACGGCGCGGACGGCTGGGCCCTCGATGCCGAGGGGCGGCCCTATCTGAAGGTCCGCGTGGCCAGCGCTCCGGTGGAGGGCGAGGCCAATGCCGCCCTGATCGGCTTCATCGCCAAGAGCCTTCGCCTGCCCAAATCCGCTGTCCGCCTGGCAGCGGGCGCGACCGCGCGCCTCAAGCGCCTGGAGATCGACGGGGTCGAGGCGACCGATCTGGAGCGCGCCTTCGGCCCGCGACCCTAGCTGACGGGGTCGCATGCCGGGCGGGGTTTGGGGTAGAATTTGCCCTTAGAGATTCTCCCGGAGGCCGGGAACGCCACGAAATTTGCGGCCTCCCCACGGAAATGTCGGTGGCGAGCCCATTGACGGGACGCTGGTGCTTCACGTCAACTCAGGGATCGGTGCTGAAAAGGCCGTTGCAAGCGTAAAGCGTCAGGCCGGGGGACAAGGCGCCGATGGGGGTCAGTGAATCGCAGCGGAACCTGGCGCGCGCTGCAGCTTCGCGTATGGCCAACATCTATCTGCGCCTGTTTGCCACCGCCACCATCACCGTGGTCCTCTACCTTGCTGCCGGCATGGACTGGATCTGGATCTGGGCCGGTGTCTATCTTCTGGCCCTGCTCGGCGAGCAGTGGGCAACCCGTTCGGTGGCGGCTCACCCCGAAGCGACTCCGTCACCCTGGCGCCGCTGGGCGCTGACGGTTTCGCCGTTCCTCACCTCGGCCACCTTCGGCTTTCTGGCCCTGCCGTTGTTTGCCTCAGATCTGAGGTTTGCGCCGACCTTGGGGGCCATGCTGATCGCGGGGTCCTTGCTCAATGTGATCGTCGTCAATGGCAGTTTGAGATCGGCGACCCTGTCGGCCGCCTTGCCCCACCTGGTCTATCTGCTGGCAGCGCCCCTGATCGCCCGCACGGCCAATCCGGACGCGCCCCTGGCCAATGTGCTATGGGTCGGGGCCGCCCTGCTGATCATTTCGGTCGCCGTCGCCAGCCGGACCCTGTCGGCGGCTCTTCAGGCCGAGGCCGACGCCAAGCATGAGGCCGAGCTGCGCCGGCAGGAGGCGGAGGAGGCCGTGGCCGCCAAGTCCGCCTTTGTCGCCATGATCAGTCATGAGCTGCGCACCCCGATCAGCGCCATCCTGGCCGGGGCGGCGCGGCTGCATAGCGAGGTGCCCGAGGCCAGTTCCAAGATCCATGCCCAGCTGATCAGCGACGCCGGTGGTCTGATGCGGGCCCTGCTCAATGACCTGCTGGACTTCTCGCGCCTTGAGGTCGGCCGGATGGCCGTCGAGAAGGCCCCGTTCAATCTTCGCCAGACCCTGTCGGACACCCTGCGCCTCTGGCGACCGGAAGCCGCCAAGAAGGGCCTCAGGTTGCGGGTCGTTGGGGCAGCATCCCTGCCCAAATGGGTATCGGGTGACGCCCTGCGCCTGCGTCAGGTGCTCAACAATCTGCTCTCCAATGCCATCAAGTTTACCGATCGTGGTGCGGTCGAGGTGCGTCTGGGCAGCCGGGACGAAGGCTCGGGGCACCATCTGACGATCACGGTCGTCGATACAGGGTCCGGCATTTCGCAGGCCGACATGGCCCGGCTCTTCACGCCGTTCGAGCAGCTCAGCACCAGCGTCGTGCGTCAGCATGGCGGATCGGGCCTGGGCCTGGTGATCAGCCGGGAACTGGCTCGTCTGATGGGCGGGGACCTGGTCGTCAGCAGCGTCGAGGGGCAGGGGGCTACCTTTACCCTGAGCCTGCAGGTCGAGGCCGCGGAGGCACCGCAGGTCGGCGAGGTCGGCCCATCGGTGGCAGGGACCCGGGTGCTGGTGGTCGACGACCATGTCGTCAACCGCCGGGCCATCGAACTGGTCCTGCAGCCCTTCGGGGTCGATGCAACCCTGGCGGAATCCGGTGAACAGGCCCTGGAACTGCTGTCCGCCGAGGTCTTCGATGTCGTGCTGATGGACGTTTACATGCCCGGCATGGACGGCCGCGAGGCCACCCGCGTGCTGCGCAGTGGCTCAGGTCCCAATCGCGACACGCCGGTGATCGCGGTCACCGCCTCGGCCACGCCCAAGGACTGGGACGCCTGCCGGGCCGCAGGCATGAATGCCCATGTGGCCAAGCCGATCGATCCGATCGAGCTCTACGCCGCCCTGGCTCAGGTGCTGTCCCCAGACCAGCGGGACGCGGCGAACCGGACGCCCGCCGCTGCCACGCCCTAGGGTGGGTGGGCACCTGTCGCCCTGACGAGGGTGGGCCCACTGCGGGGGGGCCAATGTACGGACCACACCCGCCAAGCCGCAGGGCGCAATTGTGAAGCTTCACCCGCACAAACTCAGACGATAAGACTCGCTGATGCGCATCGCGGTTATCGGGGCCTATGGGCTCATCGGCTCCTATGTTTCGGCGCGGCTTGTGGTCGATGGCCACGAGGTCCTGGGCCTGGGGCGTGACCTCGACGCGGCCCGCCGGCGCTTTCCTGCCCTCGACTGGAAGCGTGCCGACCTGGCGGAGGCCACGGTCGCCGACTGGGTCGCCCTGCTCGGAGGCGTCGAGGTGGTGGTCAATTGCGCCGGCGCCCTGCAGGACAGTCCCCGCGACGACCTGCGCGCAGTGCATGTCGACGGGGTCCGTCGCCTGGCCGAGGCCTGCGAAGCGGCCGGCGTTCACCGGCTGGTTCATATCTCGGCGGCCGGGGTTGGACCCGAGCGGGCCACGGCCTTCAATGCCACCAAGTTGGAGGCGGAGGCCTTGCTGGCCCAGTCGCCCCTGAACTGGATCATCCTGCGCCCCGGCCTGGTTTTCGCGCCCTCGGCCTATGGCGGCACAGCCCTGTTGCGCGGCCTGGCGGGTTTCCCGGGCATCAGCCCCCTGGTTCATGCCGATAGCCTCGTCCAGACGATCGGGGCCGAGGACCTGGCCCTCGCGGTCGCCCGCTGCGTCAGGCCAGATGCGCCGTCGCGGATCAGTCTCGACCTTGTCCATTCAGAGGCCCTGACCCTCGTCGACCTGGTCGGCCGTCTGCGCCTCTGGCTGGGGCTGCGTCCCGCGCCGGTGGTGCGTCTGCCGCTCGTCCTGGCCCGGGCGACGGCCGCCGTGAGTGATGGTCTGGCCTGGCTCGGCTGGCGCAGTCCGATGCGCACCGCCGCGCTCGAACAGCTGCGGATGGGTGTGCGCGGTCGGGCAGAAGACGCCGCGACTCTGGGCTTGCAGGTCAGGTCCTTCGACGCCCTGCTGACCGCCGCGCCCTCGGGCGTGCAGGAGCGCTGGTTCGCCCGCGCCTATTTCGCCAAGCCGGCCATTCTGACCTGCCTGTTTGGCTTCTGGCTGCTGTCGGGCCTGATCGGCCTGACAGTCGGATTTGACGCCGCCGTCGCCGTGCTGACCACGTCCGGGATGGAGGCCGGGCTGGCGGCTCAGGCGGTGGTGACCGGAAGCCTGGCCGATATAGGTCTGGCGCTGCTCCTGGCCTGGCGACCGACTGCGGCCCGCAGCCTGCAGGGCATGCTGCTGATCACGGCGGCCTATCTGATCGGCGGTGCCCTGGTCCGCCCGGACCTGTGGCTCGACCCTATGGGGCCGCTGCTCAAGAGCATTCCCGCCGCCTTCCTGGCCCTGACGGCCCTGGCCCTGCTGGACGAGCGCTGATGGACCTCTACACCCTCCTGAAGGTGGCCCATGTGATCGGGGCGGCGGTCCTGCTGGGCACCGGAGCCGGCATCGCCTTTTTCATGCTGATGGCCCACCGCAGCCGCGATCCGGCCGTGATCGCCCACACCGCCGGGATCGTGGTGCTGGCCGACACCGTGTTCACGGCTTCGGCCGTGATCCTTCAGCCGATCACCGGCGCCGCCCTGGCCCATCTGGCCGGCTATCCGCTGCTGTCAGGCTGGATCGGCCTGAGCCTCGTGCTCTATGTGGTCACGGGTCTCTGCTGGCTGCCCGTGGTCTGGATCCAGATCCGGTTGCGCGACCTCGCCCTCCAGGCGGCCGAAAGCGGCGCTCCCCTGCCTGAACGCTATTTCCGTCTGTTCAGGCTGTGGTTCGTGCTGGGCTTTCCCGCCTTTGCGGCGGTGCTCGGCATTGTCTGGCTGATGGTAGCCAAGCCCGCCCTGTGACGGAGGCGAGACCCCGGAGGTCAGGGGTCATGGGCGCGGTGTCGCCCCGCTCTGCAGGACAACACCACGCCCAGGATCATTGCCGTGTGATCAGAGCCCGTCGAACAGGGCCGTGGACAGGTAGCGTTCCGCGAAGCTGGGGATGATCGCCACGATCAGCTTGCCGGCATAGTCGTCGCGCAGGGCCAGATCGAAGGCGGCGGTCAGGGCGGCACCGGAGCTGATGCCGACCGGCAGGCCCTCGACCGCGGCCGAGCGGCGGGCCATGGCGAAGGCGTCGTCATTGCTGACCTGGATGATCTCGTCGATCACACCGCGATCCAGAATACCGGGCACGAAGCCGGCCCCGATGCCCTGGATCTTGTGCGGGCCGGGCGCGCCGCCCGACAGCACCGGCGAGGCTTCGGGCTCGACGGCGACCATCTTCAGCGAGGCCTTGCGGGCCTTCAGGACCTGGCCGACGCCCGAGATGGTGCCGCCGGTGCCGACGCCCGAGACCACGGCGTCGACGGCACCGTCGGTGTCGTTCCAGATCTCCTCGGCGGTCGAGACCCGGTGGATCAGCGGATTGGCAGCATTTTCGAACTGCTGGGGCATGATCGCGCCAGGCGTAGCCTCGATGATCTCCTGGGCGCGGGCGACGGCGCCGCGCATGCCCTTCTCGGCGGGGGTCAGTTCCAGCTTGGCACCCAGCAGCAGCAGCATCTTGCGGCGCTCGATCGACATGCTTTCGGGCATGACCAGGATCAGCTTGTAGCCCTTGGCGGCGGCTACGAAGGCCAGGGCGATGCCGGTATTGCCGCTGGTCGGCTCAACGATGGTCGCGCCGTCCTTCAGGATGCCCTGGGCTTCCAGGCTCTCGATCAGGGAGACGCCGATCCGGTCTTTCACCGAGGCGAGGGGATTGAAGAACTCCAGCTTGGCCACGACCTCGCCCTTGGGCTGGATCTGGGCCGTCAGCCGCGGCAGCCGGATCAGCGGCGTGTCGCCGATGGTGTCGAGGATGGAGTCATAGATCTTGCCGCGCCCGGAACGCTTGTAGCGGGCCGCATCATAGGAGGAGGTGGCGTCGGCCATGAGAAGATCTCGCTGAAAGTTGTCCGGCCCAAAGGCCTGAACGCACCTTAGGGCGCGGGGTTTTGACTGTCAGCGGGTCATTCGGCGGCAAGGCTTGCAGATTTGCTATCGATCAGGGGCTCGAGCAGACTTGCAGCTAGCCAGCGGACGACAGGCGGGGCCACGCCGTCGCCGATCACGTGCAGGCCCGCCGTCTGGCTGCGGGGCAGGACATAGGTCTCGGGCAGACCCATCAGCCGCGCGCCCTCCCGCGGCGACAGCAGCCGCGAGCGCACCTCGCCCTGATCGATGACCAGCAGGGTCTGGCGTGACGAGCCGCCGCGCGGGGTGCGCAGACAGCCGGCCAGGCCGTCAAAGCGGGCCTCGGCCCTTTGCTGGCCGTCCCGCATGCGCCGGAACACGGCCCCGACCGCCCGACCGCCGCCCTGCACATGGGCCTCGACCGCAGCGCGCTGGGCCGGGGCCATCAGGGCCAGCAGGGCCCGGGTCTTGTCGGGCGGGCTCCAGGCCATGGCCGCATCGGGCTCGAGCAGGGCGGCCAGATCGGTGTTGCGGGCCGGGGGCGCGGCCAGCCCCCACCAGATCCAGCCGGCCTGGAGGCCGGCCGGCAGGCGCGCGAACGCCGCCTTGACGGCGCGGCTGTGGAACGGGCTGGGACCGGCCAGGGCGTCTGCCCTTCGGCGGGAGGCGACCACAAAGACCCGCGGCCGTGACTGCGGCGTGAACCGCGCCGCGTCGATCTCAAGGGCCCCGAAGCCATAGCCGGCGTCGGCCAGGGCCTGGCACAGGGCGGTGAAGTCGCGGCCCTCATGCGAGGTCAGCAAGCCGACCACGTTTTCGACCACGATCGTGTCGGGGCTGCGTCCCTCGGCAGCGAGGGCCTGGATCAGTCGCCAGAAGCCGAAGAAGGCCGACGAGCGCCCGCCGGCCAGGCCTGCCCGGGCCCCGGCGAGGCTGAAGTCCTGGCAGGGGCTGGAGGCCCAGGCCAGGTCGGCGGTCGGCAGGCGGTCGGCCGCGATGGTCCAGACGTCGCCTTCGTGAAAATGCACCTCCTCGTTGGAAGAGCCCGCATCGGCGAAATTGGCGCGATAGGTCGCCGCCTTGACCGGGTCGAAGTCATTGGCGAAGGCGCAGGTCCAGCCGTCTCCCAGACCCAGACGGGCCATTCCGCCACCGGCGAAAAATTCCAGGAAGCTGGGAGAGGCTTTTCGAGTCATGCTGCGCAAGACTAGCCTCAGTCGCCTCAAGGGGGATAGCCGCCGCCATGCCACGTACAGCCGCCCTGACCGTTATGCTTCTGGTGCTCGCCGCCTGTGGCCCATCCCCGATGGGCGCGTCCGATGACGCCGCCCCTCCGGCAGATGCGCCGGCCTCGGCCCGGACGCCGAACTATGCCGGTGATCTCGATGTCCTCGGCACCGAGCCGTTCTGGTCGGTGAAGATCCGCGCCGCCGGCCTGACCCTGACCCGTCCCGACGCGCCGGACGTCGTCAATGCCAATCCCGGCGTGCGCCTCGACGGCACCCAGGGGGTCTGGGACTCCAACGGCGCAGAGGCAGACAAGGGCCGGCTGGTGGTTCGCCTGACGCCCGGCGTCTGTACCGACGGCATGTCGGACCGGATCTACCGGTTCTATGCCGAGGTCTGGATTGATGGCGAGACGCTCAAGGGCTGCGCCGAACACACGGCCATTCTGGCGGCCCAGCCCAAGCCCTAGGCCCGTTTCAGGTCGAAGGCGGGCCGTAACCCGGGACGGCCCTAGCCGCGACGCAGTTCGATCGTCTCGATCGAGGAATGCGAGGGATGCGACTTGTCCGAACCCGGGGTCGGCAGCAGCAGGCCGATCGTGATGGCGAGGACGAGGGCGAGGACGAAAAAGGCCTTGAGGGCCATGGCGGGTCTCTGTTCTGGCGTTGCGCGAAGATCGCGGCCGCGTTTCAGCAACAAAGATGGTTGCCAAAACCCGTCGTTCAAGCACCTGACCTCAGAATACCCGCGATGGGTTACCGGAATGCAAATCGGGCCGGGAACCTCTGCAGGTTCCCGGCCCGACCGAGTTGAAAGCCCTATGGCTTCAGATCGAAATCAATAGATTTCGAACAGGCCGGCCGCGCCCATACCGCCGCCGATGCACATGGTGACCACGCCCAGCTTGGCACCGCGACGCTTGCCTTCCATCAGCAGGTGGCCGGCGCAGCGGGCGCCGGTCATGCCGAAGGGGTGGCCGATGGCGATCGAGCCGCCATTGACGTTGTACTTCTCGGGATCGATGCCCAGACGGTCGCGGCTGTAGAGGCACTGGCTGGCGAAGGCCTCGTTCAGTTCCCACAGGTCGATGTCGTCGACCTTCAGGCCGTGGCGCTCCAGCAGGCGCGGCACGGCGAAGACCGGACCGATGCCCATCTCGTCGGGCTCGCAACCGGCCACGGCGAAGCCGCGGAAGGCACCCAGAGGGGTCAGGCCGCGACGGGCAGCTTCGGCGGCTTCCATCACCACCACGGCAGCAGCGCCGTCCGACAGCTGGCTGGCATTGCCGGCGGTGACGAACTTGCCTTCGCCCATGACCGGCTTCAGGCTGGAGAGGCCTTCCAGCGTGGTGTCAGCGCGGTTGCACTCGTCCTTGTCGACCACATAGTCGACGAAGCTCTCTTCCTTGGTTTCCTTGTTGACCACCTTCATCTTGGTGGCCATCGGCACGATCTCGTCCTTGAACAGGCCGGCGGCCTGGGCAGCGGCGATGCGCTGCTGGCTGCGCAGGGCGTATTCGTCCTGGTATTCGCGGCTGACATTGTAGCGCTTGGCGACGATGTCGGCGGTGTCGATCATCGCCATCCAGAGGGCCGGATGGCTCTTCATCAGCTTTTCTTCGGTGATGTGGAAGCGGTTCATGTGGCCGCCCGCATTGACCAGCGAGATCGATTCCACGCCGCCGCCGACCGCGACATCAGCGCCGTCATTGCGGACATAGTTGGCTGCCGTGGCGATGGCCTGCAGACCCGACGAACAGAAGCGGTTGATGGTGTGGCCCGAGGTGGTGACCGGCAGGCCGGCCCACATGGCGGCATTGCGGGCCACGTTCATGCCGGTGGCGCCTTCGGGACCGCCGCAGCCCAGGGCCACGTCTTCCACTTCAGCCCCTTCGAGGCCGGCCCGCGCCACGGCGTGCTGGATGGCATGGCCGGCCATGGCGGCGCCGTGCGTATTGTTGAAACCGCCGCGGACTGACTTGGCCAGACCGGTGCGGGCGTAAGAGACGATGACCGCTTCGCGCATGAGCGCACTCCCCGTTAAACGTTAGTTTGAATTGGCGGCCACCCTAGACTCGGAATCCGGCCGGCG
Source organism: Caulobacter henricii (assembly GCF_001414055.1). GTDB lineage: Bacteria > Pseudomonadota > Alphaproteobacteria > Caulobacterales > Caulobacteraceae > Caulobacter > Caulobacter henricii. Next base: position 3,448,373 of record NZ_CP013002.1, on the reverse strand, counting down.
AAAGGTCACGCGCACGTAAAGCCGCTTCGGCCTGGACAGTCGGAGCTTTAGGAGGGGCGGGACACCGGTGTCTGCGCCATGTCGCGCAAACCCTGACCCCGATGAGGCCCTTCCGAGCCCGTTCCATGCCTTGATGTAGCGGATGTGCGCCAGCCGGGACACAAGCCCGGATAACCATCCGGGAACGTCCTTAATGGGCGTTGACTTTGGTTCGCGTGAACATGAACCCTCAGTTTGCGGCCGGGCCTGGCCCAGAGACCGCGAAAAACATCTGGGAGGACTACATATGACCTTATCTACCCGGCGCCCGCGCGCGCGTCACGCGCTGCTGGCCGCCACCGCCCTGGCGGGCCTTGTCGCCCTGCCGGCCCTGGCCCAGGCCCAGGAGTCCACCGTCGAGGAAATTATCGTCACCGCCACCAAGCGGGACTCGACCATTCTGGACGTGCCGTTCTCGATCAATGCCCAGACCCAGCAGGACATCCAGCGGTCCGGCGCGGTCACCCTGGAAGACCTGTCGCGCAATGTCGCCAGCCTGACGATCCAGAACCTCGGTCCCGGCCAGAGCCAGGTCTCGGTGCGCGGCGTTTCGGCCGGCCAGGTCGTTCGCGACCAGCCGGGCGTCAAGGAGCAGGTCGGGGTCTATCTCGACGAATCGGTGATCTCGCTGTCGCTGTTCACGCCGGACATCGACCTCTTTGACCTGAACCGGGTGGAAACCCTGCGCGGCCCGCAGGGCACGCTGTTCGGCTCCGGCTCGGTCGGCGGCACGATCCGCTACATCACCAACCAGCCGAAGATCGGCGTCCAGGAGGGCGTGATCGAGGCCAATGCCAATATGGTCGATGGCGACGACACCGGCGGCTACGTCAAGGGCGCGATCAACCTGCCGGTCTCCGACAAGGTCGCCGTGCGCGCGGTCGGTTACTACACCAAGTATGCGGGCTTCATCGATGCGCGCCGCGAAGGCGGTGGTCGCAAGAAGAACGTCAATGACGGCAGCCGCGTCGGTGGCCGTCTCTCGGTCCTGCTGCAGCCGACCGAGAACATCAGCATCATCCCGCGCGTCGTCTATCAGGAGATCCGCGCCGACGGCTTCAATCGCCAGGAAGTCTTCAACCTGTATGCCAATCCCAACACCACGACCCGGGCCCCGGTCCGGATGGGTGAGCGCGAACAGCATCTGCTGCTGGATGAAAGCTTCGCCGACGACACCTTCCTGACCGACCTGACCGCCTCGGTCGGCCTGGGTGCCGTCGATCTGACCTCGGTGACCAGCTATGTCGACCGCAAGATCCATATCGACCGCGACGCCAGCGCCCTGACGGGCAGCGTCTCGGTGGATCTGGGCTTCCCCTCGGCCGCCGTCCCGCTGCCGTCCAAGCTGGTCGACACCACCGACCTGGAACAGTTCACCCAGGAACTGCGTCTGTCCTCGTCCGGCGACGGGCCCTTCCAGTGGGTGATCGGCGGCTTCTATTCCGAGGTCGACCGCATCTATAACCAGCGCCTGCCGACCCCGGGCTATGACCCCTATACCAATGCCCGCTTCGGGGCCGGAACCGCGGCGGCGGTGGCCAACGGCTTCCCGCTGAACTCGCCCTACAACGCCTCGCTGCCCTACAACATCAAGCAGAAGGCCCTGTTCGGTGAAGCCAGCTACAAGCGCGAGAAGCTGACGGTCACGGCCGGCGGCCGGTTCTACGACTTCAAGGAAACCCGCCAGTTCAAGTCGGGCGGCCTGTTCGCCAATGGCGACAACCAGACCGACAAGACGGACTCGAGCGGCTTCAACCCCCGCGTTCTGGTCAGCTACGAGGCCAGCGACACGGTGACCTTCAACGCCCAGGCCGCCCAGGGCTTCCGGCTCGGCGGGGTCAATGATCCGCTGAACCTGCCGCTGTGCTCGGCGCAGGACAAGGCGATCTTCGGCGGCTTCCAGTCCTATGACGACGAGACCCTGTGGAACTATGAGGCCGGCGTGAAGTCACGCTTCGGCGGCATCAGCTTCAACAGCGCGATCTTCTATACCGACATCAAGGACCTGCAGACCACGCTGGACGCCGGCTCGTGCTCCTCGCGCGTCGTGTTCAACGTGCCCAAGGCTCACACCAAGGGTATCGAGGCCGAGTTCTCGGCTCGCCTGGCACCGGGCTTCGACGTCGGCGTTTCGGGCAGCCTGCTGGAAGCCGAGTTCGACTCGACCGTGAAGGACGGTTCGGGCGCGGTCATCGGCGGCATCCGGGAAGGCAACCGCCTGCCTTCGGTGCCCAACTTCCAGATCTCGGCCGACGCCACCTATTCCTGGCGCTTCCGGGACAGCATCGACGCCTATGTCACGGCCTCAGTGCAGCACATCGGCAGCCGCTATACCCAGGCCAGCGATCAGGAGAACAACCCGCGCTCCTTCACCTCGGGCCTGGCCTTCGGCGGGGCGACGGGCACTGTGCCGACGATCGTCGATCTCAAGCTGCCCAGCTACGAGATCGTCAATTTCAGCATCGGCCTGGAGATGGACAACGGCGTCGACATCATCGCCTACGCCAACAATGTCTTTGACGAGAACCCGCTGCTGTCGTTCGACCGCGAACGCGGCGGTCGGGCCCGTCTGGGCTATTCGGTCGGCCAGCCGCGCACCATGGGCGTGACGGTCCGCCGGACCTTCTAAGGCCCGACCCCGGGTCGAAACGGACGGGGCGGTCGCGCAAGCGGCCGCCCCGTTCTGCCTTACGGGGCGGAACCCTTGACCGGGCCGGATGCCGGACGGACGCTCGCGACCAGGGACAGGATGCGGGAGGCCGGAATGCCGGGTCGGCTTTATGATCTCGTGCTGCGCGGGGGCCAGGTGGTCGACGGGACCGGCGCGCCGGCCTTCCTCGCCGATGTTGCGGTCAAGGATGGCCTGATCGCCGCCGTCGGCCCGGACCTGGCGGCGGGTGCCGAGGAGATCGACGCGCGGGGCCGCATCGTCACCCCTGGCTTTGTCGACATCCATACCCACTATGACGGCCAGGCGACCTGGGACGCGCGCATGACGCCCAGCTCGGGCCACGGCGTCACCACGGTGGTGATGGGCAATTGCGGCGTCGGTTTCGCGCCCTGCCGGCCGGAAGACCGCGACCGGCTGATCCGTCTGATGGAGGGGGTGGAGGACATTCCCTTCCCGGTCCTGACCGAGGGCCTGCCCTGGAACTGGGAGAGCTTTCCCGACTATCTCGACGCACTGGAGGCACGGACCTTCGACGTTGATATCGGGGCCCAGCTGCCGCACGCGGCCCTGCGGGTCCATGTGATGGGCGAGCGCGGGGCCAATCGCGAGCCGGCGACGCCCGCCGACATCGCGGCCATGGCCGCCATCGCCAAACAGGCGGTCGAGGCCGGGGCCCTGGGCTTTTCCACTTCGCGCACCCTCAATCACCGCACCAGCGACGGCCAGCCGACCCCGACCCTGACGGCCGGCGAGGACGAACTGACCGGCATTGCCCTGGGCCTGGCTGCGGCCGGCAAGGGCGTGCTGCAGCTGGTCTCCGACTTTTTCCCCGACGGTCTGGCCGAACTGGCCATGCTGCGTCGAATCGTTGAGCGCTCGGGTCGGCCGCTGTCCTTCTCCCTCGTCCAGAGTCCCAAGTCGCCGGACGGCTGGAAGCGGCTCCTCGCGGGCCTGCAGGACGCCGCCGATGCGGGGCTGCCGATCAAGGCCCAGGTCTGCGGCCGCCCGGTGGGGGTGCTGTTTGGCCTGGAACTGACCCTCAATCCGTTCAGCCAGAACCCGGTCTTTGCCGAACTGAGGGACCGTCCTCTGGCGGAAAAGGTTGTGGCGCTCTCCGATCCAGCCTTCCGCGCCCGCCTGTTCAGCCATGATGTCGACGCCAGTGGCCCCTTTGCCGGTAGCGCCCTGCGGGCCTGGGGCAATCTGTTCCCGATGGGGGCGGTTCCCGACTATGAGCCGACCGCCGAGATGACGATCGCCGCGCTCGCGGCGGCCTCAGGCCGGGGTCCGGCGGAGGTCGCCCTGGATATCCTGCTCGAGAACGGCGGGCAGGGCATGCTCTATCACCCCTTCCTGAACTATGCCGACGGCTCGCTGGACCCCAGCTTCGCCATGCTGAACCACCGGGACACCGTGCCGGGCCTGTCGGACGGCGGGGCACATGTGGGCATGATCTGCGACGGCAGCTTCCCGACCAGCAACCTGATCCACTGGACCCGCGACCGCACGCGCGGTCCGCGCATCGGGCTGGAAGCCATGGTGGCGATGCAGACCCGTGACACCGCCCTGACGGTCGGGCTGGAGGATCGCGGCCTGATCGCGCCGGGCTATAGGGCCGATCTGAATGTCATCGACTATGAGGCCCTGAGCCTGGAGGCCCCCCGCGTCGCCTACGACCTGCCGGCCGGCGGTCGACGCCTGACCCAGAAGGCCCACGGCTATGTGGCCACGATCGTCGGCGGGGTGGTCACCTATCGCGACGGCGAGCCGACCGGCGCCCTGCCGGGTCGTCTGGTGCGCGGGGCCAGGTCCGCGCCGGTGGCTCTGGCGGCGGAGTAGCCTACTCCCCAAACCCCTCGCCCGGCGTCATCGGCGCCAGTCGGATCAGCCGCGAGTCCTCGACCGCCGCCTGCCGGTGCTTGACCCACTCGCGATAGTCCGGGTCGGTGACCATGGCGAAGAAGGCACCGGCATTGGGATACTCGGCGATGAAGGCCAGGTCCCAGCGCTCGTCGGTGGGGCCGGTCAGGACCAGATCCGGCTTGCCCGCCCAGATCTGCCGCCCGCCCAGTTTCGCGAACAGCGCCGCCGTGGTCCGGCCATAGGCGCGATAGGCCTCCAGCCCCGACAGGCCCTTGCCATGGTCGGGGTGATCGGCCGGATAGTCGGCCAGGGCCTTGAGCCGCACCAGGTTCAGCATCTGGATCGGCGTGTCACGGGGCAGGCCCTTGAAGGCGTCGAACTGCTCGCGGGTCGGGTCGATGCTGGACATGGGGTGCTCCCTCTTCAGCCCTTGGGCAGGATGGTCAGGCCGTCGGGCAGTTCATTGGTGTCGGTCTCACGGACGGGCACGTGGCTGGAGAGGATCTCGCCGACCCGGGTGACGGCGGCGACGAAGCCGTCGGCGATCCTGCCGCGCTTCAGGCCTGCCAACAGGTCGGCGACCACCTCATCCCAGACCGCATTGGGCGCGGCCTTGTAGATGCCCTCGTCGGCGATGACCTCGACGCGGCGTTCGGCCAGGGCGGCGAAGATCAGCACCCCGGTGCGGTCACGGGTCAGGTGCAGGCCCTTGCTCATGAACTGTTCCAGGGCCGCGCGCTTGACCGCCGCCGCCTTCATCGCGCCGGGCGTCAGGGCGCGACGGATGGGCGGGATCGAGACCAGCAGGGCGGCGACGATGAAGATCGCCGCCTGCAGCCCGATATAGATCGACAGGGCCGACAGTATGGCAGCGTCGGTGGCCGAGGCGTGGCCGACGGTCCAACCGCCGAACAGGGTGGTCAGCATTTCTGGTCGCAATCCGGCCAGCAGGCCGCCGGCCGGCAGGATCAGGGCCGCCGCCGCCGCCCAGACCAGCGGTGTCTCGCGATAGTCGGACACCTGGGGGGCCAGGACGCAGAAGATCTCGCCGGCGGTGGTCTTCTCGGCCGCCGCTACGGCCTCGGCGATGCGGGCCTGGTCTTGCGGAGTCATCTTGCGCATCACCAGCTCCCCGAACTTCCGCCGCCGCCGAACGAGCCGCCGCCGCCGGAGAAGCCGCCGCCGCCGCCGCCGCCAAATCCACCGCCGCCCCCGCGACCGTTGCCGCTGGTCAGGGCGTCGAGAATGATCCAGGGCAGGGCGGCGCCCAGGCCACTCCGCCGTCCGCGCCGTCCCGGCAGCAGGCGGGTGATCAGGAAGAACACGAACAGACCGATCAGCAGGGCGGCGATCGGCGAGAAGCCCGAGCCGGGGCTTGAAGCCTGTGGCTCTGCCGCCTGGGCGACCTTCGCCTTGGCCTGGTCCTCGGGCAGGGACAGCTGGGTGACGAGCTCGTCAGCCCCGGCCACGATCCCGCCCGGCAGGTCGCCGGCCTTGAACTTCGGCAGGATGGCGCTCTGGATGATGACGCTGGACAGGGCGTCGGTCAGGACTGGCTCCAGGCCATAGCCGACCTCGATGCGCACCTTCTTCTCGGTGGGCGCGACCAGCAGGATCACGCCGTCATCCCTGGTCTTGTCGCCCAGGCCCCAGCTGCGGCCGAGCTGATAGCCGTAGTCCTCGATCTCGTAGCCCTGCAGGCTGGGAACCGTGGCCACCACGAGCTGGCGACCCGTGGTGTCCTCGAGGGTTTTCAGCCGGACGGTCAGGTCCTGCTCGACCTGGGGCGAGAGGATATTGGCCTCATCGACCACCCGGCCGCTCAGGGGCGGGAACTTCGGCGCGGCGACGGCGGGAAGGGCCAGGGAGAGGCAGAGCATGGCCAGCAGGGCCGCCGCCCAACCCCTCCCCCGTGCGCGGGGGAGGAGAGAGAGGGTGTTCAACTTACTGGGCCGGAGCCGGAGCCGAGGCCGGCGGGGCCGGGTCGAAGCTGACCGTCGGGGCCGCCTGGGCCGCCGCCGTGGCCTGGAACAGCTGGGCCGGCTTCTGGCTGGAATAGACCGTCTTGGCCCAGAGAATGCTGGGGAAGGTCCGCAGGGTCGTGTTGTACTTCTGGGCGGTCTCGTTGTAGTCGCGCCGCGCGATGGTGATGCGGTTTTCCGTGCCTTCCAGCTGGCTTTGGAGGGCCATGAAGTTCTGGTTCGACTTCAGGTCGGGATAGTTTTCCTGGATCATCATCAACCGGCCGAGCACGCCCGACAGCTTGTCCTGGGCGGCGGAATATTGCTGGAACTGGGCCGGGTCGGTGATGGTCGAGGCGTCGACCTTGACCTGGGTGGCGCTGGCGCGGGCCTCGGTGACCTCGACCAGCACGCCCTTTTCCTGGGCGGCATAGCCCTTCACGGTGGCGACGAGATTGGGCACCAGGTCGGCCCGGCGCTGATACTGGTTCTGGACCTCGGCCCAGGCGGCCTTGGTGGCCTCGTCCTGGGTCGGGATGGTATTGACCCCGCAGCCGGCCAGGCCGGCGGCGAGAGAAGCGACCAGCGCGATCCGCGCGGCGGTTTTGACGAAACGGTTCATGCAGCCCTCCACAGAGCCTGTCCGTTCCGGACAGGACGTCCGCAACAGATAAACAGGCCCGCCTTGTTTAGTCACTGAAACGCGCATGCGTGGCCGGGACGCGCCGTTCAGGTCGCATACCGGTGTTAGATAGCGCGTCCCTTGATCCACGTCAGGTCGGGACGGATTAAACCTTCTCCATCTCGGCGAAGATTTTGCGACGGGGGCCCAGAAAGCCGAACAGCCAGGCGGCCACCTTGCGGATCTGGATCTCCTCGCTGCCCTCGGTGATCCGGTAGCGGCGGTGGTGGCGATAGATGTGCTCGAAGGGCTTGTGACGCGAATAGCCGATGCCGCCGTGCACCTGCATGGCCCTGTCGGCAGCTTCGCAGACCAGGCGATTGGCCTGATAGTTACACATCGAGACCTTGTCGGAGAGGCGCTTTTCCACCTCCGGCTTGGTCATCTGGTCCATCTCCCAGGCGGTCTTGCGGATCAGCAGGCGCAGCATCTCGGCGGTGCTGGCCAGCTCGACCAGCGGGAACTGGATGGCCTGGTTCTCGGCCAGGGGCTTGCCGAAGGGTTTGCGGACCCGCGCGTACTTGACGCTCTCTTCTATGCAGAACACCGCTGCCCCCAGGCTGGAGGCCGCCTGGCGGATACGGTTCTCGTGCACGAAGTGCTGGGCCAGGGCCAGGCCGCCGCCTTCGGGGCCGAACATCGCACTATCGGGCACGAAGACGTTGGTGAAGCTGACCCGGGGGTGGTCGGTCGGCATGTTGAAGGTCCAGAGATATTCCTCGATCTTCACGCCGGGGGCATGGGCCGGCACCAGGAAGGCCGTGATGCCCCGGGCCTCGCCGTCCTCGCCGCTGGTGCGGGCGAACAGGCAGCAGTGGGTGGCGGCATGCATGCCGGTGGTCCACATCTTCTCGCCATTGATCCGCCAGCCGCTCTCGCCCTTGTGGACCTCGCGGACCGCGCGGGTCTCCATGAAGGTGGCGTCCGACCCGTGATCCGGCTCGGTCAGGCCGAAGGTCGGGCGGAAGGCCCCGCGATCCAGCATGTCGCTGATCAGGTGCTGCTGATCGGGTCGGCCGAAATCCCGGATCATCAGCACGAAGGGATTGTTGCCGACGATCGAGTGCTCGTTCTGCAGGTCGTTGAACAGGCCCAGGCCCTTGCTGGCCAGATGTTCGCGGATCACGGCCATCCACAGGTTGGAGCCGTCCTGGCCGCCGAACTCGCGGGGCAGGGCAAAGCGATAGTGGCCGGCGGCGTCGGCCAGCTTGCGGGCCTTGGCCAGCAGTTCTTCCCAGTCGTGACGGGGCAGGCCGCCGCCGTCCCAGTCGGTACGGGCCCATTCCCGACGGTGGTCGAAGAACCGCTCATTGTCGTCGCGTGCCTGCAAGGGCGCGATTTCGTCCTCGATGAACTTGTCGAGCACGGCCAGATAGGCCGTCAGTTCCGGCGGCGGGTTGAAGTCCATGGCCTTGCCTCCCGGCGTTGTCGTCTTGGTCTTGCGGCCGAGTATGCGCCACCCTGATCGACCGCCAAGCCTGACGTTCGGGAAGACCGCCGATCTTAACCGGCCCTTGACCAACCTCGGCTAGGTTGTGGTCATGTACACCCTGGCTGTGGCAGCGATTATCGGTGCGGTTCTCGGACTTTTCGTCCGACCCCGACTGCTGGGCATTCTCGTTACGGTGCTGCTGGCGGTCTGCATCGAGGGGGGTGTCCTGCTGCTGATCGGCATGCTTGAGGACCAGCCCAACCGGGAACTGCTGATCGGCCGCCTGCAAGCCGTGTTCGGCGAGGGGGTCGCCGGCGCGGCGGGCCCGGTCGCTGCAGCCTTCATCGGCGCGGTGCTGGCAGCCCTGATGGGCAAATTCTCCGAGCCAGAGGGTACGCCCGGCCTGGTGACCGCCGACCAGCTGCGGCGCAAGGCCGGCAAGAACGGCCGCTATTCGCGGGTCGAGGGCATGGTGGTGGAGCGCGAAGTCCACGCCCGCGCAGAAAGCCGGATCGACTCCATCCTCGGCCTTTAGCCAGACGAGCCTGGCCGATTCCGCAATCGGCTGGCCAGGATTACAAATTGCTCATGCGAACCAATTTCTGCTTGCGCAATTATTGATCACTGATATCTAAGCAGTGCTTAGTTCAGCCTGGTGGCGTCGGTGGGGATACCGATGCTTGCATCCCCCAGCCTGAACACCCAGTACGCTTTTCGCCGATCATCGATCTTACACAACTCCCCTGAACGTTGGAGGGCTCTTATGAAGCTCCGTACCCTGGCGGCCGTCGCCGCCCTGTCCGCTTCGCTGTTCGCCGGTGCCGCCCTGGCCGACGGCCGCGTCTCCGCCGCCCTGGAAGCCCCGGTCGCCGCCAAGACCAAGATCGTCGCCGGCGGCGCGGTCTTCGTTTGCGACGGCGCGGAATGCGTCGCCGCCTCGGCCCCGTCGCGGGCCATCACCGCCGCCTCGTGCAAGGCCCTGGTCAAGGAAGTCGGCCGCGTCTCGGCGTTCGGCGGCGAGTCCAAGTCGCTTGATGCCGAGGACCTGGGCCGTTGCAACGGCGCGGCCAAGTCCGACGCGAAATAGACCTCTATCCTGTATCCGGACGCGTTGGGGCCCCCTAGCCCCGTCTGGCTGTTTCCTCGAGCATTCGCCTGATGGGGCGGCGGGCCTGTTCCGCCGCCCTTTTTCTTTCTGCCGTTCCTCGCTAGTTGAGGCCCCATGAGCACGTCCCTCGCCGCCGCCCTGGAGACCGCCCTGCGCGAAATCGCCGGGGCCGAAAGCCGCCCCTCGTCCCTGACCATCGACTATGGCCCCGAGGGGCCGGACGAGGATCTCGACGTGCGCGCCTGGGTCGAGCGCGGCACCCGCAGCCTGGTCTTCGCCCAGGCCGAAGCCCGGCGCCGTAACGGAAGCCTGGCGGCCGCAGCTTCGGCGGTGTTTCGTCGCGTCGAGGCCTGATCGTGCCGGTTTGGTTGCGACTGCGAAAAGCCCGTGTTATCAGGCGCGCGGCTTCGGACGGGGCGGCGCATCAGCACCGGCTCTCCGAGCGCTTTTTTTAAGCGCACTCAAGCCTTTACGCCGCGACAAGGGTTAAACGTCTTGTCTGCGGCCATTGCAACGCACCGGGCGGATACCAAGTGGCGGACGAAACCAAGGCGACGGATGCGGGTCAGCGCTATGCGCAGTCCCTGTTCGAATTGACGATCGAAGGCAATCAACTGACCAAGGTCGAGGCCGACCTGAAGTCATTGAAGGCGATGTATGCCGACAGCGCCGACCTGCGCCGCCTTGTCGCCTCGCCCGCCTTCTCGTCGGAAGACAAGGCCAAGGGCCTGGCCGCCATCGCCAAGAAGGCCGGCTTCCAGCCCCTGACCAGCAAGTTCCTCGGCCTGGTGGCCACCAATGGCCGCGCCGGCGACCTGATGGGCACCATCACCGCCTTTGCCGAACTCTCGGCCAAGCATCGCGGCGTCGTCTCGGCCGAGGTGATCTCGGCCACCGCCCTGACTGCCGCCCAGCTGAAGGGCGTGCAAACCGCCCTGGCTTCGGCGCTCGGCAAGACCCCTGAACTTTCGACCCGCGTCGACGCTTCCCTTCTGGGTGGCCTCAAGGTGCGTGTCGGCTCCCGCCTGTTCGATGCTTCGCTCCGTTCGAAGCTCGATTCCCTGAAATTCGCCCTGAAGCGCGCCTAAACCTCTATAAGCGCGTCAAAAGATAAAAATCGCAGAGAGCCCAAGTACAGCCATGGACATCCGCGCCGCCGAGATTTCGGCCATCCTCAAGTCGCAGATCGCCAATTTCGGCGAAGAAGCTGCCGTCTCGGACGTCGGCCAGGTGCTGTCCGTCGGTGACGGCATCGCCCGCATCTACGGTCTGGACAATGTCCAGGCCGGCGAAATGGTCGAATTCCCGAAGGCCGGCGTGAAGGGCATGGCCCTGAACCTCGAGCGCGACAATGTCGGCGCCGTGATCTTCGGCCAGGACCAGGCCATCAAGGAAGGCGACGAAGTCCGCCGCCTCGGCGAGATCGTCGACGTTCCGGTCGGCAAGGGCCTGCTGGGCCGCGTCGTCAACCCGCTGGGCGAGCCGATCGACGGCAAGGGCCCGATCCAGTACACCGAGCGTCGCCGGGTCGACGTCAAGGCGCCGGGCATCATTCCGCGCAAGTCGGTGCACGAGCCCGTCCAGACCGGCCTGAAGTCGATCGACACCCTGATCCCGGTCGGCCGTGGCCAGCGCGAGCTGATCATCGGTGACCGTCAGACCGGCAAGACCGCCGTCGCCATCGACACCATCCTGAACCAGAAGGCCGCCAACGCCGGCAAGGACGAGAGCGCCAAGCTCTATTGCGTCTATGTCGCCATCGGCCAGAAGCGTTCGACCGTCGCCCAGATCGTCAAGACGCTCGAAGAGCACGGCGCCCTGGAATACACGATCGTCGTCGTCGCCTCGGCCTCCGAGCCGGCTCCGCTGCAGTACCTGGCCCCGTTCTCGGGTTGCGCCATGGGCGAGTGGTTCCGCGACAACGGCCTGCACGGCCTGATCATCTATGACGACCTGTCCAAGCAGGCCGTCGCCTATCGCCAGATGTCCCTGCTGCTGCGCCGCCCGCCGGGCCGCGAAGCCTATCCGGGCGACGTCTTCTACCTGCACTCCCGCCTGCTGGAGCGCGCCGCCAAGCTCAACGAAGACAATGGTTCGGGCTCGCTGACGGCTCTGCCGATCATCGAAACCCAGGCCAATGACGTCTCGGCCTATATCCCGACCAACGTGATCTCGATCACCGACGGCCAGATCTTCCTGGAAACCGACCTGTTCTATCAGGGCATCCGCCCCGCCGTGAACGTCGGTATCTCGGTGTCGCGCGTCGGCTCCTCGGCCCAGATCAAGGCCATGAAGCAGGTCGCCGGTGCGATTAAGGGCGAGCTGGCCCAGTATCGTGAAATGGCCGCCTTCGCGAAGTTCGGTTCGGACCTCGACGCCTCGACCCAGAAGATGCTGGCCCGCGGCGAACGCCTGACCGAGCTGCTGAAGCAGCCCCAGTATGCGCCGCAAGCCGTCGAAGAGCAGGTCTGCGTGATCTATGCCGGCACCCGCGGCTATCTGGATGCCATCCCGACCAGCGCCGTGCGCCGGTTCGAGTCCGAGTTCCTGGCCCGTCTGCACAGCCAGCACAAAGACCTGCTGGACGGCATCCGCACCAAGAAGGCCCTCGACAAGGACCTGGAGAACACGCTGAAGAGCGCGCTCGACAGCTTCTCGTCGACCTTCGCCTAAGCCCCTCGGAACGCTCGGAGAGAGTAGCGCCGAATGGCCAGCTTGAAGGAAATGCGCAATCGGATCGCCAGCGTCAAAGCGACGCAGAAGATCACGAAAGCGATGCAGATGGTGGCGGCCGCGAAGCTGCGCCGGAGCCAGGACGCTGCCGAAGCGGCGCGTCCCTATGCCCGGCGTCTGGCCTCGGTGATCGCCAACCTGGCAGCCGGCGTGTCCGGCGACGGGGCTCCGGCCCTGCTGACCGGCACCGGTCGCGATGACCGTCATCTGGTCATCGTGGCGGCGGCGGATCGCGGCCTGGCCGGCGGGTTCACCTCGTCGATCGTGCGGGCCGCGCGTCAGCACATCGACGGCCTGATTGCCCAGGGCAAGGACGTGAAGATCGTCTGCGTCGGCAAGAAATCGACCGTGCAGCTGCGCCGGCTCTATGCCGACCGCATCGTCGAGAACTTCGACCTCTCGGCCTATCGCCAGTTCACCCTGTCGGTGGCCCAGCCGATCGCCGACGTCGTCACGCGCCTCTATGAGGCCGGCGACATCGACGTGGTCACGCTGTTCTACAGCCGCTTCAAGTCGGTGGTCACCCAGACCCCGACGGCGTTGCAGCTGATCCCGGCCGTCGTCGACGGTGGCGCTGCCCCCTCGACCGGCGCGGTCTATGAGTATGAGCCCTCGGAAGAGGCCATTCTCGAGACCCTGCTGCCGCGCAACCTGACGGTCCAGATCCTGTCGGCCCTGCTCGACAACATGGCCGGCTTCTATGCCAGCCAGATGACGGCGATGGACAATGCCACGCGCAACGCCGGCGACATGATCAAGCGCTACACCCTTGAGTATAACCGTTCCCGCCAGGCCCAGATCACCAAGGAGCTGATCGAGATCATCTCCGGCGCCGAAGCCGTCTGATCAAAAGCCTAACGTAAAAAACGCACGCACGAGCACGCACGAAAGACCCGCACGCCATGGCCAAGACCCCCGCTAAGGCTCCCGCCGCCGCCGACAAGCCGGCAGCCGCCAAGAAGCCCGCCGCCCCGAAAGCGGCCGCCGCCGCTCCCGCCGCCGCCGCCGCCAAGGCTCCGGCTGCCAAGAAGCCCGCTGCCCCCAAGGCTGCGGCGCCCAAGGCGACCAAGGCCGCTCCGGCCACCATCGGTGCTGCCACCGGCAAGCTGGTGCAGGTCATCGGCGCCGTCGTCGACGTCGAGTTCACCGGTGAACTGCCGGCGATCCTGAACGCCCTCGAGACCGTCAACACCGCTACCGGCCAGCGCCTGGTGTTCGAAGTCGCCCAGCACCTGGGCCAGAACACCGTCCGCGCCATCGCCATGGACGCCACCGAAGGCCTCGTTCGCGGCCAGGCCGTGCGCGACACCGGCGAGTCGATCCGGGTTCCGGTCGGCCCCGGCACCCTGGGCCGCATCATGAACGTCATCGGCGAGCCGATCGACGAGCAGGGCCCGATCCAGTCGGACATCTACCGCACCATCCACCGCGACGCCCCGTCCTTCGCCGAGCAGACCAACACGGCTGAAGTTCTGGTCACGGGCATCAAGGTCATCGACCTGATGTGCCCCTATACCAAGGGCGGCAAGATCGGTCTGTTCGGCGGCGCCGGCGTCGGCAAGACCGTGACGATGCAGGAACTGATCAACAACATCGCCAAGGCTTACGGCGGTTACTCGGTTCTGGCCGGCGTGGGTGAGCGCACCCGCGAAGGCAACGACCTCTATCACGAGATGATCGAGTCCAACGTCAACGTCGACCCGAAGGCCAATAACGGCTCGACGGAAGGCTCGCGTTGCGCCCTGGTCTACGGCCAGATGAACGAACCCCCGGGCGCCCGCGCCCGCGTCGCCCTGACCGGCCTGTCGATCGCGGAATACTTCCGCGACGAAGAAGGCAAGGACGTGCTGCTGTTCGTCGACAACATCTTCCGCTTCACCCAGGCCGGCGCTGAAGTGTCGGCTCTGCTGGGCCGCATCCCCTCGGCCGTGGGCTATCAGCCCACCCTGGCTACCGAGATGGGCAACCTGCAGGAGCGCATCACCTCGACGAACAAGGGTTCGATCACCTCGGTCCAGGCCATCTACGTGCCCGCCGACGACCTGACCGACCCGGCGCCCGCCGCCTCGTTCGCCCACCTTGACGCCACCACCGTTCTGTCGCGCGACATCGCTGCCCAGGCCATCTTCCCCGCCGTCGATCCGCTGGACTCGACCTCGCGGATCATGGACCCGCTGGTCATCGGCGAAGAGCACTACAACGTGGCCCGTTCGGTCCAGGAAGTCCTGCAGCAGTACAAGTCGCTGAAGGACATCATCGCCATCCTGGGCATGGACGAGCTGTCGGAAGAGGACAAGCTGACGGTCGCCCGCGCCCGCAAGATCCAGCGCTTCCTGTCCCAGCCCTTCCACGTGGCCGAGCAGTTCACCAACACCCCCGGTGCCTTTGTGGCCCTGAAGGACACGATCCGCTCGTTCAAGGGCATCGTCGACGGTGAATACGACCACCTGCCGGAAGCCGCCTTCTACATGGTCGGCCCGATCGAAGAAGCCGTGGCCAAGGCTGAAAAGCTGGCGAGCGAAGCGTAATGACCGAAGAACATGATCTGGTCGGCTTTTGCTGCGAGGAGCTCGAGGACGCGGTCTCTTCGGACCCGACCGACGCGCTCATCGAGCATGACAGCGGCCTGATCCTGCTCAATCTTGGCGAACGGACGGAAGACGGGGAGACCGGCGTCGTGCTGGCCACCATCCGCTTCTGCCCGTTCTGCGGCACCGAGATCCAAACCGACGAAGACGTCGAGGCGGCGCTCGGCGACGTGGAGATCGTGGAATAATGGCAAAGCTGCACTTTTCTCTGGTCGCTCCGGAACGCGAACTGTTCTCGGGCGAGGTCGATATGGTCCAGGCTCCGGGCGCTGAAGGTGACTTTGGCGTTCTGGCCAACCATGCCCCGTTCATGACGACGCTGCGCGAAGGCCGCGTCACCGTGAAGGACGGCGCGACCACCAAGCTGTACGACATTCAGGGCGGTTTCGCCGACGTCGGGCCTGATGGCCTGACGATCTTGGCCGAGCACGCCGTCGAAGCGGCCTGATCCGCTTATCCTGATTCGATCAGACGCCTCCGTCCTGCCCGGGACAGAGGCGTTTTCGCGTCTGAGGGGAAGCTGCGCGACGTATGGTCGCAGGAATTTACACTTGTGGCCCAATCTCCGTCGCAATCTGTCGCCATAAGGGTTGCGAGGGAACGTCTGTCGGTTTTAATGCCGACCTCTTGCCTGATGGGGATATCTCGATAATGCGCCTCGCGCTCGCCAGCCTGATCGCCCTCGGTGTGGTTTCGACCGCTGCCGTCGCCCAGGAGCAAACCGCTCCCGCCCCGGCACCTGCTGCCGCTCCGGTCCCGGCGCCCGCGCCGGCCGCGCCCGCTGATCCGGCCGCTGCGGCCCCCGCAGCCGCCGCACCGGCCGACACCTATGTCGAGCCGGTCCGTCCGCCGCCGACGACCGATCCGGTCTCGCTGCAGCTGCTGAGCGTGCTGGATAGGATCTGCAAGCCGGCCGTGGTCGGCGGCGACTTCCAGGCCCTGGTCAAGGCGGCCGGGCTGAAGAAGAAGAAGGAACAGTGGGTCCTGGACCTCGGCAAGCCCTTCCAGATCGTCCTGGACAATCCGGGCTCGAACAAGAACGTCTGCACCATCACCATCCAGTACGCCCAGGGCGACGCCCAGGCCCAGGCTCTGGCCAGCGCCCTGCACGACTGGGCCACCTGGGAAAACAGCCCGCAGCTGCGCCTGATCCGCAACGACCAGGTGGTCAGCAGCGACTTCCGTCGCTTCACCGTCTCCTGGGATGACAACTGGGCCAGCGGTCACGCCGGTCTGGTCTATATGCGCCTGAAGAAGACCGACGGCTCGCCCGTGGGCAAGAACTTCGAACAGGCCCAGGTCCTGTACAGCACCACCAGCCGCTAAGGCTTGCCCGGTTCCTGACCGGGTCCTATCTAGAAAAGGCGCGGGGACGACCCTGCGCCTTTTCGCGTTTCCGGGGACGACCCCGCCCGACATCGGAGCCGCTCATGGCCTGGATCATCCTTGGCATCGCGGGTCTTTTCGAGATCGGCTGGGCCGTGGGCCTGAAATTCACCGAAGGTTTCACTCGGCCAATCCCCACGGTCCTGACGGCGACCAGCATGGTGCTGTCCATGGGCCTGCTGGGATGGGCGGTGAAGACCCTGCCCCTGGGCACGGCCTATGCCGTCTGGACCGGTATCGGCGCGGTCGGCACGGCCATTGTCGGGATCGTGGTCTTCAAGGAACCGGCGACGGCGGCGCGGCTGGTCTGCCTTAGCCTGATCGTGGCGGGCATATTGGGGCTCAAGCTCTTCACCCCGTCAGTAGCCTAGGCGGCGGCGCGATCCTGATCGGCGATAAAGTCCAGGCAGCGCTCGGCCACGCTCTCCCAGCCGGGCTCGCCGGGCAGCCAGTGGCTCATCTCGGCAAAGACCTCGACAGCCCCGTTCAGGCGGGCGGCGGTCTGGCGCACGGTGGCGGGGGGATGGATCACGTCCCGGCCGCCGGCTATGGCCAGGGTCGGCACGCCGGACGGCGCGGCGCTGGTGGTCATGAACGGGTCCAGCCACCAGTTGAGGGTTTCCCACAGGGCCCGGCCGCTCTCGGGCGACATGCGGGCATAGAGGGCCTTGCGATCGGCGCGCTCCAGCCGGTCGAGGCTGTAGCGCCGAACCACGCCATAGTCAGGATCGACGGCCTGCAGCCAGTAGGGGCCGAGGGCATAGAGACTGACGGCCGAGACCGCTTCCTCCAGACTCGCCCCCGAGACGCCCCAGGGCGGTGACGGGGCCAGCAGGATCAGACGCGAGACCTTGGTGCGCGTCGCGGCCATCTGGGCAACCAGGCCCCCCATCGAGTGACCGATCAGGATCGGGGGCTCCTCGCAGGTGGCACACAGGGCGGCGATCTGCTTGGCATAGTCGGTCATCGAACGCCCGGCGACCGAAGCCTTGCCGTCATGGCCCAGCAGGTCCGGCGTCAGCACCGCATGACCGGCCGCCTCGAACGGCTGGCGAAAACTGTCGAATGTCCAGCCGCCGCAGAAGGCGCCGTGGACCATGATGACCGGTGCGGGCATGGGCGCCTTTCGAACGCCGTCGGCGAAGCAGCCGACGGCGCGAGCTTACACGCTCTATTGGGTCTTCGGCGAAGATTTGGCGGGTTTCGTTGTCGCAGCCGGTTTGGCGGCGGCGGTCTTCGTGCCCGCCTTGGGAGCAGCCTTGGCCGGTGCCGTCTTGCTCGCAGCGGACTTGGCCGCCGCTTTCGGCGCTGCGGCCTTCGGTGCAGGGGCCTTGGGCGTGGCGGGCTTCGCCGTCGCCGCGGGTTTCGGGGCCGCAGCCTTGACGGGCTTGGGCTTGGGCTTGGGCTTGGTCTCGGGGACCGGCGTCTCAGCCGGAGCCGCTGGTGCCTTGGCCTTCGGAGCGGCTGCAGCCTTGGCGGGCGCCTTCTTGGCTACGGCCTTTGCGGCAGGCGCGGGAGCGGGTTCGGCCGGTGCGGCCTGGGCCGGCGTGACGGTCAGGGCCTTGGTCTTCAGCCAGGTGATGACATCGTCGACGATCACGTTCGTGCCCGGCTCGTCGATCAGCCAGTGGGCATTGGCGGGATATTCGACATAGTCGCCGCCGACGGCGGAGTACTTCTGGCCGACTCGGCGCAGGTCATCGACGGGTGTCGTGCGATCGAGAGCCCCGGCCACCACCAGAAGCGGAACCTTGACCCTGTCGACATCGACATGGACGGTCCGGTTGGGGTCCTTGTCGGGCCAGGCCAGGTCGGCCAGCACGCGGCCGGAATCATGGACCATGCGGCTATAGAGGACGTCATGCCGGCTGGCGGGTACGGCGTTCATCACGCAGACCTTGAAGCCGGTCTTCCACTGCTTGACCGTCCGGGTTTCGGGCTTCGGCACCAGGGCGGCATTGAGGAAGGCAAACAGAGGCGACAGCTTGGGCGCGCCGCGCGCATCGGCGGGCGAGGCCGGCGAGAACAGCACGGCTCCGGCGACCAGACCGGCCTCGGCCAGCTTCTGGGCGATCATGCCGCCCATCGAATGGCCGAACACGACCGGCGTTTCACCGTCCTGGCGGGCGAGGGTAGCGGCGAAAGCGCTCATGTCGGCGACATAGTCGGCCAGGCTGAGGCCGGCCAGTCCCGCTCCAGGGGCGTCGGCCCGGCGCTGGTCGGCCCGGATGGTGGGGGTCTCGACCCTGTAGCCTTCCGCCGTCAGGCGCTCGGCAATGGGGCCCCAGCAGCTGCCTGCGCAGCCATAGCCATGAATCATCAGGATGGTTTTGGCCATGGTGGTCGCTCTCCCGGTGGGAGCGATCAGTCGCTGCCCACGAATCTTTCGAACGCGGAGACCACCTGTTCATAGACCCCGCGCTTGAAGGGTACGATCAGTTCGGGGGTCTCGTCGAGCGTTCCCCATCGCCAGGCGTCGAACTCGACCTCGCCATGGGCTTCCAGGTCGATCTCGCTGTCATCGCCGGTGAAGCGGAAGGCGAACCAGACCTGCTTCTGACCCATCCAGCCGCGCGCCATCTTGGAACCGGCGACCTCGGGCGGGAAGTCATAGGAGATCCAGCCCTCGGTGCGGCCCAGCAGCCGGGCGGAGGTGACGCCGGTCTCTTCGGCCAGTTCCCGCCGGGCGGCGTCCAGCAGGTCCTCGCCTGCGTCGACCCCGCCCTGGGGAAACTGCCAGTTATAGGGCGGGGGCTGCTGGTTCCGACGTCCCAGCCAGACCCGGCCGTCGGCCTGGAACAGCACGACCCCGACATTGGGCCGGTGGCGCGGCAGATCCTGTTCTGCGGCCGGAACGGTCATCGACGGGTCAGGGCCGAGGCCGGGGCCAGCTGCAGGCCGCGTGCTGACAGACCGTTGGCCCAGGCCCGGACCTGATTGATCGTCACCGGATAGGCAAAGCCCGAGCCCAGGGCCTGGCCCCGGGCATTGGCCCCCATCTCCAGGCCGCGCAGCTGGGCGTCGATGGCGCTAGCCGACAGTTCGTCATCGATCACCTTGTCGGCCGAGGCGCGCGGGATCGCGCCCCCGCGCCGGGCCGCCAGGCCGTCATCGACAAAGGCCAGGCCGCGCGCCTTGAGGGCGGCATTGAAGGTGTTCATCGCCGCATCGGACTCGACGAACCGCGCGCCCAGATAGTTGCTGAGGCCGAAATAGCCGGTGGCCCGCGACATCAGCCATTCCAGCTTGCGCACGGTGTCTTCCGGCCGGTTGGCGGCGATAAGGGTATAGGGGCCGGGGTCATTGGCCGGATAATCGGCCGGCTCCATCGGCGTTTCCAGCAGCACCTCGTGGCCGTTGGCGCGGGCCAGATCGATCCAGCCCTGCAGACCCTCGGCATAGGGGGCGAAGGACAGGGTGACCTCGGGCGGCAGGGTCTCGATCGCGGCGCGGGTGGTCTGGGGGTTCAGGCCCAGGCCGCCGATGATCACCGAGACCTTGGGTCGCCCCGTGGCGGTGAACGGCCGGGCATAGGCCTCGGCCGGCGTGCGGCCATTGGCGGCGATGATCGGCAGTTGGGCCCCGCCGGGGCCCGGTGCGGTGAGGCCCGCGATCGGAGCCTGGGGCAGGGCCCCGCCGACGACGTGGGTCGCGCCGGGGCCTTCCTCGGCCCCGGGGAACGAAATCGAGGCCTCGACCGGACTGTCGACGATCGGCTTGGCCGAGAGGTCATAGGTGTCAGGCTTGAAGGCGGCTTCGTGCTCGCCCTCTTCGGCCAGGGCTTCTTTCCAGCCCTCGGGCGCATTGCGGGTGGCGCCGATCTTGGTCAGTTCGACGCGCACGACCGGTGCCCCGGCCTTGGGATCGCCCGTGACCAGGACCAGGCCTGCCAGGCTGAGCATGAACAGCAGGGCCGCCCCGCTGGCGGCAATATAGGGATTGGACACGGCCACCATCAGGCGGGCGCGCAGGTCTCCGCTGACCTCGGGCGAGGGCGCCGAGGCGGCATAGGCGGGCTTGCGGGAAAACATGGCGGCCATGACAACGACCCTAGCCGGCAAGCTTCAAATTTATGGTTAACGAGATCCTGCGACGATTTGGTCCCCGCAGCCGGACCAGGATCCGGTCTGCGGGGACAAGAATCGCGGCGGACCCTACTTCTTCTCGACGACCGGCTTGCCCATAGCGGCGGCCTTGGCCGTGATATCGGCGATCTTGGCCGGGGGTTTGGGCATTTTCGGCGTCGCGGCCACCGAACCGGCCTGCAGCACGGCGATGGCCCGCTGCAGCTGGAAGTCGCCCTTCTTGTCGTCGAAGGCCGCCGGCGGCGCTTCGGCGGGGGTGTGGGCTCCGACGCGGCTCTTGCCCTCGTCGGCATTGAGGGCGTTCTTGAAGCTGGCCTCGCTGAACCAGACGCGGTTGGCGATGTCCTGGGCCTGGTCGCGGGTCTGGGCGACCTCGAGGTCCGGCGCGATGCCGGTCTTCTGGATCGAGCGGCCCGAGGGCGTGAAATACTTGGCCGTGGTCAGTTTCAGCGCGCCGTCGGCTCCGCCCCGCAGCGGGATCACGGTCTGGACCGAGCCCTTGCCGAAGCTGGTCAGGCCGATCAGCTCGGCCCGCTTGCGATCCTGCAGGGCACCGGCGACGATTTCAGCGGCCGAGGCCGAGCCCTGGTTGATCAGCACCACCACCGGCAGGCCGTTCAGCAGGTCGCCGGGGCGGGCGTTGTAGCGCTGGATGTTGCGCGGATCGCGGCCGCGCTGGCTGACCACCTCGCCGCCGTCCAGGAACACGTCGGCCACGCCGACAGCCTGATCGAGCAGACCACCCGGATTGTTGCGCAGGTCGAAGACCAGGCCCTTCATCTTCGGGTTCTTGGCCTTCAGTTCATTGATCGCCGTGACGAGGGCGTCGGTAGCCTTTTCGTTGAAGCCCGGCAGGCGCACATAGCCATAGTCGCCCTCCATCCGGGCGATGGCGGCCTTGGGCTTGATCACTTCGCGGATCAGCTTGACGTCGAACGGGTCGGTTTTTTCGCGGGCGATGGTCAGGCTGACCGCTTCGCCGGGCGCGCCGCGCATCTGCTTGACGGCTTCGTTGACCGTCAGGCCCAGCACGCTCTGGCCGTTGACGGCGGTGATATAGTCACCGGCCTGGATGCCGGCCCGCGAGGCGGGGGTGCCGTCCATCGGCGAGATAACCTTGACCACGCCCTCTTCGCTGGTGACCTCGATGCCGAGGCCGCCATATTCGCCGCGCGTGGTGTCCTGCATGTCCTCGAAGCTGTCGGGCGACAGATAGCCCGAATGCGGGTCGAGGCTTGTCAGCATACCGTCTAGGGCGGCCTCGATCAGCTTCTTGTCGTCCACCTCGGCCACATACTGGTCTTCGACCGTGCCGAGCACGTCGCCGAACAGTTCCAGCAGCTTGTAGGTCTTGGTCTTGGGCGGGATGTTCGCCTGGGCGATGGGGCTGAGGTAGGCCATGGTCCCCGCGCCGAGGACAAAGGCTGAAACTCCGATGAGCAGGTACTTGCGCATTAGGCCTGGAAGGCTCCCTGGCGACGCTTGAAACGCCGCGCTTGTGATCACTCGTTCCCGACCATCCCAGACGAGAACGTTCTATTTGAGGCCATCATTACTGAAAAAGTCGTCTACGGCGACCCTTGCTTCAACCAACGCTCCGGATCGACCGGAATGCCCTCTTCACGGACCTCCAGATAGAGGTCGGGCTCGGACGTCAGGCGATCGGCCATCCTGCCGACCGGGGCCCCTGGGGCGAGGGTTTGTCCGGGGGCCACCGATACCTGGTCCAGGCCGGCCAGGACCAGCAGATAGGCGTCCTGGGCGCGCAGGATCAGCACCACGCCCCAGCCGTTCAGGGCGCCGGCATATTCGACCGTGGCCGCCGCCGGACTGGTGACCGTCCGTCCCTTTTCCGTGCGGATCGAGAGGCCCGACGCCCGGCCCCCGGCCGGCAGGGTGGCCCCGAAGCGGGTGATGATCCGGCCGGGGGCTGGGGAGGCCAGGGTCAGGGGCCCGGTCGGAGCCCGCGGTGTCAGGCCGTCGGTCAGGGCACCGAGGGTGCGCAGTTCGCTGGCCTCGATCAGGGCTTCCTGGGCATAGGCCCGCTCCAGACGGGTCTTTTCGATGATCAGCCGTTCGATCTCGCCCTTGCGGTCGGCCACCACGCTTTCGGCGGTGAACAGTTCGGCGGCCGCCGCGGCGGCCTCGCGCCTCAGGGTGCGGACGGCCAGGGCCTGGCGGGAATAGGCGTCGGCCCGGCGCTGCAGTTCCGGGGTCATGGCGCGGATCAGGATGGCGGCCCGCACGGCGTCCCGGGCATCGTCCGGGCTGACCAGCAGGGCCGGCGGGGGATTGCGGCGAAACAGCTGCAGGGCCGACAACAGCTGGGCCAGGCGGTGCCGGTCGCGGCCCAGATCAGCCAGAACCCTGGCCTCGCGGGCATTCAGCGCCTCCAGCCGGGCCCGCTTGAAGTCCACATTCTCGCCGGCGGACACCCGGGCATTGTCCAGGCGGGTGAGCTCGCGACGCAGATCCTCGATCTCCCGGCGAATGTCGATGGCCGTCTGGCGGTCGCGCATGCGCTGCTGGTCCTGACGTGCGAGGACCAGTCCGCCCGCCGACAGGGTGACGACAAGGACGGCGACGGACAGCAGAACGGACGCGGGACGGCGAAGCATCTCCGCCTGTCTAACCCCAGTCCTCATGGCGTCAAAGAAAGCGATGACGTCTTGGTCTCGGCTTGGGACTCAAAGGGCACCGAAACCGGCCCTACCGATGGGCGCGAGCCCCTAGTCGCGGTGATAGGGCGAGCCCGCCAGGATGGTGACGGCGCGATAGACCTGCTCGGCCAGCATGGCCCGGGCCAGGGCGTGGGGCCAGGTCTGGGGTCCGAAGGCCAGGGTTTCGTTGGCGGTGGTCAGGATCGAGGGATCGAGGCCGTCGGCCCC
Source organism: Caulobacter henricii (assembly GCF_001414055.1). Taxonomy (GTDB): domain Bacteria; phylum Pseudomonadota; class Alphaproteobacteria; order Caulobacterales; family Caulobacteraceae; genus Caulobacter; species Caulobacter henricii. The sequence goes on along the minus strand of NZ_CP013002.1, from coordinate 3,424,937 downwards.
GCCAATCAGGAACACCACCTTGCGGGTGCCGTCGTCGCGCAGGCGGCCGATATGCTCGGCGAAGGCGCGGCTGGTCCGGACCTTGCCGTGCTCGTCACAGGCGATGACATGGGCCCCCTCCAGATGCGGACGCAGGACCTCGGCCTCGGCGGCCTTACCGGGCTTGCGCGCCTCGACCTCGAGGATCTCGGCCGGGCCCAGGGCCAGGGCACGGCCGGACGCCGTGGCGCGGGACATATAGTCCAGCGCCAGCTGCGCCTCGACCATGCGGCCGAGCTTGCCAACGGTGAGGATGGTGAGCTTCATGGGGTGGGTTGGAACCTCGTCCTTCGACAGGCTCAGGATGAGGTTCCAGATACCAATGCCGCCAGCAAGACCTCACCCTGAGCGTGTCGAAGGGCGAGGTCGCCTGGCGATCAGTTCGCCGGGCCGGCGATCCGGTGCGGGGCGTCGATCGCCCAGATCTTCTCGATATTGTAGAAGCTGCGCACCTCGGGACGGAACAGGTGAACCACCACGTCGCCGGCGTCGATCAGCACCCAGTCGCAGTGCGGCAGGCCTTCGACCCGCGCCTTGCCGAAGCCGTTTTCCTTCAGGGCCCGGATGATGTGATCAGCCAGGGCGCCGACGTGACGGTGCGAACGGCCAGAGGCCACGATGAGGCTGTCCGCCACCGAGCTCTTGTCCGTCAGGTCGATGTGAACGATGTCCTGCGCCTTGTCGTCGTCGAGGCGTGACAGGATCAGGGTCTCGAGAGCCTTGATGCTCTGGTCCAGACTCAGGTCTGGATTCTGGGTCGAGGACTCGGCGGTTGCCGTGTCTTCGTGCGCACTTTGCGCGGGGTCGCTACGCAGCGGAAGTACTCCTTATGGGGTCGCGCGGGTTCTCCTCATAGCATGGATGAGTCGAAAAGGTGAGGGGGTGCGTGCCGTCGCCGGATTCCGTCGCAATCCGCGACCAATTGGCCACGCCGGCCCCTGCCTGTGTCAGAGATGAAGCTGCGCCCGTCTGGCCTTGTCGGGATTCCCGCAGCAGCTTAGTTATGACGAATCGCAATTCATGAGGGTGGACGTGCGCGGGCGATTTCTGTTGGGCGCGAGCCTTCTAGCGAGTGCGATGGCCACCGTGCCCGTGCACGCTGTCGAGCCAGCCGCGACCGTCTATTCCGTCTCGATCAGGCTGCACGACGGCGATCGTCTGGTCGGGGAGCCGCGGCTGAAGGTGCATGCCGGCGCAACGGCCCAGGTCGAGATCCGTGACGCCGAAGGGCATGGCTTCAGCGTGAGCTTGGTGGCCCGCCCGGGACCGGATGCCGACGTGAGTGTGAGCTCGAGCATCGATGCCACCTCGATCACGGGTTTCCGTCAGGCGATTCATCCCAAACTTATCGTCAAGCCTGGGCAGGAGGCCGCGATCGCCTTTGGCCAGGACACGGGGACCCAAAAGCCTTTCCGTGTCGACATTACCGTCGAGCAGGCCGCGCTCTAGCCCCGCTTCTGCCGCTCGCGCATCGCGGTGGACGAAGCGTAGTTCAGCGGTCCGGTCAGATAGACCCAGGCCGGGGCGGTGGCGTCGGGCAGGGTCGCGGCGGCGCTGGCGGGCTTGCGGGCATGGGCAAAGCGCCGGGCGGCGGGGGAGGTTCGCGACTTCAGCGCCGCCCAGGGCCGCGAGATCACCGCCACCGGCACCTCGCGCATGATCTGGGTCCAGCCCCGCCAGCGATGGAAGGTGGCCAGGCTGTCGGCCCCCATCACCCAGACGAACTTCACGCCGGGATAGCGGGCCCGCAGCACCCTCAGGGTGTCGATCGTGTATTGCGAGCCCAGGCGGGTCTCGGCGTCGGAGACGATCATCGAACTGCCCCGGGCCCGCAGCCGGGCCCCGGCCAGCCGTTCGGCCAGGGGGCGGGTCTCGGCCGACGACTTCAGCGGATTCTGCGGCGAGACCAGCCAGATCACCTTGTCGAGGTTCAGGCGATGCAGGGCCGTCTCGGCGACGTGGGCGTGACCCTCGTGCGCCGGGTTGAAGCTGCCGCCGAACAGCCCGACGCGCATGCCCGCTTCCAGGTGGAAGCCGAGACGCTGCGCGTTGGGCCGACCGGCCTCAGGGACGAGTCTGGCCGGTCCCGCGAACCACATATTTGAATGTCGTCAGTTGCTCGGCCCCGACCGGACCGCGGGCATGGAGTTTGTCTGTGGCAATGCCGATCTCGGCCCCGAAGCCGAACTCGCCGCCATCGGCAAACTGGGTGGAGGCATTGATCAGCACGATGGCGCTGTCGACTTCGGCCGCAAAGGCCTCGGCGGCGGCGGCATCTTCCGTGACGATGGCGTCGGTATGGCCCGAGCCATAGCGGGCGATGTGGGCCGCCGCACCGGCCACGCCGTCGACCACGGCGACCGACAGGATCGGCGCCAGATATTCGGTGCTCCAGTCGGCCTCCTGGGCCTTCTTCATCGTCGGCTCGATGACCAGGGCGGCAGCGTCGCCGCGCAGTTCACAGCCCGCCTTGATCAGGGCATCGGCCAGCAGAGGCAGCAGGCGGTCGGCGACGGCGCGATCGACCAGCAGGGTTTCCGCCGAGCCACAGACCGAAACCCGCCGCATCTTGGCATTGAGCGCGATCTCGACGGCCTTGCGGGGATCGGCGGCGGCGTGGACGAAGACGTGGTTGAGGCCTTCCAGATGGCCCAGGACCGGGGCCCGGGCCTCGGCCTGGACGCGGGCGACCAGGCTCTTGCCGCCGCGCGGGATGATCAGGTCGACCGCCCGGTTCAGGCCGGCCAGGATGTGACCGACGGCGGCGCGGTCGGCCGTTCCCACCGCCTGGACAGCGCTGGCGGGCAGGCCGGCGGCCTTGAGGCCGCGCACGATGGCGGCGTGGATGGCAAGGCTCGAGGCCAGGCATTCGGAGCCGCCGCGCAGGATCACCGCATTGCCCGAGCGCACGCACAGGGCGGCGGCATCGGCGGTGACGTTGGGCCGGCTCTCATAGATCATGGCGATCACGCCGATCGGCGTGCGCACCCGGGCGATGTCCAGGCCGTTGGGGCGGGTCCAGCGTGCGGTGGCCACGCCGAGCGGATCGGCCAGGGCGGCGACGACCTCGACCCCGGCGGCCATGGCCTCAAGCCGGGCCTCGTCGAGCAGAAGGCGGTCGAGCATGGGGCCCGACAGGCCGTTTGCCTTCGCCTGGGCGATGTCCCGGGCATTGGCGGCGAGGATCGGCGCGGCGTCCTCGCGGATCGCCTTCGCCATGGCCTGGAGGGCGGTGGTGCGCTGTTCGGCCGAGGCAAGACGCAGGGCGCGCGCGCCCGCACGGGCGGCCTCGCCCATTGCGATCATCTTCGCCTGCAAGCTGACGCCCGCGTCGTCCATCTGCCTCACCATCCCAAGGATATGCTCAGGTTGAGCCTTACCTAGAGCCTGAAGGCGCAAAGTGTAAGCGGTTTTGGCAGTGATGCTGATCCGGACCGGAAGGATTGGCTGGCTGGTTCAGCCCCTCAGGCCGAGAGCGGTGTGCCGCGGGCGGCCGCCAGCCGGGTCCGGGCCTGGTGGATCATCGTGAACAGCAGGGCGATCAGCAGGAAACCGCCGGCCATGACCAGCATGGTGACGAAGACCGACAGGAAGCCGTGCTTGTCGACGTCGAAGAAGGGATAGGGATAGAAGCCCGACACCGCGCCGTGCCCCAGGGTCCAGACGCCGTACAGGGCCGGAAAGATCAGGGCCTTGGCCGCCGTGGCCCGCCCGGTCTCGCCCTGACCGCCGCGCAGCAGCCAGTCGATGACAAAGGCCGCGGGGGTGAGGCTGTGGAGGATGATGTCGGAGACCAGACGCCAGCCCTTGGGGTCCCAGAGGCCGGCCAGCAGGGTGTGATAGATCCCCGCCGTCAGGCTGAGATAGACGGCCACGCTGATCCGGGTCGCCGATCGCTCGGCCCAGATCGCCACCTTCGAGGTCGGGGCGACCAGGGGCGCGGTCAGGACCACGGCGGCCAGCAGGTTGCTGAGAATGGTGAAGTAGCTGAAGAACTCGACCGACTTGACCAGGCCCGTGGCCAGGGTCTCGTCATGCACCATCAGCCCATATTGCAGGGCCGGGCCGAAACAGGCCAGGGCGGCGATCAGGATGCGCCAGTGTCTCATTCGGTCTCCGCTCTCTGACGTTCCCAGGCCTTCAGAACCCTCTTGGACGCCGTAGCCCGCCACTGGCGTTCGATCAGGCGTTCAACGGTTCCGGGATGCACCTGTGACAGACGAACAAGAACATAGGGATAATTCCGGAAGTGATCGGTGACGTAAAAGGTCGCCGGCTCGGCCTCCATCAGCATGTCGCGTTCGTCGAACCCCACGCCGGGGCAGACCAGGCTGTCGCCGTCTTCCATCAGGCGGCTCAGGAACTTGCCATGCGCCTTGAGGCACGGGCGGCCATAGGCGGTGCTGTCCTCGACGCCCGGCAGGGCGAAGGCAAAGGCGCGGACGGCATCATAGGTCATGGCCATGGGATCGGGTCTCCGGCTCGACTATAGAAACAGCATGGACGTCTCGAAAACCCTGAAGACGCCGGTCCTGGTCCTGGGTGCGACCAGCCTGATCGGCCGCCATCTTCTGACCGACCTGCGTGCGGCCGGGATCGATCCGATCGCGGTCAGCCGCCGACCGCCGGCCACGGACGCCGGCTGGCTGGACGCCGATCTCGCCGATCCGAACCTGGCGGACGGCCTGCCGCCGGTGGGCACGGTGTTTTCCCTGTCGCCGATCTGGCTGCTGCCCGCCGCCCTGCCGGCCCTGAAGGCCCGGGGCATCAGCCGGCTGGTGGCCTTTTCCTCGACCAGCCGCTTCACCAAGCTGGCCTCGGCTGTTCCCGAAGAGCGCGCTGTCGCCGAGAGTCTGGCCGGGGCCGAGGCGGCGGTGGAGCGGTTCTGTGCCGAACACGGGATCGCCTGGACGATCCTGCGGCCCACCCTGATCTATGACGAGGGCCGCGACGGCAATGTCAGCCGCCTGGCCGGCCTGATCCGCCGTTTCGGCGTCCTGCCGCTGTCGGGCCGGGGCGAGGGCCTGCGCCAGCCGGTCCATGCCCGGGACCTGGCCACCGGGGCCCAGGCGGCCGCCGGGGCCGTCGCGGCCGAGAACCGCGCCTATGACCTGGTGGGCGGCGAGACCCTGACCTATCGCCAGATGGCCAGGCGGGTGTTCGAGGGCCTGGGGCGCACGCCCATGATGATCTCCCTGCCCCCGGCCCTGTTTGGCCTGATGCTCAAGCTGGCCTCGCCGGTCCTGCCCGGAGCCACGGCGGCCATGGGCTCGCGGATGGGGGTGGACCTGACCTTTGACAGTAGCGATGCCCGGCGGGACTTCGGCTGGGCACCGCGGGACTTCCGGCCGAAGTTCTGAGTCTTCTCCCCTGCAAATCCCTGTCGTCCCGGCCGCATCGCGGGTGAGAGCCGGGACCCCGGGGCGACTGCAGTGTGGTTGTCCCCGGATCCCGGACAGGCTCTGAGAGGCTTCCGGGATGACAGTTTATGAAGGTGCGTTCCCAGCGCTGGACGCGGAGGCGTCGCTCAGCACCATGGCGAACGGCACCTGGACGCCGTCGCGCTCGACATAACCGCTGACCACCTTGTGGTCGGGATTGAGCACGCCCAGGTCGACATCCTCGGACGGGAACATCACCACCCGGCGGTCGCCGATACAGATCATCAGCTCGTAGCCGTCATAGGCCCTCTGCGACATGGCCTTGAGCTTGGAATAGTAGGGTTCGCGCTTCCAGGCGGTCGGCTTGCCGGTGTCGACCACGACGTTCAGGCGCTTGCCGTCCTTGTCGGGATACATCAGGAAGCCGGCCCGATCGGGGCGCCAGGCGTCGTCGAGCCGCACCGAGTCCAGCCACAGGCAGGTGAAGCCCCGACAGGCCAGGGGGCGGGCCTCGTAATTGCCGCAGCCGCCGCCCTTCTTGAAGTGGCCGCACCAGACGCCGGCAGCCTTCTGCAGTTCGCTGATATGAAGCACCTTGCAGCACATCCCGCAGTCGCCGCAGCTTCGCTCGCTCATCTGATCTGGCCCCAATACTCCGGGGCCGGACATTAGCGACGGCGTGTGACGGTTTTTTAGCTGCTCCCCTTTGGGGGAGCTGGAGCCTATGAGCCGCGTCTCGAAATTGTCATTCCGGACAGGCTCGGCGAAGCCGGGCGCAGATCCGGGACCGACCAGGAACGCGGCGCTCAGGCGTCGGTCCCGGATCTTCGCGCTAGGCGCTCGCCCGGGATGACAGCGTTTTGGGCCACAGCCGACAGGCCCCCAGAGGGGGAGGAGCTAAAGCCTAGCCCTCGCTCCACACCGCCAGCTCATTGCCCGACGGGTCGGTGAAGTGGAAGCGCCGCCCGCCCGGGAAGCTGAAGATCGGCGCGGTGATCACGCCGCCGGCGGCGGTGACCCTGGCGGCCATGGCCTCGATGTCGTGGGCATACAGCACCACCAGCGGCTTGTCGGTCGAGCCTTCCTGCGGGGTGCAGAAGCCGCCGTCCGTGCCCTGGTCAGCGAAGGCGGCATAGTCGGGGCCATAGTCGGTAAAGGCCCAGCCGAATGCGGCCTGATAGAAGCCCTTGGTGGCCGGCAGGTCGGTTGCGGGCCACTCGATATAGTCGATCTTGCCGTCTTCGCGCATGGTCGCGACCTCCTTGGTGTGACGCGCGATGGCCGCCGAAACCGGCGTCCACTTTCGGCTATCGCGCTTTCGTTGTTCTCTTATTGTTCTAAAATGCCGTCACGGCAGAGTCCAGACGCAGGTGCGCTTGACGGCGAAGTCTTCCAGCTCGCGGGTGGTCTCGACCTGGTACTCGGCCAGCTTGATCAGGTCATCCTTGCGGAAATAGGTGCGGCCGGGATCGCCGATCAGCACGGTCGCCCCCGCCGCGCGGCCCTGGCGCAGCCAGGCCATCACCGCCTCGGCCATCGGCTTTTCGTAGCAGATGTCGCCGGCCAGCAGCACCTCGGCCTCCGGCGGCGGGCCGTCCAGCAGGTTGGCCTCGGTGAAGGCGATCTCGACGCCGTTGACCTCTGCGTTCACGCTGACCGCCGCCTGGCAGAAGCTGTCGATGTCATTGGCCAGCACGCTCCTGGCCCCCGCCTTCATGGCCGCGATTGCCACGATCCCCGAGCCGGTGGCGAAGTCGACCACGGTCTTGCCGGCCACGATCTCAGGGTGATCGAGGATGTAGCGCGCCAGGGCCTGACCGCCCGCCCAGGCAAAGGCCCAGAACGGCGGCGGCAGGCCGATCTCGACCAGGGCTTCCTCGGTCAGTTTCCAGATCGGGGTGATCTCGTCGGCCAGATGCAGGACCAGCTCCGGCGCATGCGGCGGCGCCTGGACGCGTGTGTTCTCAAGAATGAAGGCGCGGCGGCCTTCCAGCGTCTGATCGATCATGGGGCGCTTAGAGCACTGGCGGGCTAGCGAGGCGAGTGGAACCGCCCTCGTCCTTCGACAGGCTCAGGATGAGGGCTACTCTAGCGCCTGCAAGAAACCTCATCCTGAGCCTGTCGAAGGACGAGGTTTTTAGGCAGCGGCCTCAGCCTTGCTCGACGCTTCCTTGAGCACGCTCAGATACCCCGGCGCCGTCAGCATCCCGCCCGTCAGGCCCTTCCGCTCCAGCAGCCGGTGCGCCAGGGGCAGGTTCCAGCACGGGGTGTGCATGAACATGTGGTGCTCGGCGTGGAAATTGACCTGGTAGGGCGCGATCAGGGCGCGCTCGATCCCGTTGGCCTTGGTGGTGCGGGCGTGGCGGAACGGGTCGGGCTCGTCGCGGGCCACCAGGGCGTGCTCGGCGATGTTGCGCAGACGGGTGACCAGCGGGAACCAGGTCGCCATCGGCACGATCCACAGGGCCAGCCACGCCCACCAGAGTCCGACCGCCGACAGGGCGACGAGCAGGGCGAGGTTCCACAGCAGGAACGGCTTTTGGCGGGCGATCTCGCCGCTGAAGATCGCGCCCTTCGGCTGGTCTCCTTTGAGCTTGCCCAGCAGCGGCCCGAACCGCTGCTTGAAGAAGGTCTGGCCGGTCAGGTCGCGGATGATCTTGCGGCGCAGCGACTGCCGCGTGGTCGGGAACGGCGCCGACAGGATCAGGTCGGGGTCCTCGGCCTGCTGGGCATACTTGTGGTGGGTCAGGTGATAGGGGCGATAGCTCTTCAGAGACGCTCCGGTCGGGGCGGCGCATAGCCACTCGCCGATCCAGTCATTGACCTTGAGGTTGGGATGCAGGCCGCCATGGGCCGCCTCGTGCATCAGGATCGCCAGGCCCAGCTGCCGCGCGCCGATGATCATCACGGCGAGGACATAGGTCAGGGGATTGGGGAAGGCGACGAACAGGGCCCCGGCCAGCAGGATCGTCCCCCAGGCATGGGCCACCATCCAGATCCCGCGCCAGGACGAGCGTGCCGAGATCTTCGCCCATTCCTCGGGCGTAAACAGGTCCTGGGGTTTGACGCGGGAAGCCACGGCCATGGATCCATCATCCCACATTCAGCTTGGGTCATGAAGGATGACGTGGCGTCATCGTTTTCGAGCCCCCCACCGTCATCCCGGGACTAGTCCCCGGGACCCATGGTGCAGTTTCATCGTGAGTGCGTCTTCTGCCGCCGCCCGTGCGGCGGACAAATGGGTCCCGGGAACAGGTCCCGGGATGACGGGGATTGGAAGGCCTAGAACCGCGTCTCCGGCGCCCACAGTCCGGCCACCAGGGCCAGGAACAGGACCAGCCCCGCCAGGGTGTTGGACTTGAACAGTTTCAGCGCCCCCACGGGATCGTCGATCCGCACCGCCGCCGCCTGTCGGGACAGATGCACGGCGAACAGGGCGGCCAGGGGCAGGAACAGGGCCCCCAGACCGCCGAGCCAGGCGGCGGCCATGGCCATGACAAAGGCGGCGGCATAGAAGCCCGCAACTCCGTACTGGGCCCTGTCGCCGAGCCGCCGGGCCGAGGACTTCACGCCGGCCAGGGCGTCGTCCTCGATGTCCTGGATGGCGTAGATGGTGTCATAGCCGAGGGTCCAGAAGATGCCCGAGGCGTAGAGCAGGCCTGCGGTCCAGCTCAGATGTCCGGTGGCGGCGGCATAGCCCAGCAGCACGCCCCAGTTGAAGGTCAGGCCCAGCCAGGCCTGCGGCCACCAGGTGATGCGCTTCATGAACGGATAGGCGGCGACCAGACCCAGGGACAGCACACCGAGGCCGATGGCCAGCCAGCCCAGGCAGATCAGGATCAGGAAACTGACCCCGCAGCAGCCGAACACGAAGGCCCAGGCCTGTTTCACCGAGATCTGTCCCGCCGGGATCGGCCGCATCGCCGTGCGGCTGACCTGGGCGTCGAAATCGCGGTCGACGATGTCGTTGAAGGCGCATCCGGCCGCCCGCATCAGGGCCGCGCCGACGAAGAAGGCGACCAGCAGGAACGGGTTGGGCCACTGGCCCTTTTCGGCCCCGGCCAGGGCAATGCCCTGCCAGCCGGGCAGCATCAGCAGCCAGATCCCCGCCGGCCGGTCAAAGCGCCCCAGCTTCAGCCACGGGCGCAGGGCCGGGGGCGCGTGGCGGTCGACCCAGTTGGTCGCGGCGGCGTCGGGCAGGATGGCGGAGGCGGTCATGGCCAAGGCTTAGCGAGCTTATGGCCGAGCGGAAAGTCGATCCCGCGCGGGCCGGACGCCGCATAGTCTCAGTCGATACGGGAACGAAAAACGATCAATTGGATTTATGTCAGCGTGTTCCCCACGGTGGGCCCACACAAGCCGGAGGCCCAAATGACCGACAAGTTCCTGACCACCACAGCCGGCGCGCCCATCGCCGACAATCAGAATTCGCTTAGCGCCGGTCCGCGCGGGCCCCTGCTGATGCAGGACTATCAGCTGCTGGAAAAGCTGGCCCACCAGAACCGCGAGCGCGTGCCCGAGCGCGTCGTCCACGCCAAGGGCTCGGGGGCCTATGGCACCCTGACCGTGACCCAGGACGTCACCCGCTGGACCAAGGCCAGGTTCCTGTCGGAGGTCGGCAAGCAGACCGAGATCCTGATGCGCTTCTCGACCGTGGCCGGCGAGCGTGGCGCGGCCGACGCCGAGCGCGACGTGCGCGGCTTCTCGATCAAGGCCTACACCGAGGAGGGCAACTGGGACATGGTGGGTAACAACACCCCCGTGTTCTTTGTCCGCGATCCGATGAAGTTCCCCGACTTCATCCGCACCCAGAAACGCCACCCGGTGACCAATCTGCGCTCGCCGACGGCCATGTGGGACTACTGGTCGCTGAGCCCTGAAAGCCTGCACCAGGTGACCACCCTGTTCAGTGATCGCGGCCTGCCCCAGGGCTTCCGGTTCATGCATGGCTTCGGCAGCCACACCTATTCGTTCTTCAACGAGGCCAATGAGCGGGTGTGGGTGAAATTCCACTTCAAGTCGATGCAGGGCATCCGGACCTGGACCAATGCGGAGGGCAATGCCGTCATCGCCAACGACCGCGAGAGCGCCCAGCGCGACCTGTTCGAGGCCATCGAGGCCGGCGACTTCCCGCGCTGGAGGTTCTGCATCCAGGTGATGACCGAAGCTCAAGCGGAGACCTTCCGCTGGAACCCCTTCGACCTGACCAAGGTCTGGCCGCATGCGGACTATCCGCTGATCGAGGTCGGCATCGTCGAGCTGAACCGCAATGCCGACAACTATTTCGCCGAGATCGAGCAGAGCTCGTTCTCGCCCTCCAACGTCGTGCCGGGCATCGGCTTCTCGCCCGACAAGGTGCTGCAGGCGCGGATCTTCGCCTATGCCGACGCCCACCGTTACCGGATCGGCACCCACTATGAGGCCCTGCCGGTCAACCGTCCGCGCTGCCCGGTCAACCACCAGCACGCCGACGGTGCGATGCGCTTCGATGCGCCCCCGCGCACCAATGCCTGGTACGAGCCCAACTCGTTCGGCGGTCCGGTGCAAGACAGGCGCTTTGCCGAGCCGGCCCTGCCGCTGTCCGGTGACGCCGACCGCTTCGACCATCGCGGGATCAGCGACGACTATACCCAGCCGGGCGACCTGTTCCGGCTGATGAACGCCGACCAGCAGGGCCAGCTGTTCGACAATATCGCCGCGGCCATGCACGGCGTGCCGGTCGAGATCCAGACGCGCCAGCTGGTCCATTTCCACCGCGCCGATCCGGCCTATGCCGCCGGCGTCGCCCAAAGGCTCGGGGTCGCCTTCGACCCCGCCGAGACCGCCGCCGCATAGTCCGCACCGGACTGTTCGACGGCGCGGGGAGGGCGGCTTGTTCCCGCCCGCCGCTCTCCCCGACCCTTTGATCCGGCGTTTGCGCCGTCCGGCCGTGCCGGGCACCGCACAGGGGGCGGACAGAGGGGGCACCACAAGGGCGGGAATGACGGGGCTGAGTTTGAGCGATAGTGTTTTGGCGATGACGGCTCAACTCCCGACCGATCGCAAAGCCCGCCGCCGCCTGACCCGGGCCGAGCGCTGGGCTCTGGACGGTCTGGGCGGGGCCCTGGTCGCCACCGGCGCGGTGGGCATCGTGGTGCCCGGCATGCCGACCACGGTGTTCTGGATCGGGGCGGTGGTCTGTTTCCTCAAGACCCGGCCCCTGGTGGTGCGGCCCCTGCTGCGCACACCGGTGGTGGGACCGGCGATCATCGGCTTCCTGCGCTGGCGGCCGTTTTCGAGAAACCCTCGCCCATAGGGAGATGGAGGGGCCCGTCGCGCAGCGATGGGAGGGTGAGGGGTTTAAGCGCCTGACGCGCTTGCGCCCGCCCACCGCCGTGCTTCAACCGGACAGACCGTAACCCCTCACCCTCCCATCCCGGCACTCGCCGGGACGGGCCCCTCCCTCTCCTTCTAGGAGAGGGATAAAAAACCGCCTATCTAGCGCCGCATCATGAGTGACCTTTTCGACGACGAAGACGAGGCGGGCGGCCGCAAGCGGGTGCTGTCCAACGGCCAGGTGCTGGGTTTCGTCACCCGGTTCTGGACGCGGCGGCCCGTGCTGTTCGGCCTGGGCGTCGGCCTGACCCTGCTGGCCGTGGCCTTCGACCTGGCCCTGCCCTACGCCTCGGGACACCTGATCGACACGGTGGTCGAAAAGCCGCGTGGCGATCCGTCGGCCTGGTCGGCCCTGTGGATGTTCGTCGGCGTCTATTTCGCCTTTGCGGTGGTGCGCAACATCTCGCACCGGTTCTGGATCCCGCTGGCCGCCCGCAACATGGAAGAGATGACCAATGAGGGCTTTGCCAGGGTGCAGGCCTTCTCGTCGGACTGGCATGCCGACAGCTTCGCCGGGGCCACGGTCCGCAAGCTGACCCGGGCCATGTGGGGCTATGACGCCGTCACCGACGCCGTGACCATCTGGCTGGGGCCGGGGATCATCGTGCTGATCGGCCTGTCGACCATGATGCTGTTTCGCCAGCCCCTGGCCGGCGTGGTCTCGCTGGTGGTGGTGGCGGCCTATCTGGGCGCCAACCTGATCATCACCGAGCGCTATGTCCGGCCCAGCAACCTGCGCTCCAATGCCCTGGATTCGAAGATCGGCGGGGCCCTGGCCGATGCCGTGACCTCCAACCCCACCGTCAAGAGCTTCGGGGCCGAGGCGCGCGAGACCGCCCGCATCGCCGCCGTCACCGCCCAGTGGCGCGATGCGGTGATGGTGACCTGGAACCGCTTCACCGATGTCTGGCTGGGCCAGAACCTGCTGCTGGTGGTGCTACAGGCCGGGCTGACCGGCTCGATGGTCTGGGGCTGGAGCCAGGGCACGGCCACGCCCGGCGACGTGGCCTTCGCCATCACCGCCTTCATGCTGATGAGCGGCTACTTGCGCAATCTCGGCGAAAACATCCGTATGCTGCAGAAGGGCCTGGACGATGCCGAGGACGTCGCCGCCTGGGAGCGCCTGCCGCCCCAAATCGCCGACGCTCCGGATGCCCCTGCGTTCAGGATCGGCCCGGGGGCCATTGCCTTCGAGGACGTCACCTTCCGCTACAAGGCGGCCGGTGCGCCGCTTTACGATTCCTTTTCACTGACCATCGCGCCGGGCGAGCGGGTGGCCCTGGTCGGGCCGACGGGCTCGGGCAAGTCGACCTTCGTCAAGCTGATCCAGCGCCTGCACGACCTGCAGGGCGGCCGGGTCGTCATCGATGGTCAGGATGTGGCGGCCGTGACGCAAGGCTCCCTGCGCCGGGCCATCGCCGTGGTGCCCCAGGACCCGGCCCTGTTCCACCGCACGCTGTCGGAGAACATCGCCTATGGCAAACCCGACGCCACGCGCGAGGAGATCGAGGCGGCGGCGGCCAAGGCCCATGCCCACGACTTCATCCTCAAACTGCCCAACGGCTATGACACCCTGGTCGGCGAGCGGGGCGTCAAGCTGTCGGGCGGCGAGCGCCAGCGCGTGGCCATAGCCCGCGCCTTCCTGGCCGACGCCCCGATCCTGGTGCTGGACGAGGCGACCTCGTCGCTGGATGTCGAGACCGAGGCCGACGTCCAACTGGCCGCCGAGGCCCTGATGGCCGGCCGCACCACCATCGTCATCGCCCACCGCCTGTCGACCGTGCGCGGGGCGGACCGCATCCTGGTGTTCCAGAAGGGCCGGGTGGTCGAGGAAGGCCGCCATGCCGAACTGAAGGCCAGGGGCGGGGTCTATGCGCGGCTCAATGCGGTGAGTGAGGGGGTGGGTTAGGCCACTTGCCCCCTACGGATCGCTTCGCGATCGTCTTCCCCCGGAGGGGGAAGATGAAGTGCGCCGACCCCATCTTCCCCCTCCGGGGGAGGAGCGCCGCAGGCGCGGAGGGGGCAAGTTCTGGCCGCCCCTAGAACGCGCAACCCGGCCCGGCCGGTGTGAGGGTCAGGCGCAGGTCGCCCACCAGAAGGTCGCGGCGCTGCACCGACTCCGACATCCGGATCGGGCCCTTCTTGAGCGCGGCATCAAGCGCAGCCGACTGACATCCTGCCTGGGTCTCCGCGACCTTTCGCCAGCGTCCATCCACCGATTTGAAGATGTCGAACGCGTTGCCCGCTGCCAGCAGAACCTCGTCGGTCTGATCGCCATCCGTATCGAGCAGAAGCGCCAGACATTCAGACCCTGAATAAAGGCAGGAAGAGCCCGACTCATCGCCCCAGGCCTGCCCCGCGAACGACGCAGGCAGGTTCGCACCCGTAGGAAAGACCTTGATCTTGGAGAGGTCAGGTTTTTCAGGCTTTGGCGGCGTCTTCTCCGTCTGCGCCGAAGCCTCCCGCGCCAGCCTGGCGATCGCCGCGTCCTGGCTGGTCTTCAGCCGCTCCAGCGCCGCCTTGCCATAGGGCCCGCTGTCAAAGCGCAGGAACTGGAAGTCAAACGCCTCGGCCTTGACCGTGCCCCGTTCCAGCCGCCCCACCTGATCCTGCACCGACAGCCGGGCCGGATCGGCGATCGGCGTGAACAGGGCCAGGATCAGGGCGATGGCCACGAAGGCCTGAGCGATGTTGGTCCGCTCAAGTGCCTTCATCCAGGCACCCGGCCGCACGGCGGCGATCGTATAGCCCAGGGCGTAGCCGGCCGCGATCACCACGAAGGCGGCGGCGAACACCCGCTCGGGCGTCAGGCCGTACTGGCCGATGCGCAGGGCCAGGCCATAGGCGGCCAGCAGGCTGATCGGGACCAGCAGCAGGCCGGCGATCCGCGCGGCCCATTTCAGGACCAGGTGCGGGGCGTCCTCGCCATCCTGATAGGCGGCGTTGATCAGCACGATCAGATGGGCGGCGGCGGTCAGCAGCAGGGCGGTGGCGGCCTTGGTCTTCCACAGGGGCTCCAGGCCCGTGAACGGCAGGCTGGCCAGGAAGCCGGCCGCGATCAGGGTCATCAGGGGCAGCAGCCAGGCCAGCAGGGTCAGGGCCACGGTGCGCACCCCGCGCACCAGGGTCGAGCGCACATCGGTCAGCTGCACGGCGGCGGCAAACATCACCGTGGTGGCCGGATAGGCGAAGGCCTCTTCGCTGATCAGTTTCTGAAAGGCCTCGATGCCGATCAGCTTGAACAGGGACGAACCCAGAAACAGCAGGATCCAGAAGGCCCCGGTGAAGGCGACCGACAGGGCCAGCTGCACCCCGTGCATCCAGGTGATGTCGAAATAGGCCGGATAGGCGGCCACCCAGCGGCGTTCGGCCTGGGCCGGCTGGATCAGGTGATGGGCGATGAACAGGCCGGCGGCAATGGCCAGGAAGACCGGCGCATCGGGCATCCTGTCGCCGTCAACGCCCTGCCAGGCCCCGTGCCAGGCCAGGCCAGCCGTCAGGATCGCCGCCCCCAGGGTCCAGACAATCAGACTCTTGCGCTTCAGGGCCCCGACCCCGGCCAGGACCACGAATGGCGCGAAGGCGGCCACCAGCATGAGGGGCGCGAAGATCAGGGGCTCGGTGGAGGGCCAGAGCTTGGCGGTCTGGACATGGTGCAGCAGGAAGAGGGCGAGACCCTGCAGGAAGCCGACGCCCAGCCGGATGGCGGTGGTTGTCCGGGCTGATGGGGATGCCGTCAGGTCCATGGCCTTGTCCTCGCCGTTTGGGCGACAGGACCACGCCGCGCGGCCGTTGTGAAGCCGGCGCGGATACACTAGCAATTTGCGCTTCAGTCCGGGGGAAGCGATGCGAAACTCATTCAAGGCGGGGCTTGCGGCCCTGGTTCTGGCGGCGGCCGTCAGCGGTTCTGGCGGGGTTTTCGCCCAGGAGGCCAAGCCCTCCGGCGACAAGCCGGCCGCCAGTGAGCTGGCCCCGTTCCCGGCCGACAAGTCGGTCAAGCAGACCACGACCATCGGCGGCAAGGCCATCGCCTATACCGCCACGGTCGGGGCCATGCCGGTGCGCGACGAGAAGGGCAAGAAGATCGCCGAGGTGGTCTTCACCGCCTACACCCTGGACGGCCCGCGCGATCCGAACCGTCCGATCACCTTCGCCTTCAACGGCGGTCCGGGCGCGGCCAGCGTCTATCTGAACTTCGCCCTGGGCCCCAAGCGCGTGCAGTTCGGCGCCGAGGGCGACAGCCCGTCGGCCAATGTGAAGCTGGAGGACAACCCCGCCAGCTGGATGGACTTCACCGACATCGCCTTCATCGACCCGGTCGGCACCGGCTTCTCGCGCAGCCTGACGACGGAGGAGGAGACCAAGAAGCGCTTCTACGGCGTCAAGCAGGACATCGACTATCTGTCGCGCATCGTCTTCGACTATCTGGTCAAGACCGAGCGGCTGGCCTCGCCGAAATACATCGTCGGCGAAAGCTATGGCGGCTTCCGGGGCCCGCGCCTGGCCTACACCCTGCAGACCGATCTGGGCGTGGCGGTGAAGGGCGTGGTGCTGGTCTCGCCGCTGCTGACCAGCGCCGGTCGCCAGGGCCAGGAGATCTCGCCCCTGCCGTCGATGTGGACCCTGCCCTCGATCGCCGCCGCCAAGCTGGAGCGTGACGGCAAGCTGACCCCCGAGAGCATCAAGGCCGTCGAGGACTATACGCGCGGCGAATATATGGTCGACCTGATGAAGGGCACCGACCCCGCCGCCCTGGACCGCCTGACCAGCAAGGTCTCGGCCATGACCGGTCTGGACCCGAACTATGTGCGCCGGGCCGGCGGGCGGCTGGAGACCCAGTCTTTCCTGCGCGAGGTGTTCCGCGACAAGGGTCGTCTGGGCAGCCGTTACGACAGCAATGTCACCGCCCTCGATCCCTTCCCCTTCGCGCCCGAGCAGGAGACCCAGGACCCGATCCTCGACTCGATCATCGCCCCGACCACCAGCGCCATCGTCGACTTCACCACCCGCATCGTCGGCTGGAAGCCGGACGTGCGCTATGACGCCCTCTCCGACGTCGTGAACCGCAACTGGGATCGCGGTCGCGGCCCCGACACCGAGTCGGTCACCGACCTGCGCAAGATCGTCTCGGTCGACCCCAAGCTGAAGGTGCTGATCGTCCACGGCTATAACGACCTGTCGTGCCCGTTCTTCGCCTCGCGCCTGATCGTCGATGCCATGCCCGCCACGGTGGCCGGCCGCGTGACCCTGTCCAACTATCCGGGCGGACACATGTTCTACAGCCGGCCCGACAGCGGGGCGGCGTTCCGCAAGGACGTCATGGCGCTGTATGGGGTGAAATAGGGCCCGCAGGGAGGATCCGCCCTTGAAACCCGCCGCCGTCTCGACCGAGGCCTATCTGGCCGACCTGCCGGACGACCAGCGCGCCGCGCTGGAGGCCCTGCGCCGCCAGATCCGCGCGGTCGTGCCGGAGGCGGAGGAGGCCATCAGCTATGGCCTGCCGACCTTCAGGCTGCACGGCAATCTGGTGCATTTCGGCGCGGCGGCCAGACACTGCTCCCTCTATGCGGGATCGGTGATCAGCCATTTCGCCGAGCAGCTGGCCGATTTCGACACCAGCAAGGGCACGATCCGCTTCCAGCCGGACAAGCCCCTGCCCGAGGCCCTGGTGCGCGAGATCGTCCAGTATCGGGTGGTGCAGAATCTGGAAATCGCCGCCGAGCGGGCCATGCGGAAGCGGCGCTAAAAAATCCCTCTCTCTTTGAGAGGGATTCAAGGGACGGCATCGCGCCATATGTCTGTCGATGAGGACTGAAACCTCGAACGGGAAGATCAGCGCGCGGCGCTAGCCTTGAGGTGCACGAGCAGATCTTGAATCGTACGTTGATGACCTGCCGGGACTACTCGAACATGGGCGGCATCTTGTGGCCGCTTCGGCTTGGCTATATGGTGCGGAAGCCCTCGGGCAGGAGGTTTTTTGTCAGTTTTCAACCGCAACGCCTGATCTAGGCGCGCTCTCGAAGGAGAGCGCCCGAGCAGAGCGCAGACGCTGGAAAACAGCGTGCGCACCCTCATGCCTAATCAAAGCGAGAAAAGCGTTGAACACCATCACTATCCGCCCGCTTTCAGCGGACGACCTGACTTCCGCAAAAGACGTCATCAACACAACCGGACTCTTCCCCGGCGAGATGCTTGACGAAATGGCAGCGCCGTTTCTGACGGGCGTTGCACCGGACGAACTCTGGTTCGTCGCCGTGGACACCCAAGCTGTTATGGGACTCGTCTATTGCGCGCAGGAACGTATGACTGACGGAACCTGGAACCTGCTCCTAGTCGCGGTTCGCGAAAGCGAACAGGGCAAGGGTGTGGGGTCTCGGCTGACACGATACCTCGAGCAAGCGTTGTCCAAACGAAGCGCCCGCGTGCTTATAGTTGAGACGTCAGGCCTGCCGGACTTCGACCGCACGCGCGCTGTCTATAGGACGCTGGACTACGTCGAGGTCGCTCGCATCCCCGAGTTCTATGCATCGGGCGAGGATAAGGTCGTCTTCTGGAAGCTGCTGCCCCAGTAGCGCCTGGGAGGGGCGGGGCTTTGGCTCCGCCCCGACCATTCGGAGCGACAACAGCTTCTAGTCCCCCATCGCCTGCTCACCCCGCACCGAGCTCTCCCGGATAAGGTGAAACCTCTCACCCTCCCGCCGCCTGTGGCGGCGGGCCCCTCCCTCTCTCAAAGAGAGAGGGATTCAAGGACTGCTTACCGCGCCAGCCGTCCGTCGCTCAGGGCCGAGACCTCGAACGGGAAAATCACCTCGGGGTCGGGCTTGGCCACGCCCTTGACCAGCTTCCTGTCATCGGCCGCGTGCAGCAGCCAGCGGATGATGTTCAGGCGCGCGGCCTTCTTGTGGTCGGCGCGGACGCAGATCCAGGGGGCGGCCTCGGTGTGGGTGCGGGTCAGCATCTCGTCGCGGGCGGCGGTATAGTCGTCCCACTTGGCCTGGGCCACGGCATCGAGCGGGCTGATCTTGAAGGCCTTCAGCGGATCCTCGGCCCGGGCCTTCAGCCGCTCGGCCTGGGTGTCGCGGCGGATATCCAGCCAGAACTTCACATAGCGAACGCCGCTGTCGACCAGCAGGGTCTCGAAGGCCGGGACATCCTTGAGGAACTGGGCGTGCTGCTCGGGCGTGCAGAAGCCCATGACCGGCTCGACGCCGGCCCGGTTGTACCAGGAGCGGTTGAACAGCACCGTCTCGCCACTGGCCGGAAGCCATTCGACATAGCGCTTGAAATACCATTCGCTGCGCTCGCGGTCCGAGGGCTTGGGCAGGGCGGCCACGATGGTGTTGCGGCGCGACAGGTGCTCGACAATGCGCGAGATCGCCCCGTCCTTGCCGGCGGCGTCGCGGCCCTCGAACACGGTCAGGATCTTCCAGCCGTCCTTGATGGCCTTCTGCTGCAGCCGGATCAGCGCCAGTTGCAGGGTCGCCAGCTCTTCGTCGTAGTCTGCGGACTTGGTCATGGGGGGAGCCTACCGCCAGATCATCGAGTTGCGCTAGAAGGAGCCCATGATCCGTCTTTTTGTTCCCCAGGACCTGGCCCCCGGCTACGGCGTCATCCTGACCCTCGACCAGTCGCGCTATCTCACCTCGGTGATGCGCCAGGCCATCGGGGCCCAGGTGCTGCTGTTCAACGGCCGCGATGGCGAGTGGACCGCCACCCTGACCGAAACCGGCAAGCGCGGGTCGTTGCTGAAGGTCGACGAACAGGTCCGCCCCATGGCCCTGGGCCCCGACCTCGACCTGGTCATCGCCCTGGTCAAGCGCGGCCGGGTCGAGACCATTGTCGAGAAGGCCGCCGAGCTGGGGGTGCGCCGGGTGCGGCTGACCATCACCCGACGCACCAATGTCGACTTCGTCAAGCTGGGTCGTCTGGACGCCATTGCCATGGAGGCCGCCGAGCAGACCGGGCGGCTGGATGTTCCGGCCGTGGATGATCCGCAGAAACTGGCCGAGATCCTCGACGGCTGGGATCCGGCCCGAAAGCTGGTGTTCTGCGACGAGGCGGGCGATGCCCGGCCGGCCTTCCAGGCCCTGGCCGGCAGCCAGGCTCCCGCCGCCATCCTGATCGGCCCCGAGGGCGGCTTTTCACCCGAGGAGCGCGAGGCCCTGAGGGCTCTGCCCTTCGTCATACCGGTGTCACTGGGGCCCCGCATCCTGCGCGCCGATACCGCCGCGATCTCCGCCCTGACCCTGTGGCAGGCGGCGGTCGGCGACTGGCGGGAAGGCTAAAGCAACGGCGCCCTCTTGAGGTTCTCTAAAAAAACGCCCAATTGCGCTTTACGAACACGCGGCCGGTCGGGGGGAGGGGCCTCTCCCAACTCTATGCGCATGGGACCTTGGGGAGAGACGGCTCATGGCCGACACCGCTAGCCTGCAGGAGCGTCCTCTGACGCTCGACGATCTGACCGCCTATTTCGCTTCGGGATCCAAGCCGAAGGAGGCCTTCCGCGTGGGGGCCGAGCACGAGAAGTTCGGCTACTATCTCGGCAGCCACGCCCCCGTCCCCTACGAGGGCGACAAGGGTATCCACGCCCTGCTGACCGGTCTTCAGCGCTTCGGCTGGACGCCGGTCATGGAAGGCGAGGTCATCATCGGGCTGGAGCGCAACGGGGCCAATGTCAGCCTCGAACCCGGCGGCCAGTTCGAGCTCAGCGGCGCGCCCCTGCTGACCATGCACGATATCTGCCAGGAGACCGGCCAGCACCTCGACGAGGTCAAGACCGTCGCCGACGAACTGGGCCTGGGCTTCATGGGTCTGGGCTTCTCGCCGGTCTGGAAGCGCGAAGACGTGCCGATCATGCCCAAGGGCCGGTACGTCATCATGCGCAACTACATGCCCAAGGTTGGCGGCCTGGGCCTCGACATGATGCTGCGCACCTGCACGGTGCAGGCCAATCTCGACTTCTCCAGCGAAGCCGACATGGTCGCCAAGTTCCGCATGAGCCTGGCCCTGCAGCCGATCGCCACGGCCCTGTTCGCCAATTCTCCGTTCACGGAGGGAAAGCCCAACGGCTTCCTGTCGAGCCGCGCCAATGTCTGGACCGACACCGACGCCGACCGCACCGGCCTGCTGGATTTCGTGTTCGAGGACGGCTTCGATTTCGAGCGCTACGCCCGCTATGCGCTGGACGTGCCGATGTATTTCGCCAAGCGCGGTCACCGCTATATCGACCTCGCCGGGCGCAGCTTCCGCGACTTCATCGATGGCAAGATCGAGGAACTGCCGGGCGAGCGCGCCTCGATCAAGGACTGGGCCGATCACACCACGACCCTGTTCCCGGAAGTCCGCCTGAAGACCTATCTGGAAATGCGCGGTGCCGATGCCGGCCCGTGGAGCAGCCTCTGCGCCCTTCCGGCCCTGTGGACCGGCGTCTTCTACGACGACGCTGCCCTCGCCGCCGCCTGGGACCTCTGCAAGGACTGGACGCCGGAAGACCGCGCCCAAC
This sequence comes from Caulobacter henricii, assembly GCF_001414055.1. Lineage (GTDB taxonomy): Bacteria > Pseudomonadota > Alphaproteobacteria > Caulobacterales > Caulobacteraceae > Caulobacter > Caulobacter henricii. The sequence goes on along the minus strand of NZ_CP013002.1, from coordinate 3,403,640 downwards.
TGCGCCGCGACGTGCCGGTTCTGGGTCTCAAGGCCCCGATCGCCGGGCGCACCGCCCAGGACGTGGCGAAGGATTTCGTCGCCATCGCCAAGTCGGGCCTGAAGGGCCGGGCCCACATGAACGGCGGGTTCCTCGACGAGACCATCTATATGGGCGAACTCGAAGAGATCGCCGACAGCGGCCTGACCCGCGCCGACCGCCTGCTGGCGCTCTATCACGGCGAGTGGCAGGGCGACATCAGCCGGGTCTTCACCGACTGCGCTTACTGACCCAACTCCGTTCTCCCCGGCGAAAGCCGGGGCCCAGATCGAACCCGGACAGACGGGCGCGCTTGGTCAAGGCCCAAGACGCATCATCCCCAAATACTCAGGCTGAATCTGGGCCCCGGCTTTCGCCGGGGAGAGCGGGTTTTACTGTTGGGCGCAAAGGCTGCGCCTTCCCCGCGCCCCCGACTCCGGCTAGGAACGGAGCATGAACTTTTCCGATCCGTTCCTGATCCTCGCCATTGTTTTCGCCCTGATCGCCGTCGCGGCCGCGCTCTGGGCCCTGTCCGCCACGCGGCGGGCAAGCGCGGCGGATGCCCGGGCCTGGGACCTCAATGCCCGACTGGTCCAGGCCGACGAGCGCGCCCGGCTGCTGGAAGACCAGTCGGCCACCCAGGCCGAGCTGATCCGCGCCCAGGCCGCCCAGCAGGCGACCATGACCGCCAATACCGTGGCCGAGGCCCTGATCAAGCGGGCCGACGAGAACTTCAAGAGCCGCGAGGCCCTGGCCACGGCCCGGCTGGAAGCCCAGCTCAAGCCGGTGGCCGAGACGCTTGCCAAGTTCGAGGCCCAGGTCACCGCCGTTGAAAAATCCCGCGCCGAGGAGACCGGCGGGCTCAAGGCCCAGATCGCCGCCCTTATGGAGGCCTCGACCGCCACCCAGTTCGAAGCCCGCAAGCTGTCGGCCGCCCTGCGGCGCGGGGCCGGCGTTCAGGGCCGCTGGGGCGAACAGACCCTGCGCAATGTTCTGGAGGCCGCCGGCCTCAACAAGCGCTTCGACTTCGAGGAGCAGTTCAGCGTCGAGACCGAGGAGGGCCGCCGGCGGCCTGACGTCAAGGTCCGCATGCCCGGCGGGGCGGTGTTCGTCATCGACGCCAAGTGCTCGCTCAATGCCTTCCTCGAAGCCCAGGAGCTGACCGAGGAGCTGCCGCGCGAGGCCGCCCTGCTGCGTCACGCCCAGAGCGTTCGGGCCCACATGACCAGCCTGTCGGCCAAGTCCTACTGGGACCAGTTCGCCTCCGAAGGCTCGCCCGACTTCGTGGCCATGTTCGTGCCCGGCGACAGCTTTCTGGCCGCTGCTCTGGAGCGCCTGCCCGACCTGATGACCGAGGCCATGGACAAGCGGGTGCTGCTGGTGACGCCCACAACCCTGTTCGCCCTGTGCAAGGCCGTGGCCTATGGCTGGCGGGTCGAGGACCAGGCCAAGAACGCCGCCAATATCGTCGCCGTTGGCCGTGAGCTCTACAAGCGGGTGGCGGTCATGGGGGCCCATGCCGGGGCGGTCGGCAAGGCGCTGGAAAGCGCCGTCGGCAAATACAACCAGTTCGTCGGCTCGCTGGAGAGCCAGGTCCTGACCCAGGCCCGCCGGTTCGAGGACCTGTCGGTCGACCATGAAGGCAAGGAAATCGCCGAGCTGACCCCGGTCGAGGGCGGGGTTCGGGCGCTCAACAAGCTGGCGGTGGGGCAATCCCCCACCTTGACGCTCGGGAATGAGCCCCTTACCTGACACCTATTATGGCTATCCGTCGCATCCTTACCGTCGATAACGCCGCCGATATGGCCGTGTTGAAGAAGATCTCCACCCCCGTCGAGGCGGTGACGGACGATCTGCGTCATCTGATGGATGACATGCTGGAGACCATGTACGACGCCCCGGGCATCGGCCTGGCCGCCGTGCAGATCGGCGAGCCCATCCGCGTCATCGTCATGGACCTGGCCCGCGACGGCGAAGAGCCGGCCCCGCGCTATTTCGTCAATCCCGAGATCCTGTCGGCCTCAGAAGAGACGCAGGGCTATGAAGAGGGCTGCCTGTCGGTCCCCGACTACTATGACGATGTCGAGCGCCCCTCGAAGGTTACCCTGCGCTATCAGGACTATAAGGGCGAGACCGTCGTCGAGGAGGCTGAGGGCATGTTCGCCGTCTGCATCCAGCACGAGATGGACCACCTGGAAGGCGTGCTGTTCATCGACCACCTGTCGCGCCTGCGCCGCGACCGGGCCATCACCAAGGTCAAGAAGGCCCGCCGCGCGGCCTGATCTGATCGGACGCTAGCGCCCCCGGAAAACTGTCATCCCGGACAAGCCTGGCGAAGCCGGGCGCTGATCCGGGACCGACCTGGAACGCTGCGCTCAGGCGTCGATCCCGGATCTTCGCGCTACGCGCTCGTCCGGGATGACAGCGGTTTCAACTACCGCGTCGCCTTGTGGACTTCTTCCTTGGTCTCCTGACCCGCCTTCTTGGCGCTGGCCTTGATGTCCGAGCCGGCTTCCTTGGCCGCGTCGCCCGCTTTTTCGCCCGCTTCCTGCGCCGCGTCCGTCGCCTTGCCGGCGGCTTCCTTCAGGTCGGTGCCGGCTTCCTTGGTGCTTTCCTTGATCGCCGTGCCCGCTTCCTTGACGTCGGGGTCGTTGGCGATGTCGTGAGCGGCGGTTTTGACCTCGGAGCCGACCGCCTTGGCGCCCTCCTTGATCTCAGTGGCGTGCTGGTCCGAGCAGGCGGCCAGCGACAGGACTGCGGCGCAGACGGCGAAGATCAGGGGGGAACGCATGGTGGTGCTCCTGGAAAAGTGTCGGCAGGATAACGGTCCCCTACGGCCAAGGTTCCGCCTGCCGCTTTCCTCGACACTTTTCCCAACGGCTTTCAATGCGGGGCGCGGACCGCTAAACCGCGCCCATGCGCATCGCTTTCCTCGGCACCCCTGATTTCGCTGTGGCCTGTCTGGCCGAACTGGTCGCCTCGGGCCACGAGATCGTGGCCGTCTATTCCCAGCCGCCCGCCCCGCGCGGTCGCGGCCAGGACCTGAAGCCCTCGCCGGTCCACGCCTTCGCTGAAGGCCTGGGTCTGCCGGTGCGCACGCCGGTCTCGATGAAGACGCCCGAGGAGATCGAGGCCTTCCAGGCCCTGGATCTCGACGCCGCCGTCGTGGTCGCCTTCGGCCAGATCCTGGTCAAGGCCGTGCTCGATGCCCCCCGCGAGGGCTGTTTCAACCTGCACGCCTCGCTGCTGCCCCGCTGGCGCGGCGCGGCCCCGATCCAACGGGCGATCATGGCCGGGGACGCTGTCACCGGTGTCCAGGTGATGCGGATGAGCGAGGGCCTCGACGAAGGGCCGATCCTGATGTCCGAACAGGTGCGGATCGATGCGCTCGACACCGCCGGCTCTCTGCACGACAAGCTCGCCGCCGTGGGTTCGCGCATCCTGCCGGTGGCCCTGGGGGCCATTGAGCGCGGCGGGGCCCGCGAGACGCCGCAGAGCGAAGAGGGCGTGACCTACGCCAAGAAGATCAAGTCGGCCGAGGCCCGCATCGACTGGACCCGGCCCGCCGCCGAAATCGACTGCCACATCCGCGGCCTGTCGCCCTTCCCGGGCGCATGGTTCGAGGCGCCGTCCGAGAAGGGCCCGGTTCGCGTGAAGGCCCTGCTGTCGCGCGTCGAGGACGCAGCCGGAGAGCCCGGCACCGTGCTGGACGACAGCCTGCTGATCGCCTGCGGAGACGGCGCGGTGCGTCTGCTGAAGGCCCAGCGCGAAGGCAAGGGCGCCCAGGACGCCGGCGACTTCATCCGGGGCTTCCCGCTGAAGGCCGGGACCGTTCTGGCCTGATGCCCCGCTACCGCCTCCTCGTCGAGTATGACGGCCGGCCCTATTGCGGCTTCCAGGCCCAGGCGACCCTGCCTTCGGTGCAGGGGGCCATCGAGGCGGCGGTGAAGGCTTTCAGCGGCCAGGCGCTCCGCATCGCGGCGGCCGGCCGCACCGACACCGGCGTCCATGCGACGGGACAGGTCGTGCATGTGGATCTCGAGCGCGACTGGCCCGCCCAGACGGTGATGAACGCCCTCAATGCCCACCTCACCCAGGAGGCGGTCAGCATCCTGGCCTGCGAGATCGCCGAGGGGGACTGGCATGCCCGGTTCTCGGCCAATGAGCGGCGCTATCTCTATCGCATCCTCAACCGGCCTGCCCCCCCCGCCCTCGACAAGGGCCGGGTCTGGCACATCAAGAAGCCGCTGGACGCAGAGGCCATGCATGAGGCCGCGCAGGCCCTGGTAGGTCTGCATGACTTCACCACCTTCCGCGACATGCACTGCCAGGCCAAGTCGCCGCTCAAGACCCTCGATGTCGCGCGGGTCTGGCGTGAGGGTGAGGTGGTCTGCCTGGCCTTTGAGGCGCGGAGTTTCCTGCATCGTCAGGTGCGGTCGATGACCGGCACCCTGGCCGAGGTCGGGATCGGGCGGTGGAGTGCGCAGGATGTGAAGGATGCCCTGGAGGCGAAGGACCGCACGGCCTGCGGGCCTGTGGCTCCGGCGGATGGGCTCTATCTGGTGGGCGTGGGGTACGGGGACTGACACTCGCCCCCTCCTGGCTGCTTCGCAGCCGTCCTCCCCCGGAGGGGGAGGATGACTTCATCTTCCCCCTCCGGGGGAGGAGGGCCAAGGGCCCGGAGGGGGCAAGTGCCCGCCTTAAAGCACCGAGCAATTCGTCAACTGGCTGAATGCCTCGAGCGCTGCTGTTCCGACCACGGAGGTTCCGAAGCGGTCCAGTTCCGGCGACCAGACGCAGATCACCGCCTTGCCGGGCACCACGGCCACGATGCCGCCGCCGACGCCGCTCTTGGCCGGCAGGCCGACGCGATAGGCGAAGCTGCCGACGCTGTCATAGATGCCGCAGGTCAGGAGCAGGGCATTGAGCCGGCGGGTCAGGCGCTCGGGGAAGATGGTCTCCTGGATCACCGGCGAGAAGCCGCCGGCCGCCAGGGGCAGCAGGGCTCGCGCCAACTGGCGGCAGCTCATCGTCAGGGCGCACTGGCGGCAATAGGCGGCGACCACGGCCTCGGGATCATGGCTGATCGTGCCCCGGCCGCGCATCAGGTGGGCGATGGCGCGGTTCTGGTGGGCATGGGCCAGTTCAGAGGCCGCCACCGCCTCGTCGATCTGCACCGGCGCGTCGGCCAGGAAGCCGGCAAAGCCGCGCACCAGGGCGGCGGGATCGCGCACGGTCTCCAGCAGGTGGTCGGTGATCGCCAGGGCCCCGGCATTGATGAACGGGTTGCGCGGCACCCCGCCCTCGGCCTCCAACTGCGAGAGATGGTTGAACGGCGTGCCCGACGGCTCCTTGCCGACCCGGGTCCAGACCTCGTCGCCGAACCGGTTCAGAGCCAGGCCCAGGGCGAAGACCTTGGTGATGCTCTGGACCGAGAAGGGCTCATCGGCATCGCCGATCACATGCTCGCCGCCGTCGAGCGTGCAGACGGCCATGCCGAATTTCGAGCCCGGCACGGTCGCCAGCTGGGGGATATAGTCCGCCGGCCGGCCCTTGCCGAAGTGCGGCTTCACCAGCACGGCCACCTCGGCCAGGACCTGATCGATCGAAAACTCGTCCATGGTCTAGACCCGCACCGCCACCAGCACTGCCCCCGCCGCGATCAGGGCTACGCCCAGCCAGTTCAGGCTCGAGGGCCGCTCGCCCAGGAAGGCGGCGGCGAAGACGGCCACCAGCACCACGCTGAGCTTGTCGATCGGGGCCACCCGGCTGGCGTCGCCCAGTTTCAGGGCCCGGAAGTAGCACAGCCATGAGGCACCGGTGGCCAGGCCCGACAGGATCAGGAAGATCCACGAGCGGCGCGAGATCTCGCCCGGGGCCCGCCACTCGCCAAACAGGGTCAGGATCAGACCGGCAAAGGCCAGGATCACCACGGTGCGGATGAAGGTGGCGAGGTTGGAGCCCACGCCCTCGATCCCGACCTTGGCAAGGATCGCCGTCATCGCCGCAAACACCGCCGAGGCCAGGGCCCAGAAAGGCCAGCTTGCCAGGGCGGCGCGGGCCATCAGGCGAAGGCCACGAAATAGCGGCGGATCAGGGCCTCATAGGCCTTGGTCAGATCACGGATCTCCTGGACCGGCACCCGCTCGTCGACCTGGTGCATGGTCGAGCCGACCAGGCCGAACTCGACGACGGGGCAGAGGCTGCGGATGAACCGGGCATCGCTGGTGCCGCCGGTGGTCGAGAGCTCCGGGCTGCGGCCGGTGGCCTCCTCGACGGCCGCCACGATCACCTCGGTGAAGGGGCCGGGCTTCGTCAGGAAGGCCTCGCCGCTGATCTTGCACATGACCTCGGCGCGGGCCTTGAAGCCCTCGCCCGCCGCGGCGCATTCGCCCTCGATCCAGGCCTGCAGGTCCCTGCCCCTGTGGGCCGGGTTGAAGCGGATATTGACCCGCGCCCGGGCCGTGGCCGGGATCACATTGGTCGCGGTGTTGCCGACATCGACGGTGGTGACTTCCAGGTTCGAGGGCTGGAAGCCCTCATAGCCCTCGTCCAGCACCCGGCTCTGCAGGCGCGACAGGATCGAGACCAGCACCGGGATCGGATTGGCGGCGCGATGCGGATAGGCCACGTGGCCCTGCTGGCCCTCGACCGTGATCCAGGCATTGATGCTGCCGCGCCGGCCGATCTTGACCATGTCGCCCAGCAGGGCGGCGCTGGTCGGCTCGCCAACGATGCAGTGGTCGATGATCTCGCCCTCGGCCGCCAGGGCCTCGACGACCTTGACGGTGCCGTCCTCGGCCACGCCCTCTTCGTCGCCGGTGATCAGGAAGCTGATCGAGCCGGGGTGCTCCGGGCTGTTGCCGACGGCCGAGACAAAGGCGGCGATGGCGCTCTTCATGTCGACCGCGCCGCGGCCATAGAGCACGCCGTCCCGGATCTGGGCCTCAAACGGGCCGGCGGTCCAGGCGGCGTCGTCGCCGACGGGCACCACATCGGTATGGCCGGCGAAGCAGAGGTTTGGCCGGGCGGTCCCGCGCCGGGCATAGAGGTTCTCGATCTCGCCGAACTTCATGCGCCGGCAGCCAAAGCCGAGGGCCTCCAGCTGGCGCTGCAGGATGTCCATCGCGCCCTCGTCGGCCGGGGTCACCGACGGGCGGCGGATCAGGGCCTGGGCGAGGTCGACGGGGTCGATGATGACAGGTTCGGGCGCGGGACTGGTCATGATGCTGGCTTTAAGCTTCCCTTCTGCCCGACGCAAACCACGCAAGCCTGTTGCCGGATCTCTCATGCCCAAGATCGACATCGACGCCGCGCCGACCCGTTTCGGCACGGCCTATCCGCCGCCCTATGACACGCCGTGCCAGGGGCGGCAGCGCTGGAAGCTGGGCGATGCGGCGGGTCTGACCCAGTTCGGGGTCAATCTGATGCGCCTGCCGCCGGGTTCCTGGACCAGCCAGCGTCACTGGCACACCGCCGAGGACGAGTTCACCTGGGTGGTCGAGGGCGAGGTGGTGCTGGTCGAGGACGAGGGCGAGACCGTGTTGCGGGCCGGCGACTGCGCCGGCTTCAAGGCCGGGGTCGCCAATGGCCACCATATCCAGAACCGCTCGGGCAGGATGGCGGTGCTGCTGGAAATCGGCACCCGCGCGCCCGAAACCGATGGCTGCGACTATCCGGATATCGACCTGATCCTGCGCGAGGGTGAGGAAGCCTACCGCCACCGGGACGGGACGCCCTATGAACTCGACGGTGGGCGCAAGCGTTAGCCGATCGGGCTTGATGCGGGTCAAGGCGCGGCGCGCCGGATGGGCCATCGCTAGGGTCCCTGAGGAGATGCCCCATGAGCCTTCATCGCGAACGCCATCTGATCGAACGGGTCGGCTGGCTGCGCGCCGCCGTGCTGGGGGCCAATGACGGGATCGTCTCGACCGCCAGCCTCATCGTCGGCGTCGCTGCCGCGTCCCAGGGGCGGGGCGAGATTCTCGTCGTCGGGGTGGCGGGTCTGGTGGCCGGGGCCATGTCGATGGCCGCCGGGGAATATGTTTCGGTCAGTTCCCAGTCCGACACCGAACGGGCGGATCTGGCGCGGGAAAGGGCCGAGCTGGACACCCAGCCGGCCTTCGAACTCGACGAACTGGCCGGCCTCTATGTGGCGCGCGGGGTCGAACCTGACGTCGCCCGCCTGGTCGCCGGCCAGCTGATGGCCAAGGACGCCCTGGGGGCCCATGCCCGCGAGGAGCTGGGCATTTCCGAGATCACCACGGCCCGGCCGATCCAGGCGGCCCTGACCTCGGCGGCGACCTTCGCCACGGGGGCGGCCCTGCCCCTGGTCACGGCGATCATTGTGCCGGCCAGCGCCATCGTCGTGGCGGTGTCTGTGGCCTCGCTGCTGTTCCTGGCCCTGCTGGGCGGTATCGGCGCGCGGGCGGGCGGTGCCCCCATCGTCAAGGCCGTGGTCCGGGTGACCTTCTGGGGCGCGATCGCCATGGCCCTGACCGCTGGGGTCGGGGCGGTGTTCGGGGTCTCGGCCTGACGGGGTCAGGCCGAGCGTCAGGTCGATTGCGAACTCAGCCTAGCCTGGAGGGCTCGGGTCCAAAGTGCGTGGCGCCCTTTGCGCCGCGTAGGAAGCCCATCTCGACCCAGCCCCAGATCGCAAGGCCCATCCCGGCCAGGCTCACCAGTAACGCGATGAGAAATGTCTCTTCGGACGCGGCCAGGGTTCCCCCTAATCCCGCAAGGGCAAAGGGGCCAAACAGGAAGAGCAGCAGCCACCACGCTCGACGGTTACGATCGTGCAGACGACGGATCGCAACACAGACACAAGCGACGATGAGCGGTAGCAGCAACAGGAAGGGAATGGCACCGAGCCACCCTCCGATCACCGTCGCGGGCACCGTCAGGCAGAGTATCAGTCCACCACCCAGCGCCTGGAGCAGCTGGTAGCGCCAGAACTCAAGCCGGGAGGCCCGCCCCCGGAAATCAAATGCGGCCTTCAGTTTGTCCATGACGCCTCACCCCAGGTCGCAACTATAGGGTGAGGCGCGTATTCGTGACTAGTCCCGCAGCAGCTCGTTGATGGAGGTCTTCGACCGCGTCTGGGCGTCCACCGTCTTGACGATGACGGCGCAGTAGAGGCCCGGGCCGCCATGGGGGTCGGGCAGGTTGCCGGGGACCACGACGCTGTAGGGCGGCACCTTGCCGATGTGGACCTGGCCGGTCTTGCGGTCGACGATCTTGGTCGAGGCGCTGATGAACACGCCCATCGACAGGACCGAGCCCTCGCCGACGATCACGCCCTCGACGACTTCGGAGCGGGCGCCGATGAAGCAGTTGTCCTCGATGATGGTCGGGTTGGCCTGCAGGGGCTCCAGCACGCCGCCGATGCCGACGCCGCCCGACAGGTGGACGTTCTTGCCGATCTGGGCGCAGGAGCCGACCGTGACCCAGGTGTCGACCATGGTGCCGTCATCTACATAGCCGCCGATATTGACGAACGAGGGCATCAGGATGACGTTCCGGCCGATGAAGGCCCCGCGGCGGACAATGGCCCCGGGCACGGCCCGGAAGCCGGCGGCCTCGAAATTGGGGGCGTTCCAGCCGTCAAACTTGTTGGGCACCTTGTCCCACCACGGACCGACCCCGTCGCCCAGGGTACCGGCCCGCATCACGCTGTTGGGGTTGAGGCGGAAGGACAGCAGCACGGCCTTCTTCAGCCACTGGTGGGTGGTCCATTCGCCGTCGATCTTCTCCGAGACCCGGGCCTTGCCGCTGTCGAGCAGCAGCAGGGATTCCTCGACCGCCGTCCGGACCGGGCCGGTCGTGGCGGTGGAGATGCCGTCGCGGGCCTCCCAGGCGGCTTCGATCTCGGTCTGCAGATCAGCCAAAGAAATGGCGGGGGGGCTGACGGTGGTCATGGCATGAGATCCTTCAGGCGCGCCGAGGTCAGGAACCCGGCGAGGTCGTGCGTGCGGTGGTGGACGAAATCGGCGGTCGAGGCGGCCGCATGGGCCCCGACCAGGACGGTGGTCATGCCCAGCACCGCGGCGGGGGCCAGGTTCTTCTCGCTGTCCTCGAAAAAGGCGGTGGCCGGGGCGGACAGGTCATGGCGCGAGACGATCTTCTCGAAGGTGGCCATGGCCGGCTTGGGCAGGTAGTCGGCCGTTTCGATGGCGAAAACGTCTTCGAACAGATGGTCCAGGCCCAGATGGCCCAGGACCCGCTCGGCATGGCCCAGAGAGCCGTTGGTGAAGATCAGTCGCCGGCCGGGCAGGGTGTCGATCGCCGAGCGCAGGACGGGGTCTGGGACCAGCCGGTCCATCGAGACGTCATGCACTTCGTCGAGGAAGGCCTTGGGCGCGATGCCGTGATGGGCCATCAGCCCGGCCAGGGTGGTGCCGTGCTCGTGATAGTACTTCTTCTGGATCGCCCGGGCCTCGTCGCGGGGCAGGCCGGTGGCCCGCTCCATGAAGTCGGTCATCTTGCCCTCGATCAGCGCCATGTACTCGCACTCGGCGGGATACAGGGTGTTGTCGAGGTCGAAGAGCCAGGTCTCGACGTGGGTCAGGTCCGCAGGCGGGGCGTCGCTCATCGCGAGATCAGCGTACCGGCGCCGTGCTCGCTGAACAGCTCGACCAGCATGGCGTGGGGGCGACGGCCGTCGAGAATGACCACGGCCTCGACGCCCGATTCCACGGCGTGGATGGCGTTTTCCAGCTTGGGGATCATGCCGCCGCTGGCGACGCCCGTGGCGATCAGCTCCCGGGCCTCGGCCACGGTCATCTGACGGATCAGCTGGCCCTCGCCGTCCAGGACGCCGGCAATGTCGGTCAGCATCAGCATCCGCTTGGCCTTCAGGGCCCCGGCCAGGGCCCCGGCCACGGTGTCGGCATTGATGTTGAAGGTCTGGCCGGCCTCGGACACGCCGATCGGGGCGATCACCGGGATGTAGTCGGTCTCCGACGACAGCAGGGCCTGGATGATGTGGGGATCGACCTTGGTCGGCTCGCCGACAAAGCCCAGATCGACGACCTGTTCGATATTGCTGTCAGGGTCGCGCTTGGTGCGGGTCACCTTCTCGGCGGTGATCATCCGGGCGTCCTTGCCCGACAGGCCCACGCCCCGGACATCGGCTTCGGCACCGGCCAGGGTGATCCAGTTGGCGATTTCCTTGTTGATGGCCCCCGACAGCACCATCTCGGCCACTTCCATGGTGGCTTCGTCGGTGACCCGCAGGCCGTCAACGAAGGTCGACTTGACGCCGGCCCGCTCCAGCATGCGGCTGATCTGCGGACCGCCGCCGTGCACGACCACCGGATGGACACCCAGCAGCTTGAGCAGCACGGCGTCGGCGGCGAACACCTTGGCCACCTCTTCCTGACCCATGGCGTGGCCGCCGTATTTGATCACCACCGTCTCGCGGTCATAGATCTGGATATAGGGCAGGGCCTCGGCCAGGGTCTTGGCTGTGGCCCAGCCCGCTTCCTCGGCGGCGTCGGTCAAGGGGCGGATCCTGTACGCAAATGGGCGGGTCTCGATAGCGGACCCTGTCCCCCCTGTCATCCAAAAGCGCGTCCGAAAAGGCCCGGCCTGCCCTAGTGTGGCGCGCCGTTCACCGGCAGGGTGATGACCACCCGCGTTCCCGGCGAGGCGTCGGTGGTTTCGGCCTTGGCCTTCAGCTGCTGGCACAGCAGTTGAACAATGGTCAGCCCAAAGCCCGAGGACTGCGTCGCGGCCCCGGAACCCACACCATCATCGGCGATTTCGATCCGCAGGGTGTCGTCCATCCGCCGGATTCCAATCAAGATACGACCGGCCTGGCCCACGGGAAAGGCGTGCCTCAGGGCATTGGACAGCAGTTCGTTGGCCACCAGGGCCAGGGGGGCGGCCTTGGCGGCGGGGACCTCCACCCGTTCCAGATCCAGTTCGAAGGCGATGTCGTTGCGGCCCGCAGTGCCCATCAGGTCGGCCACCAGGTCGCGGATAAAGGCGGAAACATCGAAGCGTTCGATATCGTCACTCTGGAACAGGCGGCGATGGACTGTGGCGATCGCGCCGACCCGCTCGAGCATCCCGCGCAGGGCATGCTTGACGGCCGGGTCGGTCACCCGGCGGTTTTGCAGCAGCAGCAGGGAGGAGATGAGCTGCAGGTTGTTCTTGACCCTATGGTCCACCTCATGGAGCAGGGCCGTCTTCTGTTCCAGGGCCTGGGTCAGCTCGCGCGTGCGTTCAGCGACCACCCTTTCCAGGTCATTGCGGCCATCGGCGACCGGCGGCTCGTCGCGGTGCGTGTCGCTGACGTCCACCTGTGAGGCGATGAAGCAGGTGATGACACCCTTGTCGTTGCGGACCGGATTGATCTGGAGGGCGTTCCAGAAGGATGAGCCATCCTTGCGATAGTTGAGGATCTCGGCGGTGACGTCCTCCCCTGTCTGGAGGGCGTGACTGATCTTGGCCACTTCGGCGCGATCGGAGTCGGAGCCCTGCAGGAATCGGCAGTTGCGACCGATCACCTCCTCACGGGCATAGCCGGTGAGCTTAAGGAAGGCGTCATTGGCGTAGATGATCGGATTGTCGGGCTGGTCAGCGTCAGTGACGATCATGGCCACGCGCGCCGACTTGCTGGCGGCAGAGGCGCGCCACGGTTCTGATTCGTCCGTCATCAGGTCGTTCGGTCCGGCATGTTTTCCCCAATGCGGCACAAACGCACGCGACGTTTGTCGGTCCCCGCCCTGACGGGTTCCCGATCTTGCGGGGAGCATGGACCAAAAAAGAAGCGGCGTGAATCCCATCGGGATCCACGCCACTGACTTGGTGTACCAGGAACCGCGGGATCCCCTGTGGTCGAGGCGAGCCGCCTATTTCGGCTGGTAGATCTTGTCGAAGACACCGCCGTCGGCGAAGTGCGTGGCCTGGGCCTTTTTCCAGCCGCCGAAGGTGTCGTCGATTGTGACCAGCGGGATGGCCTTGAACTTGCCGGCATATTTGGCTGCCGCGGCGGCATTGCGCGGCCGGTAGTGGTTCTTGCCGATCAGGTCCTGGGCCAGGGGGCTGTAGAGGAAGTTCAGATAGCCCTCGGCGGCCAGGCGGGACTTGCGGCGGTCAACATTCTTGTCGACGATCGCCACGGGAGGCTCGGCCAGGATCGACAGCGACGGATAGACGATGTCGAACTTCCCCGGCAGTTCTTCCTGGGCGAGATAGGCCTCGTTTTCCCAGGACAGCAGGACGTCACCGATGCCGCGCTGGGTGAAGGTGGTGGTCGCGCCGCGCGCCCCGGTGTCGAGGATCGGCACGTGCTTGAACAGCTCCGTGACAAAGGCCTGGGCCCTGGCCGGATTGCCGCCGGGCTGCTTCAGGGCCCAGGCCCAGGCCGCCAGATAGTTCCAGCGCGCTCCGCCCGAGGTCTTGGGGTTGGGCGTGATGACGTCGATGCCCGGCTTGATCAGGTCGCCCCAGTCCCTGATCTTCCAGGGGTTGCCCTTGCGGACCAGGAACACGATGGTCGAGGTATAGGGCGTCGAGTTGTTGGGCAGGCGCGACTGCCAGTTGGCCGGCAGCAACTTGGCCTTGGCGGCGATTTCGTCGATGTCATAGGCCAGGGCCAGGGTGACGACGTCGGCCTGCAGACCGTCGATCACCGAGCGGGCCTGTTTGCCCGACCCCCCATGGCTCTGGTTGATGGTCAGGGTCTGGCCGACCTTGTCCTTCCAGTACTTGATGTAGGCCGCGTTGAGGTCCTTGTAGAGCTCGCGGGTCGGGTCATAGCTGACATTCAGCAGGGTCAGACCCTTGACGCCTTGCGCCTGGGCCTGGCCCGACATCAGGGCCGGAGCAGCGACAGCCGCTGCCCCGGCCGAAGCGGCGCCGAGGAGGCCCCGACGCGTGGGTTTGTTGAAACTACGGGTCATTCGGGACGTCCTCGGATCCAAGAAGCTAGGGTTTAGAATGCGTATTGGGTTCGCAGTGACCAGATATCGAGGTCCTGCCCGACCTGTGTGCCGGCGGCCGGGGTCGAGCCTGCCACAAAGGCGGTACCGCCCTGTGACAGGCGACGGACCTCGACATTGCGGTACGTGCCAGAGACGGTAACGATGTTGTTGAGGTACCAGTTCAGGCCGATCGAGACGATATTCTGCTCACCGCCACGGATCGCGCCGGGCAGGGCAGGATTGCCGGGGCCGCCCGAACGATAGTTCAGGTCGAGGTTCGAATACCGGAGGCCCAGTTCCAGCGCGCCCCACTGACCCTTCTTGGGATCAAACGGCTTGGCCGCGCGCGGCGCATCGAAGCCGGCGGTGGCGATGTTGTAGCGGCGTGGCTCGCCCGTGATGGTCCAGCCACCCTGGACGTACCAGCCATCGAACTCCGGATCGGGCAGGGCGCTGTTGCGGCGCTCGACGTCGATGTTGAAGTACTCGGCCTGGACATAGAGGTTCTTGTGCTGGGCACCGAACTCGAGACCCAGGACATTGATGCCGTCGGCGTCGATATTGCCGGTATCGATCAGACGCGTGCCATCGACGCGCAGTTCCGGGCGATCGCGCAGACGAACATTGGTCACGGCGCCGCCGGCCGAGGCCACGTCAGGACCGGATGCGGCCGGGTCGAGGATCAGATTGGCATTGGCACCGACATGCACCAGCCAGTCCAGGCCCTTGAAGGGCACATAGGCCACCCGGCCCACGAAGCCGACCTGCTCGTCAAAGGTCTGGGTCGTGACCGTATTGCCGGTCAGGGCGGCCGAAGCGTTCCAGCGCTCGCCATTGGCCAGCAGGCCGATCGCAGCGCGACCGTCGCCGCCGGCCAGGCCGCGCACGGTCTCGGCGACCGAGGCGCGCTCGACGAACAGCGAGCCGGTGTTGTTGGCGGCGTCTTCCAGGCTGGTGACCGGCGCATAGATGCCGGCCCGGATCTTCACCGGATAGCCGCTGTACTGCACCCAGGCCGACGAGATCTTGCCGGCTTCTTCCGTGCCCGAACCGCCGAAGTCATAGATCATGTTGTAGTCGAAGGCGCCGAAGGCCTTGCCCTCGATGCCGAAGCGGGCGCGGCGGATGTTGGCACCGTCGCCCAGGTCGCGGGCCCGGTCATTTTCGGTGGCGTCGCCGAACGAACCGCGGCGGAAGTCGGTGGCCAGGGGGCCGGCGTCGCGCTGATCATAGATTGCCGCATCGGCCTGGAAGATGCCGCGGAACGAGGCCGTGAAGGCTCCGTCGCCGGTGGTGATGGTCGGGCGGGCATTGGCCAGGCTGATCGTGGTGGCCGACTGGGCGGCGCGGACATCCTTGACGTTGGCGGCCGTGGCGGCCTTCAGGTCCGCGATCTGGCCGGACAGGGCGGCGAGCTGGGCTTCCAGCGCGGCGATGCGGGCCTCGGCGTCCTGGGGGGTCTGGGCATTGGCGGCGCCGGCCATGGTCAGGGCCGAAACGCCAGCGATCAAGGCTGTCCGCAAGGTGGTCTTCTGGGTCGTCATCATATTCCCCTATCGGGCCGCCTCGGCGGTCCGTCCTGCTTGGCTTAGGAAACGGTATTATTCCTAGCTCGTGAATAGAGATTAGACGAACCGGCCATGAGAAAATCTGAAGGCGCGATTCAGCGTCCCGGCCTGGGCCAGGAAACTTCAGCCAACACAGAGAGGTAGAGGGTTAACGGCTCATTATCCGTACCGAGACAATTCGTCACGGTGCGGATTGTTCAGGCCCCAAAACACAAGACCTCCCGCCACGGCATCCGTGACGGGAGGTCTGGATTTGCAGATCGAGCGCCCCGGCCAGAGGCCGGGCTGGCGGTTAGAACATCGCCCGTCCGGACAGGCGCAGATTGTAGCGCTTCTGCTTCTTGGTCGCTTCGGCCCCGCCCTCAAGGGCGAGGTAGGACATCGGCGTGCCGGCCTTCAGCGCGAAGCCGAGCGTCAGGGCCCCCTGCTTGTCGTCGAGGGCTGCCAGGGTGAAGGGGTTGCCGTTCTTGAAGCGGGCCACCGTGTCGCCCGTTTCGCCGGCCAGGGTCTGACGATAGCCGACCCGCACTTCAGGCCGCCACCAGACGTCCTGGCCGAAGTCGGCACCGAAGGCGATGCCGAACTCGCCGGACAGGTTGCTGGAGGTGCGCTCCTCGACGGTCAGGTCAAAGCCCGAGCCACCGCCGGTTTCCTTGCGCTCGCCTTCACGCAGCCAGACATAGTCCACGCGGCCCTCGGGCCGGACGAAATAGCGGCCGATCTTGTGTTCATAGGCCCCGCCGGCGAAGGCATTGAGCGTGGCGCCCGTCCAGTCCGCCGTATTGGCCAGGAGGAGGTCGGCCGTACCGTCGGCATTGGCGTCGGGGGCGATGAAGCGCCGATCGCCGGTGAACCAGCCAAAGCCGCCGCCGCCGCCGGCATTCAGACGCCAGCCGCCGACCGAACGACGCCAATAGGCCCCGCCCTGCACGAAGGAGGCCGTGGTCTGCTCGCCGATCTTGGCGGCGATGTCGTGTTCCTCGACGTTCACATAGGCCAGGGTCAGGCCCAGGGCACCGCCCGCGTCGCCCATGGCCTCATAGCCGGCGACGAAGCCGAAGGCCTGGTTGTCCGAGCCCGGCGTGTCGCTGGCATCGCGACGGACCAGCGAGTTGATCTCCTGGATCCAAAGGCTGTCGGGGCCATAGCGCTCGCCCGGATCGGGACGGACGGCCGTGGCGGCCGAGATCATCTGGTTGGCCGACTGCAGCGAGGCGAACAGGCCTTCGCCCTGGTCGGGCAGCATCTGGTCATAGACGCCCAGGAACCCGTCCTTGCCATTCTGGGCGAGGAAGACGGTCGAGAGTTCGGAGCTGCTGCCCAGGGCGCTGAATACCGCGTCATAGGCCCCGGCCTGTGAGCGGGTCATGCCGATCTCGGCGGCCGAGCGGCGGCGCACGTCGATATAGACGTTCTTGGCGTCGGAGCGGCTGGAGGCGACGTAGAGATAGGGCGAATCGGCCAGCAGGGCCTGGCCGATCGAGCCGACCGTCAGGCTGCCGGCCGAGATCACCGTATAGGAGGTCGGCTGCTTGACCAGGCCGGTCAGACGGATGCCGAGCTCGGCGCCGCTGGCGATGGTCGCCGCGCCGGATACCTGCAGACGGGTATTGGTCCCGGCCGTCGGATCGGCGGTGAACAGGATCTTGCTGGTCGAGCTGACCGTCAGGCTGGTGGCATTGATGGTGGCGGCGTTCGAAATGCCGAGGCTGCCCTTGCCGACCGTGATCGACAGCAGGCCGTCGCTGTCGGTCAGGGCCCCCAGGACCAGCGAGTTATTGTCGATCACGAAGGTGTCGGCACCTGCGCCGAAGGCGATGTCGCCGATCACCGAGCCGTTCAGCACCCGGAAGGTGTCCGCGCCCGAGCCGAACCGGACCGCGCCCAGGATGGCCGGCTCGTCGGCATCGTCGACGCCGTCGCCGTCCGCATCGGGGTCGGCAACACCGTCTGAGAGGTCGTCACCATCGCTCAGGCCGGCCTGGATCAGGGTGACGCCGGTGGTGTTGCGGCTGACATCGATGGCCACGGCCTTGCCGGTGACGACCTCGTTGCCCGGCAGAAGGTCGGAGTCATCGGTATCAGCAGCGTCATCAGTGGCGACCACCGAGGTCGAGATCTTGCCGTTGTTCTGGATACTGGTCAGCAGGCCCGAATAGTCGATGACGCCGTAGGCGCTGCCCTTTTCGCCGCCGACCGTCGCGGTGATCGCGCCGTCATTGCGGAAGGTGGTCACGGCGGCACCGGCGTCGATAGCCACGGCGCGGGCGTCAAAGACGCCTTCCGAGACGGTGAACACCGACATCGAGCCCTGGTTCCACAGGGTCGGCGCGCGGGCTCCCGACTTGAACAGCAGACCGGTGGCATTGGCCTCATAGGCGCTGGCGGCGACGGTAGAGGACAGCTTGACGCCGCCCGCCAGGGTCGTGGCCTGGCCGGCATTGCCGCCGACCTGGATCGCCGTGGCCGAGATGCCGTCAAAGACGCCGCTGGTGCTGATCGCGCCGCGTGCGACGAGGCCATAGGCATTGTCACCCGTTCCGACTGCGCCGAGCGTCACGGTGCGGGTGTCGGAGCCGATCAGCAGGGCCGGGGCCGCGCCGAAGGCGGTCAGCGCGGCGGAGCCTTCGCTGGTGTCGACCACACCGTCACCGTCGTCGTCGGTCTTGTTGGGGTCGGTGTCTTTCGGCGGAATGTCGAGCAGGAGGCCGCCGGCCACATTGGCCGTGACGCGCAGGGCCGAGCCGCCCTGCAGCACGTCGTCGGCGTCCAGCTTGGCGCGATCGGCGGCCAGGGATGGACGGGTGGTGAAGCGGTATCCGGTCGCCGTGACGCCGCCCTGGACGACGAAGGCGCCGCTGACATCGCCGTCGACGGCGACGCCGACCGTGTTCTTGCCGATGACCGAGACGCCGCCATTGACGGTCACCTTGCCGGTCACAGGAGCCGCGATCTTGATGCCGGCGCTGTTGTCGCCGAGCAGGGTCACCGTGCCATTATTGGTGAAATTGCCGATCAGGGCGCTTTCGAGCGAGACGCCGGCCGAGTTGTTGCCCTCGATCGTGATGGCCCCGGCGGTCTCATTGACGATGTTGCCGGTAAAGGCCCCGGCGCCGGTCAGGCGGATGCCGAAGCGGTTGGAGCCGGTGGCGAAGGCCCCGTCGGTATCGCCGTCGGAATCGGTGTCGGTCGGCGTGTAGTCTTCGTTGAGGGTGATCGCCGCGCCGTTGCTCACCGATCCGGTCCTGCCGCCCAGCACCAGGATGCCGGTCGAATCATTGACCCCGACCGTGGCCAGGGTCCCCAGGCTGGTGACCTTGTGGTTGCTGTCGAGGGAGATCAGCGCACCGGCGGTGGTCGGCTTGATCGACCCGTCGGCGGTGACCTTCACGTCGTCGGCTGCGCCATTATTGGCGGTCGACGTCGCGATCGGCGTCGTACGGGCCGTGGTGACCGAGGTTTCAGCGTAAGCGCCAAACGCCAAAGCCAGGAGAGGAGCGGCTGCGACTGTCGCGACCAGGACCTTGCGCTGCATTACGAACAACCACCTCGGATAAGAACCCAGACCCTAACTTGCGTCACGTTGCGGCGAAATTGCGGTGAGCAACGCCATTGTCACGCATTAGAGCGGCCAACCGTCTATCGCATGGCTTGGCGGGGCGCCATATCTGCTTCGTCGAATCCCCTCCACGGCGAAAAACGAGGCGCCTGTCCATGCCGCCGGAGAACCACTCCGATCCCATCCTCACGCGGCTGCTTGGCGGTGCCGCCCTGCCGCTGACCGTCGGTCCGGCGGCGATCCTGACCCTGGCGGCGACCGGTGCCGCCCAGGTCGGGCCAGCGCTCGTGGCCGCCCTGGCCGCGGCGGCCGGCGGGCTCTATCTGAACACCCGCTACAAGGCTGCCCAGGCCCGGCTTCGCCCGGCCCCGACCCTGGCTCCGGCCCCCGACCGCAGTGGACCGCCCTACGGCGTCATTCTGGAGCACCTCCCCGATCCGTTGATGGTCATTGCCGCCGAAGAGGCTGACGACCTGACCGGGCGCCGGTTCGTCTTCGCCAATGCGGCGGCCCGCGAGCTCTTCCGGATTCAACGCGAAGGCACCCTGCTGGTGACCGCCATGCGCAATCCCCAGGTACTCGAAGCCGTGGACGAGGCCCTGTTCGGCGGCATCGAGCGGGCGGTGGAATATGAGACCGGCGGGACCCAGGGGCGGTCCTGGATCGCCTATGCCCGGCCTCTCAGCGACACGTCCCAGGTGTCGCGCCTGGCCATGCTGGTGCTGCGCGACGAAACCGATGCCCGGCGCAGCGAGCGAACCCGCGCGGACTTCCTGGCCAATGCCAGCCATGAACTGCGGACGCCCCTGGCCTCACTGTCGGGCTTCATCGAGACCCTGCGCGGCCACGCCAAGGACGATCCCGGGGCCCGCGACAAGTTCCTGGGCATCATGCTGGCCCAGGCCGAGCGGATGTCGCGGCTGATCGATGACCTGATGAGCCTGTCGCGGATCGAGCTCAACGAGCACATCGCGCCGCTGGGTCGGGTCGACCTGGCCATGGCCGCGATCGACGTCATCGACGCCCTCGCTCCCCAGGCCAAGGAGAAGGCGGTCGCCTTCGATCCGGTTCTGCCGCCGCGCGGTGCGGCCGTGGTCGAGGGCGATCGCGACCAGATCATCCAGGTGATCCAGAACCTGATCGACAACGCCATCAAATATACCCCCCGCGGCGGGGTCGTTCGGGTCGAGATCTTTCCCGGCCTGTCGGCGGACGCTGCGGCCTCGCCCCGAGACCCGGCGGCGGCGCGCATGTCCCTGCTGACGCCTGATCATGCCGCCGGCGAGCGCTATGCGGCCCTGCGGGTCACCGATCGCGGGCCGGGCTTGGCTCGCGAGCACCTGCCGCGTCTGACCGAACGCTTCTACCGGGTCGAGGGCCAGAAGAGCGGCGATCGCTCCGGCACCGGCCTGGGTTTGGCGATCGTCAAGCACATCATGAACCGCCACCGGGGCGGCCTGACGGTCGAAAGCGTTCAGGGCGAGGGGGCGACCTTCGCCTTCTATATCCCGATGTCCAAGTCCGGAGCCCTTGCCGGGCCGGGGCCCAGTGCCGAGGCGGCGGTCGCCGAGGCCGAGGCCGAGGCCTGACACCCGCTTCCCGGATTTGACCGGGAGGCGGGCACCGGGATCAGAACAGCTTGCGCATCGACACGCGGATCACCCGTCCACGCGGATCCAGATAGTCTTCCTGATAGGTGATCGGCGTCGTCCCGTCCGGGGCGCGGACCTTCTGGCGGGCATCGAACAGGTTGTCGACGCCGCCGCTGATCCGCGCGCCCCGGAAGAACGGTTTGCCACGCAGGGCCGGCTGCGCGCCCAGGTCGGCGAACAGGCGCAGATTCACGGTGGTCAGGCCGGAGAAGGACAGGTCCTGGGAGCCGAGCGCGCCGGAGCCGCGAACGACCGTCCCTTCCTGCCAGCGGGCATTGAGGTTGGCGCCGAGCCCGCTGCGCGACAGATTGGCCTGCAGGTCGAGCTGGTTCTTCGCCGTGCCGCCACTGGACCCCAGGGCCGCCCCGTCCAGCAGGTCGAGCCGGGCCAGACCACGCCGGATGACGATCTCATCGGTGAACTTGACGGTGTGATAGAGGCCGATCTGGAAGGTCCCGGCCCCCGGAGGTCCGCCGCCGCCAAAGCCGCGACCGCCCCCAAAGCCGCCACCCGGCCCGCCGGGTCCGCCGCCGGGATTGCCGAAGCTGCGATCCGCGCTTTCGCGGCGCGCCTCGGTCGCCGATCCCTGGGACGGAGCCCCGTCCTGCCCGGCCAGGCGCAGCGCCTGTTCCGCGCCCATGCCGGCTGGAGCCCCCTGGCCCCCTAGCCGCGGGGTGGCCGCGCCGCCCTGGCTTGAGGGCTGTCCCTGTCCCTGACCTTGGCCCTGGCCTTGCCGGAACTGCCCCGGCTGCGGCTGGGGTCCGAAGGCCTTGCGGAAGGTGAAGCCGGTCCGCAGTTCGGTGGTCTGGCGGCGGTCGAAATTGATCGGCCGGGCATCGATCTGCAGCAGCCGACCCGCCGCGTCGCGCACGAAGCGTTCCGGAAAGGCCGCCTCGATCTGGCTGGTGCCGGTCGGGAAGCCGGCGATCAGGTCATCGGTCCGGGTATTGGTATATTCGGTCGTCAGGGTCAGGTTGGTCTTGCTGAACGGCTTGAGGCTCAGGCCCAGCTTGATGACCCGGCCTTCTTCCTCGCGCAGGGTCCGGTTGCCACCGCTGAGCCGTGAGATCACGGCGCTCTCGCCCCGCCGGAAATCATAGACCTGCACGCCTGGGGTCAACTGCTCGGGATCGCCGATCTGGCCGAGGCTGGGCGCGCCCTGGTCACGGGTCACCGAAGCGATCACGCGAAACGCTTCGACGGGCGACCAGTTGGCCCCGTAGCCGACGGTGGTCAGGGTGCCGAAGTCCGATAGGCGGTCGGCCGCAAGGTTGAGGTTCAGCGACAGATTGCCCAGACCCGCCAGCACATCATTGCGGACGCTGGTCAGGGGCAGGTCGAGATTGACCTTGGCGCTGCCGGTATCACGCGACAGGTCCCCCGACCGCGCCACCCCGGCCCGCAGGGAGTCGCTTTCCAGATGCACGGTCTCGATTTCGCCGCTGACCGTCGAGGTCACCGCACCGGCCGGAAGCCGCAGCAGGGTGCCGCTGAAGTCGGCCTTCAGGTCGGCCGTGGTCGAGATCGAATTGGACTGATCGCGATAGGCAAGGCCGGCGATCAGCCGCTCGGTGCTGCTGTCACTCTTGGCCCGCTCGGCATTGCCGGTCACGCTCCAGCGCCAGCCGGCGATCGCCCCGATCAGCCCGCCGCCCAGATGTCCGGTCTGGGTTTCCGACTGCCGGCGGAGTGGGCCGGAGGTCAGAAGGTTGCGACCCAGCCAACTGGTGCTGTCACTGCCCTCGATACTGGCATTGAGCGTGCCCGACACCCCGTCGCGGACCGGTCGCGACAGCACGGCGTTCAGGGCCCAGCTGGCCTGGTCGGGGATCAGGCTTCGGAACGCGGCGTCCGAACGCGGCTGGGCGATGGGACGTTCGCTTTCATAAAGTGCGTTCTGGTCGGTGACCCGGGCATCGATCAGGAAGCGGTTGTCGCGCTGGATGCTGAACTGGTTGAGGCGCAGCTCGACCCGGTCACCGCCGCCGGTCTGGGTCGGCAGCCGGGCCCCGGCCTCGACGGTCCGGGCCTGGAAGCGGCGGCGCAGTACCAGGTTGATGACCTTCTGGTCGGCGCGATAGCCATATTTCAGCGCGACCTCCTCGGGCAGGATGTCGACCCGGGCGATGGCCTCCGAAGGAATGTCGCGCACCTCGGCGAAGCTGGAGATGCGGCCGCCATTGACCAGGATCACCGGCCGCCCGCCGGCATCGCCGCCGCGCGCCGAAGAGGTCTGGGGCTCCAGGGCCGCGATCAGCTCGGACACGGTGGAGACGCCATAGGCGCGGATGTCGCGCGGCGACAGCTGCAGTTCTGGCGGGATGTCGCCGATCACCGCGCCGGGCTGCTGGCGCGAGGCCGTGACCGTCAGGGCGTCGACCTCATAGCTGTCGTCCTCGACGGCGGCCCTGCTCTGGGCGAGCGCCGGCGCGGCCAGCAGGGCCAGACAGGTCCCCAGCATCAGGGCGTGCCGCAGGCGGCGTGCCGCTGTGTCATCGGTCGGGGTCGTCGCGGGCAGGGTCAAGTCAGGTCTCCAGTCGGTCCCGGGGCAGGCTTGCGGCGGCAGGTCGGGGCCTGCGGCGGAACGGACATGGCGTGGCTTCGTTGCGTTGCGATTTCAAGACAACGGCGAACTATTTCAGCCGTGCCATGACAATCAGGTGCCCGAAGCCCGGGCGTTGTCGTCAAACTGTCATCTAACCGTCGCATAAGCACAGCGCCTGGCGGGCATAGCTCCCACCGGGCGGGACGACGCGTTGGGCGACGTCATCGCAACCCTTCGCGCAAGACCCCGCCGCACGCATGCTGACCTGGCTCTCGCTCCTGTTTCTGGCGCTGTTCTCCGGCGCCGCCTACGTGCTCGGTCAACGCCGGGCCGTGAAGGCGTCCGGTGGCGCCAAGCGCGTCCTTCATTCGCTCCCGGGCTATTACGGGGCCTATGCCGCCCTGTGGGCCGGCGTGCCGGCAGCCCTGCTGCTGCTGCTGGGTGTGAGCTTCGGCGACCGCGTCGAGGACGCCATGCTGGAGGCGCAGCGCCCGGCGGTCGTCCAGGCCCTGGATATCGACCGCCAGAACGTCTTCTTCAGTGACGCCCAGGCCATTGCCCAGGGCATTGCGCCCAGCGAAATCACCTATGAGGGCGAGCTGAAAGCCGCGCTCGACGTCAAGGTGGCCGAGGCCCGCCGCATCGACGCCCTGATCCAGTACAGCGTTCTGGGCCTGGCCGGCGTGCTCGCCCTGGCCGGCTTCCTTCTGGCCTTCCCGCGTCTTTCGGCCGACTTCCGGGCCCGTAACCGGGTCGAGGGCTGGGTCGGCGGTCTGTTGATGGCCTGTTCGATCGCCGCCGTCCTGACGACTCTCGGCATTGTCCTGTCCCTGATCTGGGAAAGCTGGCGCTTCTTCCAGAGCGTCTCGCCCATGGCCTTCCTGTTCGGCACCGAATGGAGCCCGCAGATCGCCATGCGCGCCGACCAGGTGGCCGCTGAAGGCGCTTTCGGGGCCGTGCCGCTGTTCGCCGGCACCTTCCTGATCATGATGATCTCCATGGCCGTGGCGGCTCCGGTCGGTCTCTACTCGGCCATCTATCTGTCGGAATATGCCAGCCGCCCCGTGCGCTCGACGATCAAGCCGCTGCTTGAAGTCCTGGCCGGCGTGCCGACCGTGGTCTACGGCTTCTTCGCCGCCCTGACCGTGGGGCCGCTGTTCCGGGCCGGCTTCAATGCCCTCGGGGCCATGCTGATCGGCGGTCCGCTGGACGGAACCGGCCAGTACCTGATGGAAGTCCAGAACCAGATGGCCCTGGTGGCCGGTGTGGTCATGGGCATCATGCTGATCCCCTTCGTCTCGTCCCTGTCGGACGACATCATCAATGCCGTGCCCCAGGCCCTGCGCGACGGCAGCTATGCCATGGGTGCGACCAAGTCCGAGACGGTCAAGAAGGTGGTCCTGCCCGCCGCCCTGCCGGGCATCATGGCCGCCATGCTGCTGGCCGTGTCCCGCGCCGTCGGCGAGACCATGATCGTGACCATGGCGGCCGGCCTGCAGGCCAAGCTCACCGCCAACCCGCTCGACACCGTCACCACCGTCACCGTGCAGATCGTGACCCTGCTGACCGGCGACCAGGAGTTCGACAGCCCCAAGACCCTTTCGGCCTTCGGCCTGGGCCTGACCCTGTTCGTCGTCACCCTGGGCCTCAACATCATCGCCCTGCGCATCGTCCAGAAGTATCGGGAACAGTATGACTGACGTCGCCACCCCCGTCGGTTCCACCGCTCGCCCTGCGCTGACCGCCATGGAAGCCCGCCTGAAGAAGCGCCACAAGGCCGAGGTCTGGTTCAAGGCCCAGGGTCTGATGGCCATCACCGTGGCCATGATCTTCCTGGTGGTGCTCGTGGGCCGGATCGTCCACCAGGGCTACACCACCTTCGAGACCCACACCCTGAGCATTCCGGTCTATCTGAACCCGGACCGCATCGACGTGTCCGATCTCGAGGGCGTCAACTATGACTATATCGTCGCCGAGGCGACGATGAAGAAGCTGGGCGTCCAGGACGACGACCTGGGTCTCGTCTCGGGCAAGGTCATGGACCTGATCTCGCGGGACTTCGGCTTCCAGCTGCTGAACCAGCTCAAGGCCGACAAGTCGCTGATCGGCAAGACCGTGACGGTCACCGGTCCGTTCAAGGCCGACGCCGACCTCTATTTCAAGGGCCAGATCAAGCGCTCGACCGCCGAGGAAGACCGCAAGCTCGACAACCAGCAACTCGACTGGCTGGAGCAGCTGCGCAAGGACGGTTCGGTCAAGGCCGGCTTCAACTTCGCCTTCTTCACCAATTCCGACTCCACCGAGCCTGAACAGGCCGGCGTCCTGGGGGCCGTGGTCGGCTCGGCCATGATGCTGCTGATCACCGCCCTGATCGCGGTGCCGGCCGGGGTGATGGCCGCCGTCTATCTGGAAGAGTTCGCCCCGAAGAACCGCTGGACGGACATCATCGAGGTCAACATCAACAACCTCGCCGCCGTGCCGTCGATCGTCTACGGCCTGCTGGGTCTGGCCCTGTTCATCAACTGGCTGCAGGTACCGCGCTCGTCGCCCCTGGTCGGCGGTCTGGTCCTGGCCCTGATGGCCCTGCCGACCGTGATCATCGCCACCCGCTCGGCCCTGAAGGCCGTGCCGCCCTCGATCCGCGAAGCGGCCCTCGGCGTCGGTGCCTCCAAGACCCAGACGGTGTTCCACCACGTCCTGCCCCTGGCCATGCCGGGTGTGATGACCGGTGCCATCCTGTCGCTCGCCCACGCCCTGGGCGAAACGGCCCCGCTGCTGATGATCGGCATGGTCTCGTTCGTGCCCGGCGTGCCCGAGGGCTTCACCGGTGCCGCCACCGTCCTGCCCGTGCAGGTGTTCATCTGGGAGAACGCCTCCGAGCGTGCCTTCCACGAACGCACCGCCGGCGCCATCATCGTCCTCCTGGTCTTCATGATCGTCATGAATGCTGCGGCCGTCATCCTGCGCCGCCGCTTCGAGCGCCGCTGGTAGACCTGATGATCCTGAACCCTTCCGCCCTTCCCCTCGTCCAGGGACACGCCATGACCACCGCCAGCCCCGACGACTCCGTCTCCGCGCCCGTCATCAAGACGGCCTCGACGCAGACCTATGCCCCGGCCTCGACCCACGAGATCAAGATCCGCGCCAAGGACGTCAATGTCTTCTACGGCGACAAGCAGGCTCTGTTTGACGTCAATATCGACATCCCGGGCAAGTCGGTCACCGCCTTCATCGGCCCGTCGGGCTGCGGCAAGTCGACCTTCCTGCGCTGCATCAACCGCATGAACGACACGATCCCCACCGCCAAGGTGAGCGGCGCGATCGAGATCGACGGCAATGACGTCAATCTCAAGAGCGTCGATCCGGTGATCCTGCGCTCGCGGGTCGGCATGGTCTTCCAGAAGCCCAACCCCTTCCCGAAGACCATCTTCGAGAACGTCGCCTACGGCCCGCGCATCCATGGCCTGGCCTCGGGCAAGGCCGAGCTGGAAGCCATCGTCGAGAGCAGCCTGAAGAAGGCCGGCCTGTGGAACGAGGTCGCCGACCGCCTGCATCAGCCCGGCACCGGCCTGTCCGGCGGCCAGCAGCAGCGCCTGGTCATCGCCCGCGCCATCGCGGTCGGTCCTGAAGTGATCCTGATGGACGAGCCCTGCTCGGCCCTCGACCCGATCGCCACGGCCCGCATCGAGGAACTGATCGACGAGCTGCGCAACCAGTTCTGCATC
Source organism: Caulobacter henricii (assembly GCF_001414055.1). Lineage (GTDB taxonomy): Bacteria > Pseudomonadota > Alphaproteobacteria > Caulobacterales > Caulobacteraceae > Caulobacter > Caulobacter henricii. The sequence goes on along the minus strand of NZ_CP013002.1, from coordinate 3,376,642 downwards.
GTCATCGTCACCCACTCGATGGCCCAGGCCGCCCGCGTGTCGCAGAAGACCGCCTTCTTCCACCTGGGCAAGCTGGTCGAGAGCGGTTCGACCGAGGACATGTTCACCAATCCTCGTGACAGCCGCACCCAAGACTACATCACCGGCCGCTTCGGCTAGGACTCCGCAACAGATGACCGAACATACCGTCAAGTCGTATGGCGACGAACTGAGCCACCTGACCGCCGAAGTCGCCCGCATGGGTGGACTTGCCGAGGCCCAGGTCGCCGACGCCGTGGAATGCATCGCCCGCCGCGACGCCCCCCTGGCCCAACAGGTGGTGTCGCGCGACGAGCGCCTCGACGCCCTGCAGGGCGAGATCGAGCGCAAGGCGTTCAGGCTGATCGCCCTGCGTCAGCCCATGGCCGTGGACCTGCGCCACGCCGTCGCCGCCCTGAAGATCTCGATGAGCCTCGAGCGCTGCGGCGACATGGCCAAGAACATCGGCAAGCGCGCCCTGATCCTGACCGACGCCGAGCCCATGACCGCCCTGACCCGCTCGATCGAGCGGATGGGCAAGCTGGTCCAGGGCCGCCTGAAGGATGTTCTGGACGCCTATTCGGCCTCGGATCTCGACCGCGCCATCACCGTGTGGGCCCGCGACGAGGATGTCGACGAGCACTACAATGCGATCTTCCGTGAACTGCTGACCTACATGATGGGCGACCCGCGCACGATCAATGCCTGCGCCCACCTGCTGTTCGTCGCCAAGAACCTCGAGCGCATTGGCGACCACGCCACCAACATCGCCGAGATCATCCATTTCGAGATTACGGGCGAGGAGATCGTCTCCAAGCGCCCCAAGCTCGATACGCCGCGCTAGAGGACAGACGCCAGTGACGCCTTACGTGCTTGTGGTCGAGGACGAGGACGCCCTGGCCACCCTCCTGCACTACAATCTCGACAAGGAAGGCTACCAGATCGGCCTCGCCGGCGACGGCGAGGAGGCCCTGACCATGGCCAGCGAACGCGCGCCCGACCTGGTGATCCTCGACTGGATGCTGCCCAAGGTCTCGGGCATCGAGGTCTGCCGCCGCCTGCGCGGCCGGGCCGAGACCCGCAATGTGCCGATCATCATGCTGACCGCCCGCGGCGAAGAGAGTGACCGCATCCGCGGCCTCGACACCGGCGCTGACGACTATGTGGTCAAGCCGTTCTCGATGGTCGAACTGACCGCCCGGGTCCGCGCCGTGCTGCGCCGGATCCGTCCGGGTCTGGCCGATGACCGCATCACGGTCGGCGACATCATCATCGACCGCGTCGCCCACCGGGTGAAGCGCCAGGGCAAGGAAATCCACCTCGGCCCCACCGAGTTCCGCCTGCTCGACTATCTGATGCAGCACCCCGGCCGGGTGTTCAGCCGCGAACAGCTGCTGGACGCGGTCTGGGGCTCGGACGTCTATGTCGAGGCCCGCACCGTCGACGTCCACATCGGCCGCCTGCGCAAGGCGCTCAATGGTTCGGCCGACGGCGATCCGATCCGGACCGTGCGTTCGGCAGGCTATTCGCTGGACGTTGAGGCGGCTTAGGGGCGTCCTTCTCCCCTTGCAGGAGAAGGTGGCCCCGGCCAAGGCCGAGGTCGGATGAGGGGTTGAAAACCCTGTCCGGTCAGTCCCGCGCGACCCTTCACCCGGCCCTGCGAGCCAGCCTCTCCCGAAGGGGGAGAGGGAGAGTGCAGCCTTGCATGTCCTGCCCCGTCGCGAAGGGGTTCCGTGCGTCGGCCTCTATCCCCGTACTCGCACGGGGATAGCCCCGCCCCACGCCCAACGAAGTCAACGCCCTGACCCCCGCACCCGGCGTCACGATCCAAAATCGACGCCGCCCCCACCAAAACACCCCCATACTTCTCCTCGCCCCGTCGCAGGGGAGGGCGCGAAGCTGGCGGCCGAGACGCGCGACGGGGGCGGTTGTGCGGGTGCAAGAGGACAGGGGACGTAAACCTGTCCATCGGAGGAAGGCCAAGCCTCCGCCCGTCCGAAGGTTCGCTCCGGGTTCCCCCGGAATCGGCGTGGCTGCAGCCCAAGGGCTCAAGTCCGTCGCGAGGAGGATGAAATCCGGGTGGGGCAAAAGGCTGAACAGGCCTGCGCGCCCCGGCCAGAGGGATAACGACCGCGCGGAGCGCTCCGGCCACGGCCGAAACGGTACTCCTCTACAACCCCATCCGGGCCTGGCCCGGACGCTCCGCCGCCTCCCCACAATAATCGCCGGTCAGACCGGCGAGACGGCGAACCCGTGCGCAGAGCGCCTTGACCCCGACCGCCTCTGGAGCCACACCCCGGCCTCATGGAAAAGCTGAACATCCTCCTCGTCGGGTCCGGCGGGCGCGAGCACGCCCTGGCCTGGAAGATCGCCCAGTCGCCGCTGTGCGGACGGCTTGTCGCCGCGCCGGGCAATCCGGGCATGGCCGCCGTCGCCGAACTGCGCGCGGTCAAGGTCACCGATGTCGAGGGCCTGGTCGCCCTGGCCCAGGAGATCGCCGCCGATCTGGTGGTGGTCGGTCCGGAATCGGCGCTGGAGGTCGGCCTCGCCGACCGCTTGGCCGAAATCGGCATCCCCTGTTTCGGCGGCAGCCAGAGGGCCGCGCGGCTGGAGACCTCCAAGGCCTTCACCAAGGACTTCTGCGCCCGCCACGACCTGCCGACCGCCGCCTATGGCGTGTTCACCGACGCGCCTGCGGCCGGGGCCTTCCTCGACACCCTGCAGGCCCCCTTCGTGATCAAGGCCGACGGCCTGGCCGCCGGCAAGGGCGTGGTCATCGCCCAGACCCGGCCCGAGGCGGACGCCGCCGTGCTCGACATGCTGGGCGGCCGGTTCGGCACCGCCGGGGCGCGGGTGGTGATCGAGGAGTTCATGCAGGGCGAAGAAGCCTCCCTGTTTGCCCTCTGCGACGGCAAGACGGCCCTGCTGTTCGGTGCCGCCCAGGATCACAAGCGCGCCTATGACGGCGATGAAGGCCCCAATACCGGCGGCATGGGCACCTATTCGCCGCCGCCGGTGCTGACCGACGCCCTGGTGCGCCAGGCCTGGAACGAACTGATCCTGCCCACGGTCAGGGGCATGGCCGCCGAGGGCAATCCCTATGTCGGCGTACTCTATGCCGGCCTGATGCTGACGCCTGAGGGGCCCAAGCTGGTCGAATACAATGCCCGCTTCGGCGATCCCGAATGCCAGACCCTGATGCTGCGCCTGGAGAGCGACCTGGTGCCGATCCTGCTGGCCGCCGCAAAGGGCGAACTGGCCGGCGCGGCCAAGCCGGTGTGGCGCGACGAGGCGGCGATCTGCGTGGTGCTGGCCGCCGAGGGCTATCCCGATGCCCCGAACACCGGCGGTGTGATCACCGGGGCCGAGGCCGAATTCGGCGACCGGGCGGTGATCTTCCACGCCGGCACGGCCCGCGACGATGCGGGCCAGCTGGTGGCGTCCGGTGGCCGGGTGCTCAATGTCTGCGCCCTGGGGACGACCCTTCTTGAGGCGCGCGAGGCGGCCTATGCGGCGCTGGAGACCATCAGCCTGCCGGGCGGCTTCTATCGCCGCGATATCGGCTGGCGGGCGCTGGGGCAGGGCTAGTCCGATCACTCGCCCCCACCTGACCGCTTCGCGGTCGTCCGCCCCCTTAGGGGGCGGATGAGATCATCTTCCCCCTTTGCTCCCCTTCGGGGGAGCTGTCGGCAAAGCCGACTGAGGGGGTGGGGGGGAAGACGGTCGCGAAGCGACCCGTAGGGGGCAAGTGGCTTGCGCCCCGCGTCCCACCCTCTAAACTCCCGTTCAAACAAGTGTTGGGGAGAAACCGCATGGCCGACGCCGCCGAACAGACCGCTCAGGACCTGAACTCCGGGACCAAGCCGGTCGATCCGCGCCATGCGATCGACGAAGGCAAGCTGGCCGCCTGGCTGACGGCCCATGTCGAGGGCTATCAGGGGCCGCTGGAGGTGCGCCAGTTCAAGGGCGGCCAGTCCAACCCGACCTATCAGCTGGTGACCCCGACGAAGAAATACGTCCTGCGCCGCAAGCCGCCGGGCAAGCTGCTGCCCAGCGCCCACGCCGTGGACCGCGAGTTCAAGGTCATTTCCGGGCTCAACAAGGCCCACTTCCCCGTCGCCAAGGCCTATGCCCTGTGCATGGACGAGGACGTGATCGGCACGATCTTCTACGTGATGGACAATGTCGAAGGCCGCATCCTGTGGGACGGCACCCTGCCGGACTACCAGCCGGCCGAGCGACGGGCCATCTATGAGGCCCAGATCGACACCCTGGCAGCCCTGCACACCGTCGACTATGCCGCCGTCGGCCTGGCCGACTATGGCAAGCCGGGCAACTATTTCTCGCGCCAGATCGACCGCTGGACCAAGCAGTACAAGGCCAGCGAGACGACCACTCTCGAGGACATGAACCGTCTGATGGAGTGGCTGCCGCAGAGCTGCCCGCCGGATGACATGACCTCGATCGTCCACGGCGACTATCGCCTCGACAACATGATCCTGCACGCCACCGAACCGAAGGTGGTGGCGGTGCTGGACTGGGAGCTGTCGACCCTGGGCAATCCCCTGGCCGATTTCAGCTATTTCCTGATGAACTGGGTCATGCCCTCCGACCAGCGCGGTGGCCTGTCGGACATCGGCGACCTGACCGCCTATGGCGTGCCGACCATCCCCGAGGCGGTCGAGCGCTACTGCAAGGCCACGGGCCGCGACGGCCTGCCCAATCTGGACTGGTACTTCAGCTACAACCTGTTCAGACTGGCCGGCATCTGCCAGGGCATCGTCGGTCGCGTCCGTGACGGCACGGCCGCCAGTGCCCATGCGCAGCTGATGGAAGCACGCGTGCCGGTTCTGGCCCGAGGGGCCTGGAGCTTTGCGCAGAAGGCGGGGGCCTGAGACCTTGATCTGTAAACTGATGATGGGCGCCTGCGCCCTGGCCCTGACGGCCGGCCTGTCGGGCGTTGCCGCCGCTGAAACCCTGTTCGTCCAGGCCGGTCGGCTGCTGGCCGACCCCGCCACGGGCAAGGTCGAGGCCGCCAGGACCCTGGTGATCGACAAGGGCAAGATCGTCCGCATCGTCGACGGTTATGTCTCCGAGCCCGGCGGCAAGGTGGTGGATCTGAAGGACAGCTTCGTCCTGCCGGGTCTGATCGACAGCCATGTCCACCTGACGGGCGAGCAGAATCCCAATTCACGGCTGGAAGAAGTCACCCAGTCCTCGGCCGACCAGGCGATGGTCGGGGCCGGCTTTGCCCGCAAGACCCTGATGGCCGGCTTTACCACGGTTGCCGACCTCGGGGCCGACAATGCGGCGGTCTTCGCGCTGCGGGCGGCGGTCAAGCGCGGTGACGTGATCGGTCCGCGCATCATTGCCTCGGGTTCGGCGGTCTCGATCCATGGCGGCCACGGTGACATCAACGGCTTCAGCGAAGAGGTCATGCACGCCCTGCGGCCGGCCTCGGTCTGCTCGGGCGCCGATGACTGCCGCCGGGCCGTGCGCGAGCAGGTCTGGCGCGGGGCCGACATCATCAAGATCACCGCCACCGGCGGGGTGCTGTCCAATACGGCTGCGGGTCTCGCCCAGCAGTTCTCGGGTGCCGAGCTGGAAGCCATTGTCGACGCCGCCCACCGCATGGGCCGCAAGGTCACCGCCCACGCCCATGGCGTCGACGGCATCAATGCCTTCCTGAAGGCAGGTGGCGACTCGATCGAGCACGGCACCTATCTCGACAACGAAAGCATCGCCCTGTTCAAGAAGAACGGGGCCTATCTGGTCCCGACCCTGATGGCCGGCGACTACGTCTATCGGGTGGCCTCGGGGCCCAACAACTTCCTGACCCCGGCCCAGACCACCAAGGCCCTGGACGCCGGTCCCAAGATGCTGGCCATGGCCCGCCGCGCCCATGAGGGCGGGGTGAAGATCGCCTTCGGCACCGACAGCGGCGTCTCGGCCCATGGCGACAATGCCGGCGAGTTCGCCCTGCTGGTCAAGGCGGGGCTGAGCCCGCTGGAAGCGATCCAGACGGCCACGGTCAATGCCGCGGCCCACTTCGACCTCTCGGCCGAGATCGGCTCCCTGGCCCCCGGCAAGGCCGCCGACCTGATCGCCGTCAAGGGCGACCCGCTCACGGACGTGACCGTACTGCAGAGCGTGACCTCGGTGATCAAGGGCGGGGCGGTGGTGAAGTAGGCGCAGGAGCTGCTCCCCCTCTGGGGGAGCTGTCGCGGAGCGACTGAGGGGGCAAATGCGGCTCAGGCCGAGCTGGCCCCCTCCGGCCCTCTGGGCCACCTCCCCCTGAAGGGGGAGGATCTTGGGATTTCTACAAACCCACCTTCGCCAGCACGGCCGCCAGGGCTGCCTCGTCCTCGAAGCGGGCCCGGACCGGCCAGGGCGTGACCCTGTCGCGCCAGGCGGGCGACAGCCGCACCCAGTCCTTCTCGGTGGTGACCAGCCCGGCGTCGAACAGGGCCGCGCGGTCGGCCAGCATCTTCAGGGTCCCGTCGTCATAGACGCCATGGTCGGGGAAGGGCGCGAAATCGACCAGCTGGCAGCCGGCGGCCAGCAGGGCGCGCTCGACCTTCCACGGCTTGCCGACCCCGGCAAACCCCATCTGGGGCCCCGGCGGAACGGGCGCGGCCGGCTCCAGTCTGGCGATCAGCACCGGCTTTTCACCGAACAGGGCCAGCAGGTTCGGATCAGCCGTCGGCAGGTCGGCGGGCAGTAGCAGGACCACGGCATCGGCCCGGGCCAGTCCGACCTTGAGCGGCTCCCGCATCGGCCCGGCCGGAAACACCCGGCCATCGCCGAAGGGCCACTCGTCCTCGCGGGTTTCGCCGTCGACCACGACCAGAGACAGGGTCTTGCGGATGTCCGGGTTCTGATGGCCGTCATCCATGACGATGGCCTTGGCCCCGGCCGCCGAGGCGGCATGGGCTCCGGCGACGCGGTCGCGGGCGATCCACATCGGAAAGTCTTGGGCCAGCATCAGCGGTTCGTCGCCGACCTCCAGCGCCGTATGGCGAGACCCGTCGACGCGGGTCGGGCCCCTGTCGCTGCCGCCATGGCCGCGGGCGAGGCCGTGGGCCTCGATCCCCCGCTGGGTCAGGGTCAGAAGCAGTTCACGGACGATAGGGGTCTTGCCGGTCCCGCCGACCGTGACATTGCCGACGCAGATCACCGCCGCCCCGACCTCGCTCCCGGGGCCCCTGGCCAGTCGGCGGGCCGTTGCGGCCGCCCAGATCCAGGACAGGGGGGTGAGCAGGGCGCGGGTAATGGGCGAGGGCGCGCCGGACCTTTGGTACCACCAGCGGGGCGTCGACAGCTTCATGGGACAAGCTCGATGATGCGGGTCAGGCCGGCCCGGGCCTCGGCGTCGCGGGCTTCGACGAAGGCCGCTGCACGTTCGGCCCGCGCCCTGCCGGCGGCGGGTTCGGCCAGGGCGGCGGCCAGGCGCTCGGCCAGGACGCCGGCATCGGCCAGGGCGAGGCCTTCGACCGCCGACAGATCAGCATAGGCGGTCAGCCAGTTCTCGACATGCGGGCCCGACAGGATCGGGCAGGACAGCCGAGCGGGCTCCAGCGGATTATGGCCGCCGATGCCGGGCACCAGGCTGCCGCAGACCAGGGCGAGGTCGGCCAGGCGGAACCACAGGCCCAGCTCCCCCAGGGTATCGGCGACCAGAACCTGGGCCGGCGAGGCCTCCGGCGCGATGCTGCGCAGGCTGACGGTCAGGCCCCGTGCCAGGGCCTGGGCGACGATGGCGGGGCCGCGCTCGACATGCCGGGGCACCAGCACCAGCCGCGCCCGGTCCGCCAGGGGGGCGAAGGCGTCGAGCACGATCTCATCCTCGCCCGGATGAGTACTGGCCGCCAGCAGCAGGGGACGATCGGCCAGGAGGGACTGCAGACGCTCCAGTTCGGCGGCGTCATCGGGCAGGGGCGCAGCCCCGAACTTCAGATCAGCCTCGCCGGCGACGCCGCCACCGAGGCTGGCCAGGCGTTCGGCGGCCCGGCTGTCCTGGGCCAGGATCAGGTCGAAGCCCGAGAACAGCTGGTGGGCCGCGAACGGCCGTGCCTGCCAGCCCTCGAAGCTCTTGTCCGACAGCTTGGCCGAGACCAGGGCCAGCCGGGTCCCGGCGGCCCTGGCTTCGAGCAGCAGGTTGGGCCACAGCTCGCTCTCGACGAAGACGGCGAGGTCCGGCCGCCAGTGGCCGATGAACCGCCGGGCCCCGCCTGGCGTGTCGACCGGCACATACTGATGGATCACCCTCGGGGGCAGCCGCCGGGCCAGCAGCTCGGCCGAGGTCACGGTGCCGGAGCTGACCAGCACCGTGGCGTCCGGCCGCTCGGCGCGCAGGCGCTCGACCAGGGGCAGGATTGACAGGCTCTCGCCGACACTGGCTCCGTGCAGCCAGACCAGGGTCCCGGGCGGACGGGGCAGGCTGGAGCGGGCCAGACGTTCCGGCAGGCGGGACGGGTCTTCCTTGCCCCTGGCCGCGCGGCGCTTCAGCAGCAGGGGCGCGAAGGGTTCCAGACCCGCCGTGGCGAGCCGGTAGAGCCAGAGCGACAGCGGCAGGCTCACACCACGTCCGCGGGGGCCAGGCGGCAGGCATGGGTGCCGGCGGTGTGCTCAATCTGCACGGTGGCGTGACCGATCTTGAACTGGCTGGCCAGGTCCGCGCAGACTTCGTGCAGGAACTGATCGTGATCTTCCGCCGCCGGCCGGACGATGTGCGCGCTCAGGGCGGTTTCGGTCGTGCTCATCGCCCAGATGTGCAGGTCATGGACCTCGACGACGCCAGGCCGGGTCGCCAGCCAGGCCCGCACCTTGGCGGGGTCGATACCGCGCGGTGCGGCGTCCAGGGCCATGTCCAGCGAATCGCGCAGCAGGCCCCAGGTCCCGAGAACGATCACCACGACGATCGCCAGGCTGGTGACCGAGTCGATCCAGAGCCACTGGGTCAGCATCATCAGCAGGGCGGCGACCACGACACCCGCCGAGACGGCGGCATCGGCAGCCATGTGCAGGAAGGCCCCGCGGGCATTGAGGTCGTCCTTGGAGCCCCGCATGAACATCAGCGCCGTGGCGGTGTTGATGGCGATGCCGATGGCCGCCACGATCATCACAGGGCCGCTCTCGATCGGGGTCGGGGCTGCGAAGCGGCGGACGGCTTCCCAGGCGATGGCACCCGTCGCCGCCAGTAGCAGGGCGGCATTGGCCAGGGAGGCCAGTATGGTGCCCTTGCGCAGGCCATAGGTGTGGCGGCCGCTGGGCGCGCGCTTGGCCAGGGTCGCCGCACCCCAGGCCAGGACCAGACCGAGCACATCGGACAGGTTGTGGCCGGCGTCGGCCAGCAGGGCCAGGGACTGGGTCAGCAGGCCGGCCGCAAACTCGACCAGGACGAAACCCAGGTTCAGGGCGACGCCCACCGCAAAAGCGCGGCCGAAATCCTTGGGGACGTGATGATGGTGACCATGCCCATGCCCATGCCCATGCCCATGCCCATGCCCATGCCCGTGATCGTGAGCATGGTCATGTCCATGATGGTGATCATGGTGATTGTGAGCGTGGCCCGAATGGTCGTGCGGCATGGCCCTACATCCCACCATGGGCGGGCCGGATCAATGGCGGACCCTTCCAATCCCGTTCTTCCCGGCGAAAGCCGGGACCCAGATTCATCCGGGAAGTTTGGAGCTGATGCGCCTTCTGCCTGAGCCGAATTGACGGCGGTCGGGGTTCGATCTGGGCCCCGGCTTTCGCCGGGGAGAGCGGGTCAGAGGGGGTTTTGAGGCGTTCCATCGACCTCCCCCACCAGCGCTTCCGCCCGGCGTGAGACGGCCGACAGGCGCTCGCCCCAGGCCAGGGCCAGACTGTCCGGATCGTCGTCACGACCGGCGGTGGTCGGGCCGTCCCAGACCATGGCCGCCCGGGCAAAGGGCAGGGGGATGATGGTGCGGTCCCATGTGCCCAGTCGCAGGCAGGGCTTCATCGCCACGCCGACGAACAGCACCGGAGCGCCACTGACCCGGGCCAGGGCCACGGCACCCTTTTGCAGAACCTCGACCGGGCCGCGTGGACCGTCAGGGGTAATGGCCATGGCCCCACCGTCCTTGACCCACTTGACCATGTCGCGGAAGGCCTGCTCGCCGCCCTTGTTCTTGGCCGTGTCGGTCTTCTTCAGCGAGGAGCCCCGGATCGCAGGCAGGCCCAGCCTGGCGATGACCCGGGCGATGAACTCGCCGTCGCGGGACTGGCTGACAAGAACCCGGATTTCCGGCTTGTCAGGCCCCTGAGGCCAGGTGGCAGGCCCCACCGGAACGCGGGAGTGCCACAGGGCGAGAATGGCACCGGACCGTCTGGCGAGACTTTCGGCCCAGACCTGCTCGGCGATCGACTGGCCCTCATGGGTCCAGCGCAGGGTGCGATAGGTCAGGGCCAGATAGCCCGACATCAGCCTGACCAGCAGGCCCATGACCAGGGGGGAGCGCAGCGGCTTCATGCGGTAGTGTCCGGCAGGTGATCCAGGTCCTGGGCCTTGGCCAGGCGGGCATAGAGGCCCCCGGCCCGCACCAGGTCCGGGTGGGTTCCGGTTTCGACCACCTTGCCCCTGTCGATCACATAGATCCGGTCCGCGCCCTTCACGGTGGACAGACGGTGGGCGATCAGGATGGTGGCGCGTCCCGCCATCAGCCGCTCCAGGGCGGCCTGGACCTGGGCCTCGCTCTCGGTGTCGAGGGCGCTGGTGGCCTCGTCCAGCAGCAGGATGGGCGCATCCTTCAGGAAGGCGCGGGCGATGGCGATCCTCTGGCGCTGGCCGCCGGACAGGCGCGCACCGGCCTCGCCGACGCCGGTCTCATAGCCATCGGGCAATTCGCTGATGAAGTCATGGGCGGCGGCCTGACGGGCGGCGGCGATGATCTCCTCCTCCGTCGCATCAGGTCGGGCATAGGCGATATTGGCGCGGATGGAGTCGTCGAACAGGAAGGGTTCCTGGGTGACCAGGGCGATGCGGTCGCGCAGGGAGGCCAGGGTCACCGAACGCACGTCGTGACCGTCGATGGTCACCGCCCCCGCCGTGACGTCATAGAAGCGGGGGATCAGGTTCAGGATCGAGCTCTTGCCGCCCCCCGACGGTCCGACCAGGGCAATGGTCTCGCCGCGCTGGACCTGCAGGGACACCCCGCTCAGGGCCGCGACCTCTCCGCCATAGGAGAAGCTCACCGCGTCCAGGGCGATGGCATTGTCGCCCGGTGGTAGAGCGCGGGCATCGGCGGGGTCGACAATGGTCGGGGCCACGTCCAGGGCTTCGAACAGTCGGCGGGCGGCGGTCAGGCCCTCGCTGAACACCGTCTGCAGATTGGCCACCTGGCGCAGGGACTGGGCCGCCATCAGCAGGGCACTGAGGAAGGCGAAAAAGGCCCCGGCCGTGATGTCGCCGGTCGTGGCGCGCCAGCCGGCATAGACAAAGACGCCGGCGGTGATCAGGGTTGTGAAGGTCTCGGTGGCCGGCGCGGCCATGGCCCGGGCATTGGACCCCTTGATCAGATGGTGCTGGCGACGGTCGACCACGGCGGCGACCCGCGCCTCCTCATAGGCCTCGCGGTTCTCCATCTTGACGATCTTGACCCCGTCCAGACTCTCCATGATCGCGGTCGACAGGTTGGAGGTCTCGCCCATGGCACCCTTGGCGGCCTTGGTCGTCTTCTTCGAGAAGCGGCGCATGATCAGGCTGGCGACCGGCGCGATCACCAGCACCCCGGCGGCCAGGATCGGGTCGAGGCTGAACATCACCGCCAGGGCCCCGATCACGGTCAGGAACTCGCGCGTATAGTTCACGACCCCGCTGGTGGCCGCCTCACGGATCAGGCTGGCGTCATAGAGCACCGACGAGACATAGGAGCCTGAATGGGCCCCGCGCAGCCGGGCCAGGTCGGAGCGGACCAGCTTGCCGAACAGCTGCACCTGGACGTCGCCGACCACGCCGTTGCCGATCCGGTTGATGAAGGTCGCCTGCAGTACCTGGAACAGGCCGCGCAGGACGGCGATGCCGGCGATGGCGGCCGGGATGGTCAGGATCGCCCCGGGGCGTGGATTCGTGATCAGCTGGTCGACGGCTGGCTGGATCATCCGGGTCAGCTGGGCGCTGAGGCCCGCCACGATCGCGGCGCTGACCAGTGACACACTGAGCCCCTTCCAGCGCGGACGCAGGTAGTCGCGCCAGATCCGCATCGCGAGGGCGCGGTTGGAGGCAGGTGGCGCGGCGGCATCAGTCATGGGCGAGGGGTCGGACGTCGGGGCCAAGCTGTCAAGGACGCGGGCGCATCAGTCGGGATGGAAACGACAGGGCGTTTTGCAAAAGACGCCGGTCTATCCTACCTAGGCGCGGACATTGAGGGGACGCCACTTGGCCAAGTTCGACCTGACCACGCCGTGGGGCCGATTCCAGACCTATCTCCACTATCTGTGGAACGACCATGCCTATCTCAGGGTCGGGTTCTCCAACGCCCATTGGGTCAGCCCTGAACTGGTGCGCGCCAACCAGCCCTGGCCCTTCCAGCTGGCCTGGTGGAAGAAGCGTGGCATCAAGACCATCGTCAATCTGCGGGGCGGGTTCGACGGAAGCTTCTATGCCCTGGAGAAGGACGCTTGCGAGCGCCTGGGCCTCAACCTGGTCGACTTCACCATCACCTCGCGCGAGGTGCCGATCCGCGAACGGGTGCGCGGGGCCAAACTCTTGTTCGAAACGCTCGAATATCCGGCCCTGATCCACTGCAAGTCGGGCGCTGACCGGGCCGGGATCATGAGTGTGCTCTATGCCCACTACCGCCTCGGCCTGCCGATCCGCGAGGCGATGAAGGAGCTGTCGCCGCGCTATCTGCACATCAAGGCCGGCAATACCGGTGTGCTGGACTATGTGTTCGAACAGTATCTGGAGCGGGGCGAGCCCAAGGGCCTGACCTTTACCGACTGGGTCGAAAGCGACGACTACGATCCCGTGGCGATGAAAAAGACTTTCCGCGCCGGGATGCTGGGCAAGCTCCTGACCGACAAGCTTCTGCGCCGGGAATAGCTGCTCCCCTTTAGGGGGAGCTGTCGCGGAGCGACTGAGGGGGTCTTCGCAGCGGTTGCCGAGTTAGCCCCCTCCGGCCCTCCGGGCCACCTCCCCCAGAGGGGGAGGACCTATCAGCAGTTCAGCCCAGGCTCGGATCCAGAAGCTTGTGGGCATGGATGATGAAATAGCGCGCGTGGGCATTGTCGACGGTGGCCTGGGCCTTGGCCTTCCACGCCTTGTGGGCGTCGGCATAGGTGGCATAGGCACCGACGAACTCGACCTTGTCGAGATCGCGGAACTCGATGTCGGAGACATCCTTCAGTTCGCCGCCGACAACGAGATGGAGAAGCTGCTTATCGGGCATGGTGGGGCACGTTCCTGCGAGGAATTATCTTTATGGCAGGTCGATATGCCCGACACGGTTAAGGATCAATGGCGCGAGTGTCGCATTGGCGCAAACCAGGCTCGGAACCAGCGGAACAGGGCGATTATAGCGGTAGGGATTGCCCTTGTGGTCCGATAACCAGGCACCGGCCTCCGTGCGGATCAGATCGGCTGCGGCGACATCCCACTCGCTCTTGGGGGACAGGGCGACGGCCGCATCGAAAGCCCCGGCGGCGACCAGACAGACCCGATAGGCGATCGAGTTGCGGCTCTCGACCCGCATGGCGGGCCAAGGGGTCGTCCAGGCCGGGTGCACGAACATCTTGGCGTCACCCAGCATGGCGGCGTCCTCGAGATCGTCGGTGTCGCTCGGCGAAATGGCCATGCCATTGAGCGTCGCCCCGCCTCCGTGTCGGGCCGAATAGGTCTCGTTCAGGGCCGGGGCATGGACGACACCGGCGATCGGCCGGCCGTTCTCGACCACGGCAATAGACACGGCGAACCACGGCTTGTTCTTCATGAAGGCGACCGTGCCGTCGATCGGGTCGACCACGAACTGGCGCGTCGTCGTCAGGCGGGCCGGATCATCGACGGTTTCTTCCGACAGCCAGCCATAGTCGGGCCGGGCGGCCCGCAGGCGCGTCTTCAGCAGGGTATCGACGGCCAGATCGGCGTCGGTCACCGGTGAGCCGCCGTCCTTGGACCAGATCTTCAGACCCCCGGCGCGCGCCTTGAGGGCCAGCTCGCCCGCCTCTCGCGCCGCGTCGAGGATCAGATCCAGATCGGTCATTTGCCGGCGATGGCCAGACCGTCGACGAGGATGGACGGCGCATTATTGGCACCGCGGAACTCCAGGTCCGTGCCCGGAATCAGGCGGGCATAGATGTCGATCAGGTTTCCGGCCACGGTGATCTCCGTGACAGGCCCGGTGATCTCGCCGTTCTCGAACCACAGGCCCGAACAGCCCACCGACCAGTCGCCGGTATTGCCGTTCAGCGCGGGGCCGAACATCGAGGTGACCAGTAGACCCGTCCCGGCATCGGCCATCAGTCCGGCCTGATCGCGCGTCCCCGTCGACAGGGTCAGGTTGCTGGTCGAGACGCCCGAAGGACCCGCCAGACCGCGCGAGGCATGGCCGGTTGTCTCAAGGCCCAGCTGTTTGGCACTGCTGGTATTGAGCAGCCAGGTGGTCAGGACGCCGTCGTCGATCAGGGCCCGGCGGACGGTGGCAACGCCCTCGTCATCGAAGGGGGCCGAACCCAGGCCGCGCACCCGGTGTGGGTCCTCGATCAGGCTGACGCCCCGGGCGAAGACCTGCTGGTTCAGCTTGTCTTTCAGGAAGGACGATCCGCGCGCGATCGAGGGACCGGAAATGGCCCCGAGCAGCGGACCGATCAGTGACATGGCCAGGCGGTTTTCGAAGATCACCGGCGCGGTGGTCGAGGCGATCTTGCGGGCATTGAGCCGCACGACTGCCGAACGGCCCGCCTCGCGACCGATATCGCCGGCACCCGGCAGATCGGCGAAGTGACGGGTCGAACGGCCTTCGCCGCCCCGCTCCATGCCCGCGCCCTCGCCGGCAATGGCCGAGCAGGACAGGGAATGGCCGGTGGCGGCATGGGCTCCGGAAAAGCCGGCACTGGTGACCAGGCGCCAGGTCGCGGCGCTCCAGCTGGCCGTACCGCCATCGGAATTGGTTACGCCCTCGACCGAGCGGGCCCCCTCTTCGGCGAGGCGCGCCTGGGTTTCCAGGGTCTCGGCGGTCGGCTCATAGGTGTCGATCAGATCGAGTTCGGGGAACGGTCCTCTGGCCATGCGATCACCGGGCGCGAGGCTCGCATAGGGATCCTCGGGTGCCAGCCGGGCCATGGCCACCGCACGCTCGATCAGCTTGGCGCGGGCCTCGCTGGAAATGTCCGAGCCCGAGACCGTTGCGCTGCGCTGGCCGATGAACACGCGCAGGCCCAGATCGCGGGCCTCTTCGCGTTCGACCTCTTCCAGTTCGCCCAGGCGAACACTGACGGAAAGGGATTTGCGCTCGGCGAAGACGGCTTCGGCCGTATCGGCCCCAGCCTTGAGTGCGGCCGAGACCACGTCGTTCAGCAGATTATCGTCCATGGCGTCTTATGGACGAGGCCTATGGTGCCGGGCAAGGTGCCCTGGCGGCTTCAGGCGATGGCGTAGAACAGCAGGGCCACGCCGACGAAGATATAGGCCAGCCAGGTAGCCACCATGCCGAGGGCGCGCGGGATCGAGGCCCCGCCGCTGCTGGACAGGCCGACCGCATGGACCAGGCGGCCGGAGAACAGCACAAAGCCGGCCACATGGATCGCCAGGGGCGGGGCCCCGACCACCGCCAGAACCACCAGGGCGATCAGGCCGGTGGGCACATACTCGGTGGCATTGCCGAAGGCACGGATGGCGCGCGCCAGTTCGGGAATGCCTTCGTCGCCGAGCGAGACCTTGTGCTTCTGGCGCAGGCGCACGACCAGCAGCGACAGGGTCAGCATCAGGAAGACGTGCAGGCCTGCCCAGAGGGCGGCGGCATGACCCGAAGTGATCGTATCCATCAGAGAACCCTGCAATTTCCAACTCGCCGTCCGGGCGAGGCGGCATAAAAGCCCGCTCCCGCGCCCGGATGCAAGCGACCTGCCCTATAGGGCGAGTTCACGCGCGATCGGGTAGAGCAGGTGGCGGTCGTCATAGAAGGGTGTCCGGCGGTAGAACCATGAGAGGCGCGCTTCCGGATCGGCCGCGAATTTCGGGTCGGCCGCCAGCTTCTCCTCGAACTCGGCTTTGAGCGCAGGATCCGCCGCCATCATCTTTTCGGCCAGGGGTGCGATGGCATAGCCCTCGATATATTCGACCCGGCTCAGCACCTCGGGCACCATGCCCCAGGCGAAGAAGCTCTCGCTGGATTGCGGCTCCAGCAGCAGCACGACGAGGTCGCCCAGAGGCTGGTCGGTCGGCACCCGCACCGATCCGGCCGGGAAGGTCCAGTCGCGGGTCTCGGCCTTGACCTGGGTGACGGTGATCTGGACGTGACCCTCATTGGCGCGAGTCGCCAGCTTGGGGTCGGTCAGGCGCAGCATCTCGACCGGCAGGGTCCTGGCGGCCGCCAGGGGCTCGACCGTCACGCCGTGCAGCTTGAGTCGTTCGATCAGATCGGCGCGATAGCTGGGGACATAATAGGCGGTGGGCCGTTTCAGGGTCAGGGACGGCTTGGAGCCATAGAACGGAACTTGCCAAAGCTCCGGGTCAGGCTCCCCCAGCCAGCGGATCTCCTTCCGGCCCGAGGCCGGGCTGTCATAGGTCTCGTAGAGGATGCCCTTGAAGGTGCGCGTATAGGCAGGCTTGGGATCGGCGACGAAATTGGCCGGGATCTCGACCGGGCGCAGGGCGCTGTCGGCGGCGATGGCCGATCTCAGGTCGCCGCCCTTTTCGGCCAGCAGCTTCAGGGCGGTTTCGATCAGCACATAGGTTCCGAGCACGCGCTGGGCGTGGGGCTTGAGGCTGTGGTTCTCGATCAGGATGGTCGGGACATGGGCCGCCGCGCCCCAGCCATTGGAGAAGCGCTCGCCCAGGCCGCCGTCCGAGAAACCGGCCTTGGGATTGTGCTCGTCGATGCCGAACACCAGCTCGCCGGGAATGTGACCCTGGGCTTCGAGGCCCTGGTTGAGGGCGGGCTTGAGCACCCCGTTCAGCCATTGGGCAATGGTCGGCGAGCGGCTCCAGACGCCGTTCTCACCATTGAAGCCGTAGGTGACGTCATACTGGTAGTCCATGCCGTCGGTGACATGGACATCGACATAGAGATCGGCCCGGTACTTGGCCTGCAGACGCTTCAGCGCCTGCATTTCCGGCTGGTCGAGCTTCATGAAGTCGCGGTTGAGGTTCTGGTTGGTCGCCGTATTTCGCCAGCCCTGGATGCGGGGGCCGCGCTGGTTGGGGCGGCTATAGGCGGAGGCCCGCTCATGGCCGTCGACCGACAGGATCGGGATCAGCAGCAGGTTGACCTTGTCGAGCAGCGCGTCCTTGGCGGGGAAGGCCCCATTGGGGAAGGCGATGTCGCGCAGCAGCATCATGCCGGCGTCCTTGCCGTCGATCTCGCCCGGATGGATGCCGGCCTGGACCAGCAGCAGCGGCTTCCTGGGGTCGAGCTTGGCTCCGTCCTTGGAGGCGATCACCGCATAGATCTCGCGGCCTTCAGGCGAGGTCCCGAACGCTTCGATGCGGATCAGGCTTGAGGCCTTGTCCAGCCGGTCGAACCATTTGCGGGTCTCGACATAGTTGGGGCTGAAGTCATGGGCTGGATCGGCCTCGAACGCCGTCACCCACGGATCGGACCCGTCGCGCAGCAGGGCCTGGCTGGCGCCCTGCCAGGCCGGCGCGGGCGGCAGGAAGGGCTGGTCCCAGGGGGCCTTGGCGGTCGGAGGGGTCTGGGACATGACGACACTCGGCGACAGGGCGGCCAGGGCCGCGAGGAACAGGATCTTCCGCATGGTCATGGTCGTCGCGCGAATGAGGCGATCCTGCAAGCCTTGTCAGTCTGGCTCAAACATCAGACGCAGCCCGCTCAGGACCTGATACAGGGCCTCGTCGTCCTGCCGTCCGAGCCGTCGGATCGGCCGGTTTTTCACCATGGCTCGCACCTGATCCGGCAAGACCCGACCCGCCCGGCCCTGGAACTCGACCTCAATGCGAAAGCGCGCCTTCGCATCCCCGGAACTCATCGGCGCGATGATGAAGATGTCGTGATGGCTCAGGCGATCGGGCGAGACGATGAGGCACGGCCGCGTCTTGCGGATCTCGCTGCCTTCGGTGGGATCCAGACGGGTCAGCCAGACCTCGCCGCCCTTCACCAATCCCGGTCCTTCGCTGCCTCGTTGGTAAGTCGTGCTTCCAGCAATTCGCGATCCTCTTCGCTCAGGCCTTTGGCCCCGAGCCGCTTGGAGTCTTCTTCCCAGCCTTCGCGAGGGTCGATCGTTACTGGCGACAGGAAGACCCGGCCATTCTCAGAGACAAAGTCGATGCGGTCGCCCAGCTTGGCACCCAGCGTTGCAAGCACCGACTTGGGCAGTGCGACGCCCGCAGAGTTGCCGATCTTGCGAATAACCGATGACATAAGGAACTCCGCTAGAGCGGAGTAATAACAGGCCTGGTTTCATGGACAAATCTGATTTCAGCTCTAGTCGATATTGCGAGGCCTGACTTAGAGCGAGAAGAAGAACTCGAAGGCGCTCATCGCGGGTTCCACAAGGCAACCATAGCATAGGTATTGATAGCAATGAGGACTGCCAGACCGCCGCCCTGCACGCGTCGGCCCGGCACGACGAGCAGAAGCGCCAGGACCAGCCACCACAGGGCCGAGGCCGGTCCCGTCCGGGTGAAATGGTCGATGACCGCCATCCAGCGCCCGGCGATCGCTGCTTCGATGGTGACCACCCCCACGTTCGCGGCCAAAAGCGACCCGAGCACCGCTCGCCGATGGTGCATAAAGTAGTCGTCGAGTGAGGGCCACTCGCCCGCATCTTTGGGAAAGACCATCGAGGCTGCGAAGAAATAGAGTCCGGCCACGATAAGGGCGGCGAAGAAGGGCCCATGCGCGACGCGGACATCGGACAAGCCGGTCCAGGTGCTGATCCAGGCTGCCGCCACGTCGAACAGCACTACGACCGCGAGCATGGGTGTCAGGCGTCCGATAGGGATGTGGTTCCGGGTTCGCAAAAGGTCGCTCAGTCCCCCGATGACGACCGCCACGGCCATCCCGAGGATCAGACCAAACAGGGTGAAGAAGAACTCAAATGCGCTCATTGATGGCCCCCCGACCGTTGTCGCGCCGGTAGCCTACTTCCAGATCGGCTTGCCGTCACCCGGCAGGCCCAGCCGGCCCCACATGTCGCTGACCTTGTCGACCACGCCCTGATCCATGCGGATCTCCTGGCCCCATTCGCGATGGGTTTCAGGCGGCAGCTTGTCGGTGGCGTCCAGACCGATCTTGGAACCCAGGCCGCTCTCGGGGCTGGCGAAGTCGAGATAGTCGATCGGCGTGTGCTCGATCAGCGTGATGTCCCGCGCCGGGTCCATCTTGGTGCTGATCGCCCACATGACGTCCTTCCAGTCGCGGGCATTGATGTCGTGGTCCACGACGATCACCCACTTGGTGTACATGAACTGGCGCAGATAGCTCCAGACGCCCAGCATCACGCGCTTGGCGTGGCCCGGATAGGCCTTCTTCATCGAGACCACGGCGATGCGATAGCTGCAGCCCTCGGGCGGCAGCCAGAAGTCGACGATCTCGGGGAACTGCTGGCGCAGCAGCGGGATGAACACCTCGTTGAGCGCCTCGCCCAGAACCGAGGGCTCGTCCGGCGGCCGACCGGTGAAGGTGGTCAGGTAGATCGGGTCCCTGCGCATGGTGATCGCGGTCACCTGGAAGACCGGGAACTTCTCGACGCTGTTGTAATAGCCGGTGTGGTCGCCATAGGGGCCTTCGTCGGCATACTCATCGAGCAGGACGTGGCCCTCCAGCACGATCTCGGCGTGGGCGGGGACCATCAGGGGCACGGTCTTGGCGGCCACGAGGTCGACCTTGGCCCCGCGCAGCAGGCCGGCGAACTGGTATTCGGAGAGGGTGTCGGGCACCGGGGTCACGGCGGCCAGGATGGTGCCGGGATCAGCCCCCAGCACGGCGCAGGCGGGCAGGGGCTCGCGCCTGCCGGCCTGCTTGTGGCGGGCATAGTGCTGGGCCCCGCCGCGATGGGCCAGCCAGCGCATGATGCACCTGTCCTTGCCCAGCACCTGCATGCGGTAGATGCCCAGGTTGAAGTCGTCCTCGCGGTCCTTGCCGGGGCCCTTGGTGACGATCAGCGGCCAGGTGATCAGTGGGGCCGGCTCGCCGGGCCAGCAGGTCTGAACGGGCAGTTTCGACAGGTCGATATCGTCGCCGGTCAGGACGATCTCCTGCACCGGTGCCTTCTTCACCGTGCCCGGCCGCATGGCCATGACCGTCTTGGCCAGGGGCAGCATGTCGAGGGCATCCTTGAGCCCCTTGGGCGGGGCGGGCTGGCGCAGGAAGGCCAGCAGTTCGCCGACCTCGCGCAGTTCGCCGGCCGTCTCGCGGGGCTCGCCGCCCAGGGTGACGCCCATGGCCACGCGCTTGACCGTGCCGAACAGGTTGGCCAGGGCCGGCATCGGCGACCGTGACCCATCAGCCAGTATGACGTGCTCGAACAGCACCGCCGGGCCGCCGGTGGCCAGCAGGCGGGTCTGGATCTCGGTCATTTCCAGCACGGACGAGACCGGCTCGCTGACCCGGACGAGTTCGCCCTTGGCCTCGAGGACGTCGATGAATTCGCGCAGGGACCGATAGGCCATGAGGTGCTCCTTGGAGGCCGGAACCTAGTGGTTTTTTCGGCCTTGGCTACGCCTTGCCCAGGGCCTGCAGCAGGATTCCGCGGATGCGGGTCAGATGCTCGGGTGTCATCTCGCCCAGGGAGCCGCGCCGGTCCGGCGGCAGGTGGGCGACCGGGTCGCCGTCGGTCTTGAAGACGAAGTGATCAAAGACGTCGCGCCAGATCGCCCGCTCGCTGGCGGACATCTCGCGGATCGAGGCCATGGCGTGCAGCAGGGCCTCCAGGGGGCGGCCCAGAACCGCGCGCGGCTCGGCCCACCAGTAGTTGATCAGGACGGTGAAGGGGTCGAGCGACTCGACATTGTGGAACCAGAAATAGGGGATGTAGATCGCATCCCCGGGCTCCAGCTCGGCGACCTGGGCCGTGGACCAGGCCTCGGCGAAGCGCGGATAGCGGTCGAGATCGGGGGCGGCGATGTCCACCATGCTGACCGGCGGACCGGCCGGGGTGAACTCCAGGGGGCCCAGATAGAGGTTCTTCAGCTGGTCGGGCGGGAACAGGGTGAAACGCCGCCGGCCCGCCACCGCGCAGGCGATATTGTAGTTCATGTCGAAATGGGTCGCGGTGGTGATCGCATTGCCGATCCAGATCCGGGGCCCGACCGCGTCGTCGAGCAGGGGCTGGGGATTGGCGGCGGTGAAGCCGGGCAGGGCGCTGGCGGTCGGGGTCGACTGCACGGCCAGGGCCGGGGGCTCGGCGGCGTCGCGGAACGACAGCAGGGCTCCCAGGGCCTCGCGCAGGGGCACGGTGCGGCGGCGGAAGTTCAGGCCGTCCAGGCTGTCGGTATAGAAGAACCGCCCGCCGATCTCGGGTCCGCCATGCAGAATTGTGACCGGTCCGCCGGCGTCCAGGCCCAGCAGGTAGTCGGCCATGGCCTGATCGGAGGTCTGGCCGGCCGCCACGGCGGGCCAGTCGGCGACCAGACCTTTCAGGACAGCAGGCCGGCCGGCGGGCACGATCAGATCGCGGAAGACCTCGCGGCTGACATCACGCCATTCGGGCGTCCGGAACGGAGCGGGGCCGAGGGTCATCGACTAGTCCGCGACCGCCAGATCGTCGGCATGGATCATCGGGCCCTCGGTGAAGCCCAGCTCGGCCTCGATGGCGTCCGAGCGCAGGCCGGCGATGCGGTGGGCGTCGGCGCTGTCATAGCGGATCAGGCCTCGGGCCACTTCGCGGCCGGTGTCGTCGCGCACCCGCACGGCATCGCCCTTGTCGAAGGGGCCTTCGACGGCCCGGACCCCGGCGGCGAGCAGGCTCTTGCCCTTAGCCAGGGCTGCAGCGGCGCCGGCATCGACCGAGACCCATCCCTGTGGGGCCAGGCTGCCGGCTATCCAGGCCTTGTAGGCGGCGGCGGGACTGGCACCGGCATCGATCAAGGTCGCCTTGCCGCCCTCTTCGATGGCCTTTAGCGGGTGGGGGCGCGATCCCAGGGTGATCAGGGTGGCGCAGCCGGCGGCGCGGGCGATGCGGGCGGCGGCGATCTTGGTGGCCATGCCGCCGGTGCCGACCCCTGACGCCGCATTGGCCCCGCCGGCCATGGCCTCGATCTGGGCGGTGATTTCCGAAATCACCGGCAGGTGGGCCGCGGCCGGATCGCGCCGGGGGTCAGCCGTGTAGAGCCCGTCGATGTCGGACAGCAGGACCAGCAGGTCGGCCCCCGCCAGCTGGGCGACCCGTGCGGCAAGGCGGTCATTGTCTCCGTAGCGGATTTCCTCGGTGACGACCGTGTCGTTCTCATTGACCACCGGAACGACACCCAGGCCCAGCAGGGTCTCGACTGTGGCCCGGGCATTGAGCCAGCGCCGCCGGGTCTCGGTATCGTCGCGGGTCATCAGGATCTGGGCGACGCCGATGGCATGCGGCTCGAAGGCCTCTTCCCAGGCGCGCATCAGCAGGGACTGGCCGGCGGCGGCGGCGGCCTGTTTCTCCGGCAGGGTCAGGGACTTGCGGCCGGTCAGGCCTAGGCGACGACGGCCGAGGGCCACGGCCCCGGACGAGACCACGACCACCTGCTGACCCCGGGCGCGCAAGGCGGCGGCATCATCGCAGAAGGCCTTCAGCCAGGCGTGGTTGGCCGCGCCGGTCTCGGCGTCGACCAGCAGGGCCGAACCCACCTTGAAGACGATGCGCCTCGCCGTGGCGAGTGGCCCGGGTTCCGCGCCCTGCTGGGCCGGACTCACGGGGTCCAGCCCCCGGGGGTCTCCGGAATATGGTCTTCTTCCTCGTCGATTTCCTCGATCTCGTCACCGCGACGAACCCGGACTTCGCGATAGGCGGCTCTCAGCAGCTCTTTCACGCCCTTGCCCGAGACGCCGGAGACCAGACGCGGCTTGACGCCGGTCAGGGCCTCGAGTTCGGCGGCCTTGGCGGCGATGGTCTCTTCGTCGAGGGCGTCGATCTTGTTCAGGGCCAGGATCTCGGACTTGTCGCCGAGCTCGTCACCATAGGCTTCGAGTTCGCCCCGGATCGTGGTCCAGGCCCCGCAGATATCCTCCTGGGTGGCATCAACCAGATGGATCAGCACCGCCGACCGCTCGACATGGCCCAGGAACCGGGTTCCGAGGCCTGCGCCTTCCGAGGCCCCTTCGATCAGTCCGGGAATATCGGCCAGGACGAAACGCTCGCTGGTCGACAGGTCGACCACGCCGAGGTTCGGGGTCAGGGTCGTGAACGGATAGTCGGCGATCTTCGGCTTGGCGGCCGTGGCGGCGGCCAGGAAAGTCGACTTGCCGGCATTGGGCAGGCCGACCAGGCCGACATCCGCGATCAGCTTCAGCCGCAGCCAGATCCAGCGTTCTTCGCCTTCCTGACCCGGATTGGCATATTTCGGGGCCTGGTTGACCGGACCCTTGAAGTGCAGGTTGCCCCAGCCGCCGTTACCGCCCTTGCACAGGCGCACGCTCATGCCGGCCGTGTCGAGGTCGGCGATCAGGGTTTCCTTGTCCTCTTCCAGCACCTGGGTGCCGACCGGGACTTTCAGGGTGATGTCGGCACCGGCGGCCCCGTGGCGACCCCGGCCCATGCCATGGATCCCGGTCTCGGCCTTGAAGTGCTGCTGATAGCGGTAGTCGATCAGGGTGTTGAGGCCGTCCACGGCCTCGATCCAGATATCCCCGCCCCGGCCGCCATCGCCGCCGTCGGGACCGCCATATTCGATGTACTTCTCGCGTCGGAACGAGACCGCGCCGCCGCCGCCGTTGCCGGAGCGGATAAAGATCTTGCACTGGTCCAGAAATTTCATCTGCGTCTTTTGTCGCAAGGCGTCCGCCGCGTCGAGCCGAAATGGCGTCGCTTGGTCGCAGACCTATGAGCAGAACACCGTTCGGTTCTGTGACGAAATGTTAAAACACACCGTGCGACGAAGTGTCATGCAGCGAAACCACCATTTTTATCCTGGTGGTGTGGGGGCCTGGCGTTGACCACGACACAAAGCTTTGGAGAGGCACTGGCGAAGGACCTTCGGGAACTCACGCCCCAGTTGCTCTGCAAAAAGTACGCTGACGAAGCTTCGATCCACCGCAACATCCTGATGAGCCGTGGTACCGGCGTGACGGGCACCTGGCGCGATTTCCGCGCCTTCCTCGGGGATATCGGCCAGCGGCCGACCCCTGGTCATGGCCTGGTGCTGATCAACCGTTATGAGCGAACCTATGGTCCCGGCCGTGCGGCCTGGATGACGGCCGAGGAGCAGGCGGCCCACGAGGCCGAGTTCGACCGCATTCGCGCCGAGAAGCAGCGGGAAGAACAGCTGCTGTTGCACCAGGCCGCCGCCGTTAAACGCTCCAAGGATCCCAAGGCCGCCGCCTTCGGGCAATGGACGCCGATGCAGGGCCAGCAGGTGGCCTATAGCGACGTCGCCAAGAAGCTGAACATCCCGATCACGGCCCTGTCCAAAACCATGGCTGACGGCCGCTCGGCCGACGATCTGATCAAGCGGGCCTCATCCGCCAGCGACCTGATCAATCCGGAGGCCACCTGGCTGCCGCCGGACCCCAAGCGCAAGGCCGGCTTCTTTGAAGCCTTCCGGATCTGGCACATGCAGGTGCAGCCCCAGTTCAGCCGCGCCGCTACCCCGACCTTCCTGTTCCTCTACATCGCCCTGCCGGTGATGAAGCAGTGCCGGGACGAACTGATCGACCTGAACCTCTGGAACCCGCTGGGTCAGAGGGCCATGACCGCCCGCGACAATCATGGCTCCTGGAAGAAATACTGCGAATTCATGCCCCGTGCGCAGGTGGCCCTGATGGAAATCCCCATCTATGCCACCTACTCGCTGCTGTCGGACCTGGACGCCCTGTGCGACCGCATCCTCACCGCCGAGAAGCGCTTCCGTGAAGGGGCGCAGAAGGTTATCGCGACCCACCGCGCCGCCTGACGGGTCAGGCCAGCCAGACCATCATCCGCGTCTGTGCCACCGCACCACGCGCGACGGACGGCTTGGCCTCGACTACGCCGGTATAGAGAAACCCGGCCTTGATCAGCACCTGGCCCGAGGCCGGATTGTCGGCGAAATGGCCGGCGACGACGAGCCGCTTGCGCCAGTCCTGCTTGGCCCAGGCCAGGGCGCTCTGACAGGCCTCCGTCGCCAGGCCCCGGCCCCAGAAGGGCTTTCCGATCCAGTAGCCGATCTCCAGCTGTCCCCCCGGCGGGGTGAACAGGCCAAGGACGCCGACGACGCCCTCGTCTTCCAGATCCAGGACGAAGGTGTTGTCCCGCCGGCGGTCCTGCGCCTGGCAGCGCCCCACGAAGTCTTCGGCATCCGACCGGCCATAGGGCCAGGGCATGCGGGTGGTCATGCGTGAGACGTCACGATCACCGCCGAGGCTCGCCAGGCGCGGCACATCGTTCATGGTGGGCGCACGAAGGGTGACGCGCCGTGCTTCGATGATGGGGCTTTTGTCGATGACGCACATCTTAGGCCTCCTGTCTGACCGGCCCCTCTTTGCGCGAGGACCGTGACGACGCCATGGCGATTCGAGGCTTCTTGGCGCCGCAGGCAAAACAAAAGCGGGGAGTCCGGCGTGCCCGGACTCCCCGCTTAGGTTCGTCTGTCCGGGTCGTCTTCTCGGCGGAGAAGCACGACCCGAAAAAGTCGAGTGCGTACTACTCGGCAGCCTGCGCCTTGGGCGCGACCGTTACGTAGGTGCGATTATGCTTCTTGGTCACGAACTTCACCGCGCCTTCGACCAGGGCGAAGAGGGTGTGGTCCTTGCCAATGCCGACGCCGGCACCCGGCCAGAACTTCGTGCCGCGCTGACGGATGATGATGTTGCCAGCGAGAACCTTCTCGCCGCCGAACTTCTTCACGCCAAGGCGGCGGCCGTCGGAGTCGCGACCGTTGCTGGACGAGCCGCCTGATTTCTTGTGAGCCATCTTGCTCTCCTAATCTCTAGAGGCGCAGCCGCTTAGGCTTCGCCGTCTTCCGGGGCGGCTGCGGCCTTCTTCGGCGCGGCCTTCTTCTTGGGGGCGGCTTCAGCGACCGGAGCGGCCGACTTGGCGACCGGGATCGTGAAGGGGACAGCCGCGTCGCCGAGGCCACGGGCCCGGGCGTTCAGGATGACCTTCGGGGTCAGGTCGATGACGCCGTCCCACTTGGCTTCCTTGCCGGCGCCGGCGACCGAGGTCACGCGCAGGACCGTTTCGGTCTGGCGGTGGCCGCGGGTGCGGCGATAGCCCTGACGGCGGATCTTCTTGAAGATCTTCACCTTTTCACCCTTGCGGGTTTCAATCAGGGTGGCGTTGACGACTGCGCCGTCCACCACAGGGGCGCCGACCGTCACGGCCTCGCCTTCGCCAAGCATCAGGACTTCGCCGAAAGCGACTTCCGAGCCCGGTTCACCGTCGAGCTTTTCGACAACCAGCAGATCGCCGGCTTGGACCCGGTACTGCTTGCCGCCGGTTTTGATCACCGCGTACATAGGTTAGCGCCTTAAGAAACGTGCGTTCGCAAAATAGGGAACGCCCGCAAGGAAACCCGGCGGGCGAGGGGGCGGACTTATACAGTCGGCCGTTCCTGAGTCAACGGGCTGTGACAGATTCCTGGCCATGAAACGGTGAAGATCCCCAGGAAGGATTCAGGCTGGAACGTTACAATGTAACAGTATATAGCCTCGGGGGTGAATTCGACCTTCTTCGCCTCGATCGCCGCCACCGGTTTCGCCGTGGCCTTCCTGCATGCGGCCCTGCCAACCCACTGGCTGCCGTTCGTGCTGGTCGGTCGCGCGCAGAAGTGGTCAACGGGCCGAACCCTCGGCGTGACCCTGCTGGCCGGCCTGGGTCATGTGGGCCTGACGATCGTGCTGGGCCTCGCGCTCGTGATGGCCGGACTGGCCCTGCAGCCCAGCCTGGGCGGCATCTTCCACTGGATCGTGGGCGGGCTGATGGTGGCGGTCGGTCTCTTCTATGTCTTTCGGAGCCGCCATAGCCACGCCCTGCCGGAGGCCAGCCGTCGGACCTATGCCTCGGACAGGGCGGCCGTGGCAGCCCTCGTCACCCTTCTGACCCTGTCACCCTGCGAGGCCTTCCTGCCCTATTACCTGGCGGGGATGGAGCATGGCTGGCAGGCCTTCCTGCTGCTCAGCGGTGTGCTGATGGCGGCGACCGCCGCCGGCATGCTGATCTTCACCAGCCTTAGCCTGGCCGGCTTCCAGCGGCTGGGCCTGGGATGGGTCGAGCGCTATGAGCAAACCATCCTCGGCGTAGCCCTGATCCTGGTCGGTCTGGCCGTCGCCTTTCTCAAGACCTGACAGCGGGCTTCCGCCGAGACCTCCGAGGCCCTAAATAGCGGCCATGACCCAGACCGCTTCCTCGACCGGCAAGATCCCCGTCACCGTGCTGACCGGCTATCTCGGTGCCGGCAAGACCACCCTGCTCAACCGCATCCTCACCGAGGCCCACGGCAAGCGCTATGCCGTGATCGTCAACGAGTTCGGCGAGGTCGGCATCGACAACGACCTGGTGGTCGGGGCCGACGAGGAAGTGTTCGAGATGAACAATGGCTGCGTCTGCTGCACGGTGCGCGGCGACCTGATCCGGGTTCTGTCGGGCTTGATGAAGCGCAAGGGCGGCTTTGACGCCATCATCGTCGAGACGACCGGCCTGGCCGATCCCGGCCCCGTCGCCCAGACCTTCTTCGTCGACGAGGACGTCAAGGCACGCACCTATCTCGACTCGGTCACCGCCCTGGTCGACGCCAAGCACATCCTGCTGCGCCTGTCCGACAGCCGCGAAGCGGTCGAGCAGATCGCCTTCGCCGACCAGATCGTGCTGAACAAGACCGATCTGGTCTCCGAGGATGACCTGCGCCATGTCGAGGCCCGCATCCGGCGGATCAATCCCCTGGCCCCGATCCATCGCGCCCAGCGCTCGAACGTCCCGCTGAGCGCCATCATCGGCAAGTACAGCTTCGATCTCGAGCGGATCACCGAGCTGGAGCCGGATTTCCTCAATCCCGCCCATGGCGAGCCCGGCCATGTGCATGACGAGCATTGCGGCCACGATCATCACCACCACGATCATGGCCATGACCATGTTCATGATGAGCACTGTGGTCATGACCACGGTCACGACCATGGGCACGATCACGCCAAGGCCAGCGCGGTCCATGATGATGGCGTCAAGGGGATCTCCCTGACGCTGGACCGGCCCGTGGACGGCCAGAAGATCACCGCCTGGCTCAATGACCTGCTGGCCCGTCGCGGGCCCGACATCCTGCGCGCCAAGGGCATCATCGACGTTCAGGGCGAAAACCGCCGCCTGGTCTTCCAGGCCGTCCACATGATCCTGGAAGGCGACTTCCAGCGCCCGTGGCTGGACAGCGACAAGCGCTACAGCCGCATGGTCTTTATCGGTCGCGACCTCGACGAGGCCGAACTGAAGGCCGGGTTCGAGGCTACGGCTGCCTGACTGGCCCAGGCCTTGCCACCCGCAGGCCAGAACCCCGGTGTTGCGAGCCAAACTGGAACGCCGGGCGAGGGGTGGGTGCGATGACGAAGTTTGCCGATGCGGCCGGTCGGACGGCCGCAGGACTGGGTCTGGTAGCCAGGGGGATGGTTTGGCTGCTCTTGCTGCCGCTTTGCGCGGTGGCCTATGGCCTGGCAATGGCCTTCGGTTCCCGGTCTAGCGACGCGGTTCGCACCCCTAGCTGAGCGCCTCGGCCGCGCGGTCCGGGGGGATACGCGCGGCGTTCTCGTCTCCGGCTCGCTTCGGCGTGACCCAGGGCTTCAGCTTCTGGGCCGGGGTGAAGACGAAACGGTAGCTGAGTTCGGCGAAGATCCAGGACAGGGCCACCACGAACGGCAGGGCCTGGAGCTGGGTCAGGCGGGGCGCGGTTTCGATCACCCCGCTGAACCCCACGATCATGCCGCCCAGGGTCAGGGCCAGCATGTGCCAGAGATAGGCGGCGTAGGAGCGTCGACCCATCCAGCGCAGCGGGGCGATTTCCAGCAGCTTGACCAGACCGCCCAGCTGCGGGGCCGCGACCAGTGGCAGCATGATTCCGACCAGGGCGAGGCCCTGAACGGAATAGCGAAGGGTCTCGCGGAAGATCGGGTCACGATAGGCCAGGGACGCCAGCATCAGACCGGCACCGGCACTGAACACGATCCAGGCCCGACGCCGGACAAAGGCCATGACCCTGGGCCAGCTGCGGTCGATGACCGCCGCCAGACAGCCCCAGGCGATCGAGTCGATCCGGCTTTCAGTGGCCTTGTAGGTGTAGACCTCTGACACGTGCAGGACGGTATAGGCATAGGTCCGCCAGGCGGCCGCGCCGATGATCGTGATCAGGAACAGCACGGCCAGCCGGCGCGGAACGAAGCCGCACAGCAGCAGGGCCAGGGGCATGACGAGGTAGAAGTGCTCCTCGACCGCCAGCGACCACAGGTGTCCCGTCACGGCGCAGTTGTTGCAGTCGCCCAGGCCGCTGATGATGTAGTAATTGGTCCAGTAGGTCAGGCCGGCCAGGGCCTGCAGGGGCTGCATCGGCTGGTTCAGCAAGGGTCCGACAATGAAGGTCAGGACCAGCAGCAGCACCAGCATTTCGGGCAGCAGGCGCAGCGTCCGGCGACCATAGAAGCGCAGCAGGTCGACCCCGCCATGGGCGTCGCGCTCGGCCCACAGCAGGCGGGTGATCAGAAAGCCGCTGATGAAGAAGAAGATGGTCACGCCCATCCCGCCGGGGATCAGGTCGCCGAGGCCGACATGGCCCAGGATCACCATGCTGACAGAGGCCGCTCTCAGCCCGTCCAGACCGGCGACATAGTCCTTGTGATGACCGCTCATCGGCGAGCCCCCCGCATAACCTGCGGACGAGGCTAGGGCTCTTGTCTTAAAAAACCGGGATCAGCGGCCCTGCAGGACGTCGACCAGGGTCCAGAAGGTTTCCTTGGGCTGCCCCATGTCGTCGAACAGCAGAGGTTGATCGGTCTTGTCCTTGACCCAGGTGGCCGTGCGCAGCCATGAGTCGGCGTCGCGCACGCCCCAGATGGTGAAGGCGAACTGCTGCCGCTCCGGCAGGGCGACGAAGGACTCCATCGCTTCACGATAGAGGCGCAACTGGCTGGCCTGCTTTTCGGCCTTCGACTTCAGGCTGACGCCTTCGGTCTGGAACGAGACATCGATCTCCGACAGGTGGATCGGCAGGCCGAGGCTGGCCAGGTCGCGCATGGCTTCGGTGATCTTGCCCGGCGGCAGGTCGACATCGATGTGGGTCTGGGTGCCGATGCCGTCGATCTTCACGCCGCGCTTCAGCATCGACTCGACCAGCTTCAGGAAGGTCCGCCGCTTATGCGGCTTGCTCTCCAGATGGTACTCGTTGACGAACAGCAGGGCGTCGGGATCGGCGGCGTGGGCTTCTTCATGGGCCCGGATGAAGTGGCCTTCCTGGCCGAGGGCCTCGGTCCAGAGCGACTCCCGCAGGGACACGCCATCGTCCGCCACGGGTTCATTGACCACATCCCAGCTGCGCGCCAGGCCCCGGTAGCGACCGGCGACGGACTGGATGTAGTTGCCATAGGCCCGGTCAAAGGCCCGCTTGTCGCCGACCAGTTTCTGGAAGGTGGCCGGGCGGTCGATGTACCAGATCAGGGTGTGGCCATGCAGGGCCTGGTTATGGGCCTTGCAGAATTCGGCGATGCGATCGCCGCCTTCGAAGCGGAGCGAGCCATCCTGCTGCAGGATGTACTCCATCTTCATCTCGAAGCCGGCCGTGATCTGCGAGAACTGGGTGCTGGCTGCGGCGTCAAAGCCGGGGCGGCCAAATTCGTCGGAGACGATTTCTGTCCCGATCCGGAACGGCGCGAGGTCTCGCAGACGCGGGATGGGTCCGCCACGCGCCGGACGGGCGATGTCGGCCGAAGCGCCCTGGCCACAGGCGGCCAGGGCCAGGGTCGAGGCCAGAAGCGACCGTCGTGACAGTCGTCCGGCCTGAGAGATCATCGCAGGACGCCGCGGGGTTCGGCGGCGGTAACCGGCGAGCCGCCTTGGGCGGTCGTCATGCCCAGGGCGAGGACGGCAAACAGCATGGCACATTCGGCATAGCGCACCGCCAGCCGGCGCGGGTCATTGGCCAGACGCCAGAACCATTCCAGCTTGCCGCGCTGCATCCAGCGGGGAGCCCGGTGCGCCTGGCCGGAGATGAAGTCGAGGGCGGCACCGACGCAGATGAAACCCACGCCCGGGCAACGGGCGGCCAGGGCGTCGGCCAGGATCTCCTGCTTGGGCGCGCCCAGCGAGACAAAGCAGAGGCGGGCGTCCGAGGCGTTGATGCGCTGGGCCATGGCGTCGAGATCCATGGCCGCCAGCATGGCCGGGCCAGGCCCCGAAGGCAATTGCGGAGCTTCAGCACCGGCGATCTTCAGGCCCTGGAAGCGCGCGGTGAGTTTCTCCAGTGCACCGGCCTGGGCCTTGGGGCCCGGCCCGATGAAATAGACGCCAAGGTCGCGCTCGGCGGCGGCACGGCAGAGGGGTTCAACCAGGTCGGCACCAGTGGCGCGTTCGAGACGGGCATTTTTGCGACCGGCCAGCCAGACCACGGGCCAGCCGTCGGCGGTGACGTAGGTGGCCCGGCGATAGACCGCCCGGAAGGCCTCGTTGGAGGCCAGCTTGACCAGATGGTCGAGATTGACGGTGAACAGGGTGAAGCCTTCACCCCGTTGGGCCCGGATGATGGCTTCGTCGGCAGCGGTGTCCAGGGTCGGGAGGTTGATGCGAACGCCTTCGATCGAAACGCCTGGAGCGGTGGCCGGGGCCGGGGCCGGGTTCCGTTCGATGAGCATGAAGCACTCCCTGGTCTGCGCCCGGGAGCCGTTCCTGTCCGGAAACGGGACGCCCAAGGCCTGTCGGGAGGGTGAGTTTCAAACGTCGTGCCGCCCTCAGGGCTGGACTCAGATGGTCCTGCCGAGGCGGAGACAAAGAAAAAGCCCCGGAAGCGGTGCTTCCGGGGCTCTTCAGAGCGGGTCTGCCAGAAGGTCTGGCGACGAAGATCCTTAGTGGATGTCTTCGTTGATCAGGCCGACCTTGTACCAGCCAGCGGTCTGCAGCTGGTTCAGGACGCCCATGAAGTCGGCATAGAGCACGTCGGCGTCGGCGCGGATCATGACGCGCTGATCGTCCTTCGGGCCGGCCTGGCCGGTCGCGGTGAACTTGGCGTCCAGATCAATCTCGAGATTGTCCAGGCTGGTCTGCTTGTCCGCGATGAACAGCGCACCCGACTTCTGGATCGAGATGAACACCGGCTCCTTCGGCTTCGGCGCGTCCGGCGGCGGGATCGTCGCCGGGGGCAGGTCGACCTTGATCGCCACGGTGGCCATCGGCACGGCGACCATGAAGATGATCAGCAGAACGAGCAGGATGTCCACGAAAGGCGTGACGTTGATTTCGGAATTCTGATTCAGGGAGTAGCGACCGCCACCACCACCAGAGAGTTTAGCCGCCATAGCCTGACTGTCTCCCAAGGGCCGCGTCACTCGCGGTCCCGCAATTGTTAGGTCGTCACGTCTGGCGCAGACGGACGCGGAAGTAAAGCCCGACGTGGCGTCGCACTGGCAAGCCCCTTTTTGAGTCTTTCTGGTCGAACGCTGTTCGCATCCGTCAGGGCAGCGGTGCGCGCCAGGCGCCATCCGGCTAGGCGCCAGGGCCCCGTCGGGGTATGGCGCGGGCATGATCTTCTCGTTTGATGCCTATGTCACCGCCGCGCTTTTCGACAAGTCCGGCCGCGCCGCCTTTGCCCTCGGCGACGGCACGGTGCGCCTGGAAACCGTTGGCGGCTATGTGACGGTGGAGGCCCACGGCGGTCCCCTGGGGGGCGCGATTCTGAGCGCCATCGTGCATCCCTCGGGTCAGGGCCTGGTCACGGGCGGCGACGACGGCCGGGTGGTCTGGAGCCGAATCGAAGCCGGCGAGGTGGTCGCCACGGTCCTGGCCGAGGTGAAGGGCAAGTGGATCGAGCATCTTGCCGCCAGCCCCGCCACCGGCCTGATCGCCTTCACGGCCGGGCGCGAGGCCCATGTGCGTGACATCGCCGATCCGGCCTTTTCGCGGGTCTTTGTCCACGACAAGACCGTTTCGGGCCTGGCCTTCGACCCCAAGGGCCGGCGCCTGGCCACGGCCGCCTATGGCGGCACCCAGCTTTGGTGGGCGAAGATCGCCGAGCAGAAGCCGCAGATCTTGAAATGGGCCGGCAGCCACATCGCCGTCGCTTTCAGCCCGGACGGCAAGTTCCTTGTCTCGTCGATGCAGGAGAACCAGTTGCATGGCTGGCGTCTGTCGGACGGCAAGGACATGCGGATGGGGGGCTATCCGGCCAAGATCAAGAGCCTGGCCTTCTTCGACAAGGGCAATCTGCTGGTCACCGCCGGTGCCAATGGCGCGGTGGTCTGGCCGTTCGCCGGGGCCAGCGGTCCGATGGGCAAAGAAGCCGCCGAGATCGGCTTCGCCCGCGATTCGATGGTGGTCCGCGTGGCGGGCGTCGAGGCCCTGCCGGTCGCCCTGGCCGGTCAGGACAACGGCAAGATCTGGGCGGCGCACATGCGTACCGGCCGAATCGAGACCCTGAAGGCCGAGAAGGGCTCGCCGATCAGTGCCCTGTGCGTGTCTCCGGATGGCCAGCGTCTGGCCTGGGGCGACGAGGACGGCGAGGCCGGTGTCCTGGATATCCCGGACCTCAGCGGACCGCGGATAATCTAGCCGAGCTGTCGATTTAGTGACTGCCAAGGCGCAATTTTAACGCGCATTATGCAGGCGAGAACCAGGAATGCTCGCCATGTACGATGTGCAGTCGGCTTGGGTTTATATTCTCCGTTGCGCGGACGGTTCGTACTATGTCGGGTCCCATCGCGGTCCTGATCCGGCGGCACGGGCCAGCAGTCACAACCAAGGCCTTGATCCGGCCGCCTACACCTTTCGACGCAGGCCCGTCGAATTGGTCTGGGCCGGCGACTTTCAGTTCATTACGGACGCCATAGCCTTCGAACGTCAGCTCAAGGGGTGGAGCCGCGCAAAGAAAGAGGCGGTCATCCGGGGGGACTGGGATGCCTTGCCGGCCTTGGCGCGATGCCGAACGCCTCGTCCTTCGACAAGCTCAGGATGAGGCGTTTTTACCGCCGACACTAAGGTCATTGTGGGCGGCGGCCTGCACTGTTGTCCTCATCCTGAGCTTGTCGAAGGACGAGGACGCCCCCTCTAGAACCCCTTCAGTTCACCCCAGACCTCGAACTCATCCCGGCGCGAGCGCCAGTTGTTCACCGGGGCGGCTTCGTCGCGATAGCCCAGGGCCATGCCGGAAAACAGCATGTGGCCCTCGGGCAGGCCGACATGCTGGTCGACCACCTGATGATAGTGCGACCAGAACTCCTGGGCGCAGGTGTCGAGGCCCCGCTCGACGGCCAGCAGCATCAGGGTCTGCATGTACATGCCCAGATCGCTCCATTGCGGCGGGCCACAGCGGCGGTCGACCGAGAAGAACAGCAGTACCGGCGCGCCGAAGCCCTGGCCGTTGCTGGCGAACCATTGCAGGCGGGCCAGCTTGTCTTCGCGCGGGATCTGCAGCGCGCCATAAAGGTCTTCGCCGACCTGGAAGCGGCGGCTGCGCAGCGGCTCCCACAGATTGGCCGGATAGACGTCATATTCGGGGGTATCGGGCGAGGCCACACGCTGCAGCATGGTCTCCAGCAGGGCGGCGCGCGGCGCGCCGGTGATCGCCTGAACCCGCCAGGGCTGCAGGTTGCCGCCGGAGGGCGCACGGGCGGCGGCTTCCAGCAATTCACGCAGGACGGTGGCGTCCACCGGGTCGGACTTGAAGGCCCGCACGGACATACGGCGGTTGACGGCGTCGAGGACATCCATGCCAAAGCTCCCTGAGCAAGGTCGATCATGCCCCCGCGACAGGGACGTCCTCAATCGCTAGCATCCGGCCGCAGCGTCAAGACAAGTAGGTTTGGGAGCGATCGGTGAAGCTGTTGCGGAATATTTTTCTGGCGCTGTTCATCGTGCTGGTCGCCGGGCCCGTTGTCGCGGTGATCGTCTTCCGTTTCGTACCGCCGCCGGTCACGCCGCTGATGGTCATCCGTGCCGTCGAGGGCAAGGGTCTCGACCATCGCTGGCGGTCGATCAAGACGGTCTCGCCAGCCCTGCCGCGCGCCCTGATCGCCGCCGAGGACGCCAAGTTCTGCGACCATCGCGGCTTTGATTTCGAGGCCCTGCAGAAGGCCTATGAGAACAACGGCAAGGGCAAGAAGATCCGCGGCGGCTCGACCATCAGCCAGCAGACCGCCAAGAACGTCTTTCTGTGGCCGGGCCGGTCCTATGTGCGCAAGGGGCTGGAGGCCTGGTTCACCGTCCTGATCGAGACCTTCTGGGGCAAGAAGCGGATCATGGAGGTCTATCTGAACTCCATCGAGTACGGCCCCGGCATCTATGGGGCCGAAGCCGCCGCCCGCCGCTATTTCGGGGTCGGGGCCGACAAGCTGACCAATGCCCAGGCCGCCCGCCTGGCCGCCATCCTGCCCAGTCCGCTGAAGTGGAAGGTGGTCGGGGCAGGCAAGTATGTGAAGAAGCGGACCCGCAAGATCGGCGCGGCGTCCGGCACCGTCCGTCGCGACGGCCTCGCGGCCTGCGTCGTCTAGCCTGGAGATACTCGGATGCCTGTCGCCCCCGGCCCGACGCTCGAAACCGCGCGGCTGATCCTGCGCCCTACCGCGACCGAGGATATCGACGGCTGGGCCGCGATGATGGCCGACGCCGAGGCGGCGCGCTACATCGGCGGACAGCAGCCCAGGTCCTCGGCCTGGCGCGGCATGGCCTCGATGGCCGGATCCTGGACCCTGCTGGGCTTCGGCATGTTCTCGGTGCTCGACAAGACGAGCGGCCAGTGGCTCGGCCGGATCGGGCCCTGGCAGCCCGAGGACTGGCCCGGAACCGAGGTCGGCTGGGGCCTGGCCCCCGCAGCCTGGGGCAAGGGCTATGCGGTCGAGGCCGCTATCGCCACCATCGACTGGGTGTTCGACCATCTCGGCTGGGACGAGGTCATCCACTGCATCGACCCGACCAATACGCCCTCGCAGAAGGTGGCCCAGAGTATCGGGTCGTACAATCGGGGCCGCGGGCAGCTGCCGGCTCCCTATCAGGATCACGTCATCGATATCTGGGGCCAGACCAGGGACGAATGGCGCGCGCGGCGGGCCTAGAGCCCTTTCCGACCTGATGGCGTCATCAGGGTCGGGCGAAAAACGCTCTAAATCAAAAGTTTAGAGCGTTTTTCGATCCGATAACCGTTTCACACTTATCGGAAAACGCTCTAGAACCAGCCTGCCTCTCGCAGCGCCCGGGCGTAGGCGCGACTGACCGGGGCCTCGACGCCGCCGGGCAGGGTCAGGATCGCCCGGCCATCGGTGCGGCGGGCCTCCTGCACGGCGGCCTTGGCCACCCACCAGGAACGATGGGTCTGGGCTCCTTCGATACCCTCCAGTTCCGCCACAGCGTCGGACAGGCGCAGCAGGATCAGATCCTCCCCCCTTGAGGTGTAGAGCCTCAGATAGTGGTCTTCGGCCGCCACCGCGAACAGCTGGGCCCCCCGCAGGCGGGGCGGCAGGCGCTCCAGGAACCGGGGGGCGGGCGCGCCGGCCGGGCCGGCATGGGTCTCGGGCGGTTTGCGCTGGACCAGGAAGTTCAGGGCGGTCATGGCGGCGGTGATCGTGAACACCGGCCCCAGATAGATCGGCAGGGCGGGAAGGCGCGGCGTGCCCGCATGAAAGGCCAATTCGGTTACCAGCCAGACCACGCCTGTAAAGGGCAGGGTGATGCCGATCGCGACCAGGCTGCCATAGAGGACCGGTCGTGACTCCGCCCGTCCGTCCCGGTCGACCAGGTGGCTGACGCCGGTGCCGACGACGGCCCCCGCGACGCACAGGCCGATCCAGTAGGGCAGCCGAACCAGCATCGGGGCCTGGTCGGAGCCGAACGGACCGATCAGGGCCAGGAACAGGCCGGCGCAGGCTGAGACCCCGAAACCACGCTTGGCCTCTGCGGTCGTCAGCGCCGTTCGCGAAGCGTGAATGGCGTTTGCCAGCCACTCACGAAGGCCGGGCGGTGACTGACGCAACGACGGTTGAGGCACGTGAGGCAGAGCTCCAGGGAAGGGGCGCCGACGGACCACACAGCGCCGTCGCCCGAGGAGATGAAGATGGCCGATCAAGACAAGTCAATGCAGCGTCCCACCCTGAGCGGTCGTTTTGGCGTTCTGGCCCTCGGGGCCGCCACCCTGGCGATCCTGGCGGCCAGCCCGGGTGTGCTTGCGGCGCCGCTTCGTGTCCTGCAGGGCCTGGGATTCCGGCCGCATGCGCCGGACCTCGGCCTGCTTGCCGCCGCACCCCTGGTGATCCAGCTGCACGTCGCCGGGGCCGTCACCGCCTTCGTGATCGGCGCGGTGCTGCTGGCGGGGGTCAAGGGCACGGGCCTGCACAAGGCGCTGGGCTGGACCTGGGTCCTGGCCATGACCCTGACGGCGGTCAGTTCGCTGTTCATCCGAACGATCAATCCCGGCCATTTCAGCCTCATCCACCTGCTCAGCGGCTGGACCCTGATCGCCCTGCCCATGGCCATCTTCGCCATCAAGCGCCGCAAGGTTCGCCAGCATGCCCGGGCCATGACCGGGATGTTCGTCGGCGGCCTGTTGATCGCCGGCCTGTTCACCTTCCTGCCCGGCCGGCTGATGTGGCACGTCTTCCTCGGTTGAATGGCGCGGCTTTCCGGCTTCACGCGGCTTGCCGCTGAAGGGATGGGAAGGGCTGCGGAGCGTCCGGACGACGTCCGGATGAGAGATAGAGATTACCGTTTCGACGAAGCCGTCCGCTCCGCGTGGTCGTTATCCGTCAGCCTCCCGCCAGGTGGCCCTGTTGAGGCCTTACCGGGACCCGGAACCCGCCGTTTCCAGCGCGTTCTGGCGGTCGAAGAGGACGGGCTTACAGCCAGACACGCCCTTTTGCCTTCAACCACGCCGACGGCGGGCGGGTCTGGCCAGCAACCAGGTCCCCGGACGCGCTTCAGTATCCCCCTGAAGCCCAGTCCCGCTCGATCACCCCCCGCCGCCGCAATGGTCGCTGGCCCTGCGCCCCTTCCTCGCGACGAGGTGGGTACAGAATACGGGAGGTTTCAGCGCGTCGGACGGACGCGCTCAAACTGTTTTCAGAGTGTTGATTTCACTGCAGTCTCGCAGAGATCGTTCGGGGATTAGGCGCAGCTTATCCCCGTCCTTGCCCCCTAAGGGTCGCTGCGCGACCGTCTTCCCCCGGAGGGGGAAGGTGAAGGATGGCGATCTCATCTTCCCCCTGAAAGGGGGAGGACGACCGCGAAGCGGTCAGGAGGGGGCTGCGGCGTGGGCCGGGAAGCACGCCCCTTCCGGGCCTTCCGCCTTGCCACGCTTGTCCAGATGCGCCATCCGGGTACTGCGCAATCACGGCAGGCCCAGAGAGTCGAATGACCGCAGCCAAGCCCCGCGCCCGTCCAGGCGGGCGTGGCAGACCGTCCAAGGCCAAGGGCCTGGACCTGAAGGAAACCATTCTCGACGCGGCCGAGGGCCTGTTTGCGCGCCATGGCTTCTACGGTGTGACCACCCGCCAGGTGGCGGCCGAGGCCGGGGTCGATACGGCCCTGATCCACTATTACTTCGGGGCCAAGCGCGAGCTGTTCGACGCTGTGTTCCTGCGCCGGGCCGAGATCCTCAACCAGGCGCGGCTGGCCTCGATGGATCTCTATGTGAAGTCCCATGCCGGGGCCATGACCGTCGAGGGGGTGATCGAGGCCTTCATCGACCCCCTGTTGCGCATCTCCCAGGAGGGCGGCAAGGGCTGGAAGAACTATTTCGTCCTCGTCGCCCAGGTGAACAATACCCCGGTCTGGGGCGGGGAGACCATGACCCGGTTCTTTGATCCGGTGGTCCATCGCCTGGTCGAGACCCTGAAGGCCGCCCGCCCGGACGCTGAATATCGTGACCTCTACTGGTGCTACCAGTTCCTGACCGGCTCGATGATGCTGGCCCTGTCCGAGACCGGACGGATCGACTCGCTGTCGGAGGGCGAGTGCCACTCGCATGACCTGGAGTCGGTACGCCGTCGGCTGTTCGCCTATTGCGCGGCCGGCTTCGAGACCGTCATCGGCCGCGCCGCCAAGGCTTGAGCCCAAGGTCGAGCCCTGGTCTCCGGGGCTGTAAAGCCACACCCTGACACCATTTCATCACCTGATGAAAAAAGACTGGCGTCCCAGCGTTCTCTGGGTGAGAGTGCGATTATTCGCGGTTCGATGAACATGCGAGCTCCGAGCACGTGTCCGCCACAAGGATCCGGTTCGGGTGGGCGGAACGTACAAGGGAGGGGAAACCCAATGACTTCGATGTGGAAGGCTGCGCTGCTGGCTGGCGCGGCATGGGGCGCGGCCGCTGTTGCCGTTTCGGCCCAGGAGGCTCCGGCCCCCAGCGCGACCCTGTCGGTGGATGAGGTGGTCGTCACCGCCCGTCGCCGCGAGGAAAACCTCAAGGACGTTCCGGTCGCCGTCTCGGCCTTTAGCGGCGAGACCCTGGCCCGCCAGGGCGGCGCTGACATCACCATCCTGCAGCAGACCACCCCGAACATCACCGTTCAAACCGCCCGCGGTTCGAACTCGACCCTGATCTCCTACATCCGCGGCATCGGCCAGCAGGACCCGCTGTGGGGCTATGAGCCCGGCGTGGGCCTCTATGTCGACGACGTCTATGTCTACCGCCCGCAGGGTGCGGTGCTCGACGTGTTCGACGTGGAGCGCATCGAAGTGCTGCGCGGTCCGCAAGGCACCCTGTACGGCCGCAACACGATCGGCGGCGCGATCAAGTACGTGACCAAGCGCCTCGGCGATGAAGCTCATGGCAAGATCAAGGGCACCTATGGCAGCTACAACCAGACCGACCTGCTGCTTTCGGGCCAGACCCCGGTCGGCGGCGGCCTGTCGGTCGGCGGCGCCTATGCGGTCTACAAGCGCGACGGCTACGGCAAGAACCTGACCACCGGTGCCGAGCACTATAACAAGGACGTCCAGGCCATCCGCCTCAGCGCCGAATATGCGCCGAACGAAGACCTGTTCTTCCGCCTGGCCTATGACAAGGTGCAGGACGACTCCAACCCGCGTCACGGTCACCGCGAGCTGCCGGCCCTGGTCGGCGGCTACAAGGTGCTCGACATCTATGACACCCAGGCCGGCCTCGGCGACGACAACTCGGTCGAGACCGAAGGCGTGTCGCTGACCGGCCAGTGGGACGCGTCGGAAAACCTGACGCTGAAGTCGATCACCGCCAGCCGCAAGGGTCACACCACCACCGTCATCGACTTTGACGGTACCCCGCTGCCGACCCTCGACATTCCGGCCACCTATGACGACCGTTCGTTCTCGCAGGAACTGCAGGCCGTCTATTCGGACGAGAACGTCCAGGGCGTGTTTGGCCTCTACTACATGAACAGCCAGGCCTCGGGCGAGTTCGACACCATCGCCGGCAATCTGGGCCTGGCCATCGCCAATGGCGGCAAGGTCAGCACCCAGAGCTTCGCGGCCTTCTTCGACTTCAGCGCCAATCTGTCGGAGCGCCTGAAGGTTTCGATGGGTGCCCGCGCCACCCGCGATCACAAGCGCAGCAACAGCTATCGCTTCTTCTATCTCGGCGCGACCCGCACCCCCTATCAGGGCGGCACCCCGCGTCCGATCCTGCAGACCCGTACCAACTACAGCACCGACGGTTCGTTCAACCAGTTCACGCCGCGCCTCAGCGCTTCGTATGAGCTGAGCGACGACCTGAGCACCTATGTGTCCTATTCCAAGGGCTTCAAGTCGGGCGGCTGGGACATGCGCGGCGACGCCCTGATCACCCCGCAGACCGTCAATGGCTACAAGCCCGAAGTGGTCGACGCCTATGAAGCCGGCCTCAAGGGCTATGCCCTGGACCGCCGTGTCTCGTTCGCCTCGGCGATCTTCCTGTCCAAGTACAAGGACCAGCAGGTCTCGACCCAGGTGGTGGTGCCCAGCGGCATCGCCAGCTCGATCGACAATGCCGGTGCGGCCACGATGTATGGTGCCGAGTTCGAGGCCAAGGCCAAGCTCAGCGCCAACCTCTCGGCCAATGTCGCCGTCGGCTACATCCATGCCAAGTACGACACCTTCAGCCGGTTCGTTCCGGGTGGTGCGCCCAACCCGCTGAACCCGTCGACGACGGTGCCGGCCGGCGGTCAGGTGATCAATGTGGCCGACCTCTATGGTCTGCAGAACACGCCGGAATGGACGGGCAATGTCAGCCTGACCTGGACCGCCGATGTGGCGGGCGGCCTCCTGGCCGTCACCCCGATGGTCAGCTATCGCGACAGCTACCAGCAGTTCGAACTGCCGCTGCCCCTGCTCGACCAGAAGGCCTTCACCCTGGTCGACCTGACGGCGATCTGGACGGCCCCGGGCGGTCACTACAAGCTGGCCCTGACCGGCAAGAACCTGACCGACGAGCGCTACCGCACCGGTGGCTACAACTTCGGTGTGCCGACCTACAACAACTCGGTCATCGGCTTCTACGGCCCGCCGCGCACGGTCTCGGCCAGCCTCGAAGTCGCCTTCTGATCTAGGCCATGACTGGCGGCGGCCCGCTGCAAAGGGCCGCCGCCATTTCTTTGTCTGCAGTGTAGAATTCCAGCGGAGCGACCATGAGCCAGAGCCCGATCGAGCCTTCGGCGACCGGTTCGCGTTACCGTTATGTCGTGCTGGCGATGCTGATCCTCGCCTACACCTTCAATTTCCTGGATCGGCAGATCCTCGGCATCCTGGCCGGGTCGATCAAGGCCGAACTGCATCTCACCGACACCCAGCTCGGCCTGATGGGCGGGGTCGCCTTTGCGGCGCTCTACACCACTCTGGGCGTGCCTCTGGCCTGGCTGGCCGACCGGGTCAGCCGCACCTGGATCATGACCGTTGCCCTGACCGTCTGGAGCGGTTTCACGGTGGCGTGCGGCTTTGCGGGCGGTTTCTGGAGCCTGTTCCTGGCGCGCATGGGCGTGGGGGTCGGTGAGGCCGGTGGCGTGGCGCCGGCCTATTCCCTGATCGCCGACTATTTCCCCAAGGAGCAGAGAGCTCGGGCCCTGGCGGTCTATTCGTTCGGCATCCCGCTGGGTACGGCCCTGGGCGTGCTGTTCGGCGGGCTGATCGCCGCCTATGTCGACTGGCGCTTTGCCTTCATCGCCGTAGGCCTGGCCGGCGTGCTGCTGGCCCCGATCTTCAAGTGGGTGGTCAAGGATCCGCCGCGGGGCGGCATGGATCGCGAGCCGGGCGAGGTGGCTCCGCTCGAGGCACCCAAGGCTCCGGCCTTCAGCAAGGTCCTGGCCACGATCCTGCCCAAGCCCAGCTTCTGGCTGCTGTCGTTCGGGGCGGCCTGCTCGTCGATCTGCGGCTATGGCGTGGCCTTCTGGCTGCCGACCTTCTTCCAGCGCAGCTTCGGCCTCAGCCTGCCCGAGCGGGCGATGTTCTACAGCGCCCTGTCCCTGATCGGCGGGGTGGCAGGCATCTGGCTGGGCGGCGTGCTGGCCGACCGCTTCGGGGCCAAGAACAAGGCCGCCTATGCCCTGGCCCCGGCCATCTGCTTCCTCGTGGCCCTGCCGTGCTTCCTGCTGGCCATGAACGTCAATTCGATGGTCTGGGCCTTCCTGCTGTTCCTGATCCCCACGGGTCTGAACCTGGCCTGGCTGGGTCCGGTGGTCGCGGCCGTGCAGCACCTGGCCCCGGCCGCCATGCGGACTACGACCTCGGCCCTGTTCCTGCTGATCAACAACCTGCTGGGCCTGGCCGTCGGCCTGTGGTTCTTCGGCTATGTCTCTGACCTGCTGGCCCCGCGCTATGGGGCGGAATCGATGCGCTATGCCCTCTATTTCGGGCTGGGCTTCTATGTGGTCAGTGCCGGCCTGCTGATCCTGGCCTCACGCCGCCTCAAGCAGGACTGGGTAGAGTAGTCTCCATCCAGTTGCAGGCCCTTGCCCTCTGTACGGCTTCGGTACAGGAACGCGCCGCGTTTCAAGAGGGCGACCATGTCTAAGATTTCCGCGCTGTTCAGCGCCGTTCTTTTTGCCGGCCTGCTGGCCGGCGCAGTCCCGGCCCAGGCCGCAGACTCGTTCATTGCCCGCACCGAGAAGGTCAAGCTGCAGTGGACCAAGGGCAAGGGCCTGTTGCACCCGGGCTTCACCATTGCCGAGTACAGCGGCCTCAGCAAGGTCCGCGGCAGCTCCACCAAGGCCCTGGGCGTCTATTCCAGTTCCAAGTCCTCGGCCGAGATCAATGTCACGACCGCCAGCTTTGGTGACGTGACCATCCAGTGCAAGGGCGGCGAAAGCCGCACGGGCCTGGGCTGGATCACCTTTGACCGCGACAAGCTGGC
Organism: Caulobacter henricii; assembly: GCF_001414055.1. Classification (GTDB taxonomy): domain Bacteria; phylum Pseudomonadota; class Alphaproteobacteria; order Caulobacterales; family Caulobacteraceae; genus Caulobacter; species Caulobacter henricii. Next base: position 3,332,853 of record NZ_CP013002.1, on the reverse strand, counting down.
CTATGTCTGCACCTTCCAGGGTGCCGGCGCCGGTCCGTCCGCCGCCTTCACCCTGGTCCAGGCCAAGGGCGGCCTGATGGCCCGCCTGCAGACGCCGCAACGCGCCGGCGAACTGCAGTTCGGATCTTTCACCCTGCGGACCGAGACCAAGCAGGTCGGCTCCATGCCGATCGGCCTGGGCACTGGTGCTGTGGGCTATGTGATCCGCAACGGCGACCAGGAGATCGCGGCGGTCGACCTGACCGGCATGAGCAAGACCGCCTACCTGCCGCCCAAGGGCGCGCCGGAGCGTGATGCGGCGGCCGTCATGGCCCTGATTCTGATCCTGTTTATGGATACCCCCGTCTAGGATCGGGCGGATCGCCCCGGGGAGCCAGTGCGTCTCCGGGGCGTGACCGGTAACAGATCAGGCCTGCTTCAGACCGTGGCCGAACCGGCCTCGGGGAGGGCGGGGCGGATGTCCGATTGGACAAAGATCGGCCCAAGCCTTCACCTTATCGGGCACGCGCTGTTGCGCCTGCGAAATCACGCTCCTATAACCCGGCCACATTTCAGAAAAGCCGTCGCCGAGACCGGGCCCTCATGAACATTCACGAACACCAAGCCAAAGCCGTACTCGCCGAGTTCGGCGCTCCTGTTCCGCGCGGCTTTGCCGCCTTCACCCCCGAAGAAGCCTTCGCCGCCGCTGAAAAGCTGGGCACGCCGGTCTTCGTGGTGAAAAGCCAGATCCACGCCGGTGGCCGTGGCAAGGGCAAGTTCGAAGGACTGGGCCCCGACGCCAAGGGCGGCGTCCGCGTCGTCAAGTCGGCCGAAGAGGTCAGGACCAACGCCGCCGAAATGCTCGGCCGCGTGCTGGTGACCCACCAGACCGGCCCCAAGGGCAAGCAGGTCAACCGCCTCTACATCGAGGAAGGTGCCGCAATCGCCAAGGAATTCTACCTGTCGCTGCTGGTTGACCGCGCCTCGAGCAAGGTCTCGGTGGTCGCCTCGACCGAAGGCGGCATGGATATCGAGGACGTCGCCCACTCGACCCCCGAGAAGATCCACACCTTCACCATCGACCCGGCGACGGGCGTGTGGCCGACCCACCATCGCGCCCTGGCCAAGGCTCTCGGCCTGACCGGCGGTCTCGCCAAGGAAGCCGCCTCGCTGCTCAGCCAGCTCTATACGGCGTTCCTGGCCAAGGACATGGCCATGCTGGAGATCAACCCGCTGATCGTCACGGCGGATGATCACCTGAAGGTCCTCGACGCCAAGCTGTCGTTCGACGGCAACAGCCTGTTCCGTCATCCGGACATCAAGGCCCTGCGCGACGAGAGCGAAGAAGACCCCAAGGAAATCGAAGCCTCGAAGTATGACCTGGCCTATATCGCCCTCGACGGCGAAATCGGCTGCATGGTCAACGGCGCCGGCCTGGCCATGGCCACCATGGACATCATCAAGCTGTACGGCGCCGAGCCGGCCAACTTCCTCGATGTCGGCGGCGGCGCTTCGAAGGAAAAGGTCACTGCGGCCTTCAAGATCATCACCGCCGATCCGGCCGTGAAGGGCATTCTGGTCAACATCTTCGGCGGCATCATGCGCTGCGACATCATCGCGGAAGGCGTCATCGCCGCCGTGAAGGAAGTCGGCCTGCAGGTTCCGCTGGTGGTGCGCCTGGAAGGCACCAACGTCGAACTCGGTAAGAAAATCATCTCGGAAAGCGGCTTGAACGTCATCGCCGCCAACGACCTGTCTGACGGCGCCGAAAAGATCGTCGCAGCCGTGAAGGGTGCTCGCTAAATGTCGATCCTCATCGGTTCTGAAACCAAGGTCATCTGCCAGGGCATCACCGGCGCCCAGGGCACCTTCCACTCCGAGCAGGCCATCGCCTATGGCACCAAGATGGTCGGCGGCGTCACCCCCGGCAAGGGCGGCCAGACCCACATCGGCCTGCCCGTGTTCGACACGGTCGGCGAAGCCCGCGAAGCCACTGGTGCCGACGCCTCGGTGATCTATGTGCCGCCCCCCTTTGCGGCTGACTCGATCCTGGAAGCCATCGACGCGGAAGTTCCGCTGATCATCTGCATCACCGAAGGCATTCCGGTGCTGGACATGGTCAAGGTGAAGAAGGCCCTGCAGGGTTCGCGCTCGCGCCTGATCGGCCCCAACTGCCCGGGCGTCCTGACGCCCAACCAGTGCAAGATCGGCATCATGCCGGGCGGTATCTTCTCGGCCGGCTCGGTCGGCGTCGTGTCGCGTTCCGGCACCCTGACCTATGAAGCCGTGTTCCAGACCACCAATGCCGGCCTCGGCCAGACGACGGCGGTCGGCATCGGCGGCGACCCGGTCAAGGGCACCGAGTTCATCGACATCCTGGAACTCTTCCTGGCGGACGAAGCCACCAAGTCGATCGTCATGATCGGCGAAATCGGCGGCGCGGCCGAAGAAGAAGCCGCCCAGTTCCTGAAGGACGAAGCCCGTCGTGGCCGCAAGAAGCCCATGGTCGGCTTCATCGCCGGCCGCACGGCCCCTCCCGGCCGTCACATGGGCCACGCCGGTGCCATCGTGTCCGGTGGCAAGGGCGGTGCCGAGGACAAGATCGCGGCGATGGAAGAGGCGGGCATCCGCGTCTCGCCCTCGCCGGCCAAGCTGGGTGAAACCCTGCTTGAGGTCCTCAAGGGCTAATCTGCTACCGAAACCCCGCCCTAGCGGGGCCCAGGTTTTTTGCGACCGCCAGTCGACGATCCGAAAAAATCACCTGGGCCCCCTAATCAAGGGGCGCCCGGGCGATTGAGACACTATATTTACGGGCCTGGGCTACCGGTCCCGTAGACCGACGGATCTAAGGCGAAGAACCATGGCGGACGACGCAGGCATCATCAATCAGGTCTTGACCGAGACCTCCTTCCTCTACGGCGCCAATGCGGCGTTCGTTGAAGACCTGTATGCCCAGTGGGCGACCGATGCCAATTCGGTCGAACCCTCCTGGAACGCCTTCTTCTCCACGCTCAAAGAGCAGGCCGACCAGGTTCAGCGGGCCGCCAAGGACCCGGCCTGGACCCCGCGCGCCGTTCCGACCGCTCGTCCGGACTGGCTGTCGGCCCTCGACGGCCAGTGGCCCACGGTCGCGCCGGCCGTCCAGGCCAAGATGACCAAGGCCATCGAGGACAAGGCTCCGGGCACCTCGGCCGAAGCCGTCCGTGCCGCGACCCTCGACAGCCTGCGCGCCATCATGATGATCCGGGCCTACCGGATGCGCGGTCACCTGGCCGCCAATCTCGACCCTCTGGGTCTTGAGCCCAAGCCGCCGGCCCCGGAACTGGATCCGGCCACATATGGCTTCTCGGAAGCCGACTATGACCGTCCGATCTTCCTGGACTTCGTGCTGGGCATGGAGACCTCGACGGTCCGCGAGATCCTGTCGATCCTGCGCCGGACCTATGGCGGCAATGTCGGCGTGCAGTACATGCACATCTCCGACCCGCACGAGAAGGCCTGGCTGCAGGAGCGCATCGAGGGCCGCGACAAGGAAATCGTGTTCTCGAAAGAGGGCAAGGTCGCCATCTTCAAGAAGCTGATCGAGACCGAAGGCTTCGAGCGCTTCCTGCACAAGCGCTTCCCCGGCACCAAGCGGTTCGGCATCGATGGCGGCGAAGCCATGGTCCCGGCCCTGGAACAGATCATCAAGCGCGGCGGTTCGCTGGGCGTGAAGGACATCGTCCTGGGCATGCCGCACCGCGGCCGCCTGAACGTTCTGGCCGCCGTGATGGGCAAGCCCTATCACGTCATTTTCCACGAGTTCCAGGGCGGCACCAGCCTGCCCTCGGACGTCGAGGGTTCGGGCGACGTCAAGTATCACATGGGCGCTTCGTCGGACCGTGAGTTCGACGACAACAAGGTTCACCTGTCGCTGACGGCCAACCCGTCGCACCTGGAAATCGTCAACCCGGTCGTGATCGGCAAGGCCCGGGCCAAGCAGGCCTTCACCCTGCGCGAACAGCCGGACGCCGGTCGCGGTCACGTCCTGCCCCTGCTGCTGCACGGCGACGCCGCCTTTGCCGGCCAGGGCGTGGTGGCCGAGTGCTTCACCCTGTCGGGCCTGAAGGGCTACCGCACGGGCGGCACCATCCACTTCATCGTCAACAACCAGATCGGCTTCACGACCAGCCCGCGCTATTCGCGCAGCTCGCCCTATCCCTCGGATGTGGCGCTGATGGTCGAAGCCCCGATCTTCCACGTCAACGGCGACGATCCCGAAGCCGTGGTCTATGCGGCCAAGGTCGCCACCGAATATCGCCAGATGTTCGGCAAGGACGTCGTGGTCGACATGTTCTGCTATCGCCGGTTCGGTCACAACGAGGGTGACGACCCGACGATGACCTCGCCGCTGATGTACGCCAAGATCAAGGGTCACCCCTCGACCCGCGAGCTCTACGGCAACCGTCTGATCGCCGAGGGTGTCATCAACCAGGGCGAGGTTGACGCTTGGGTCACCGAGTTCGAGACCTTCCTCGACAAGGAATTTGACTCCGGCAAGACCTACAAGGCCAACAAGGCCGACTGGCTGGACGGCAAGTGGGCAGGCCTCGCCACCCCGGCCGACGAAGAGCGTCGCGGCTCGACCGCCTTCGCGAAGACCCGCCTGCTGGAAATCGGTCGTCAGATCACGACCATCCCGGACCGGATCGACGCCCACAAGACCGTCAAGCGCGTCATCGAGAACCGTCGCGAAGCCATCGAAAAGGGCGAGGGCCTCGACTGGGGCACTGCCGAGCACCTGGCCTTCGCCACCCTGCTCGACGAAGGCTTCCCGGTCCGCCTGTCGGGCCAGGATTCGGTGCGCGGCACCTTCACCCAGCGCCATTCGGACGTCATCGACCAGTCGACCGAAGAGCACTACACGCCGCTGAACAATATCCGCCCCGGCCAGGCCCATTACGAAGTGATCGACTCGGCCCTGTCGGAAGAGGCCGTCCTGGGCTTCGAATACGGCTTCTCCCTGGCCGATCCGAACACCCTGACCCTGTGGGAAGGCCAGTTCGGCGACTTCGTGAACGGCGCCCAGGTGGTCATCGACCAGTTCATCAGCTCGGGCGAGCGCAAGTGGCTGCGGATGAGCGGTCTCGTGATGCTGCTGCCGCACGGCTATGAGGGCCAGGGCCCCGAGCACAGCTCGGCCCGCCTCGAGCGCTTCCTGCAGTCCTGCGCCGAGGACAATATGCAGGTCCTCAACTGCACCACCCCGGCCAACTATTTCCACGCCCTGCGTCGCCAGATGCACCGCGAGTTCCGCAAGCCGCTGGTGATCATGACCCCCAAGAGCCTGCTGCGTCACAAGCGGGCCGTCTCCAATATCGCCGACCTGGCCGAAGGCTCGTCCTTCCACCGCGTGATGGTCGACGGGGCCGAAGCCGGCTGCGACGTCGGCGGCATCACCCTGAAGCCTGACGCCGAGATCAAGCGCGTGGTGCTGTGCTCGGGCAAGGTCTATTTCGACCTGGTCGACGCCCGTGCCAAGGCCGGCCGCGACGACATCTATCTGCTGCGCCTGGAACAGTTCTATCCGTGGCCGCTGAAGTCGCTGATGGGCATCCTGGCCCGCTTCAAGAACGCCGAACTGGTCTGGGTTCAGGAAGAGCCCAAGAACATGGGCGGCTGGACCTTCGTCGATCCCTGGATCGAGCTGACCCTGGCCAAGCTGGACATCAAGGCCAAGCGGGCGCGCTATATCGGCCGTCCGGCCAGCGCCTCGACGGCGGCGGGTCTGATGAGCCGCCACATGAGAGAGCTGCAAGCCTTCCTCGACGAAACCTTCGCCTAAAGACTATTGAACGGCTCCGCCTGCAGGGCGGGGCCGCCTCCACACCGACCGGCAAAAACGAGAGACATCGGAACCCCCATGGCCGACATCATGACCCCCGCCCTCGGCGAATCCGTCACCGAAGCGACGGTGGCACGCTGGACCAAGAAGGTCGGCGAGGCGGTGAAAAAGGACGAGATCCTGATCGAGCTCGAAACCGACAAGGTCAGCCTTGAGGTCGCCTCGCCCGCCGACGGCGTGCTGACCGCCATCGGGGCCGCCGAAGGCGCGACCGTGGTTCCGGGTACGGTTCTGGGTGTCGTCAGCGAAGGCGCGACCGCCGCCGCTGCACCGGCCGCACCTGCCGCCGCGCCGAAGGCGGCTGCCCCGGCCCCCGCACCGGTGGCCGCCGCCGCCCCGGCCCCCGTTGCCGCCGCTCCGGTCAGCCCTGCCCCGGCCCGCATCGCCGCCGAGAACAATCTGGACCTGTCCAAGGTCGCCGGCACCGGCAAGGATGGCCGGGTGACCAAGGGCGACGCCCTGGCCGCCCTGGAAGCCCGCGCCTCGGCCCCGGCTCCGGCCGCCGCCGCGCCGTCGGCCCCGCGTCCGGTCCATGAGCGCGAAGAGCGCGTGAAGATGACGCGCCTGCGTCAGACCATCGCCCGCCGCCTGAAGGAAGCCCAGAACAACGCCGCCATGCTGACGACCTTCAACGAGGTCGACATGAGCGCGGTCATGGCTCTGCGCAATTCCTACAAGGACGTCTTCGAGAAGAAGCACGGCGTGAAGCTGGGCTTCATGTCCTTCTTCACCAAGGCCGTCGTCGCCGCCCTCAAGGCCGTGCCGGACGTCAATGCCGAGATCGACGGCACCGACATCGTCTACAAGAACCACTACGACATCGGCGTCGCCGTCGGCACCGACAAGGGTCTGGTCGTGCCGGTCGTGCGTGATGCCGACGCCATGAGCCTGGCCGAGATCGAAAAGGCCATCGGTGCCCTCGGCAAGAAGGCCCGCGACGGCCAGCTGGCCATCGACGACATGCAGGGCGGCACCTTCACGATCACCAATGGCGGCATCTATGGCTCGCTGATGTCGACCCCGATCCTCAACGCGCCGCAGTCGGGGATCCTGGGCATGCACGCGATCAAGGAACGCGCCATGGTCGTGAACGGCAAGGTCGAGGTGCGCCCGATGATGTACCTGGCCCTCAGCTACGACCACCGCGTGGTCGACGGCCAGGGTGCCGTGACCTTCCTGGTCAAGGTCAAGGAAGCCCTGGAAGATCCGCAGCGCCTGCTGCTGGACCTCTAGTCCCGACGCACTGTCGAACGTTGAAGGGGCCGCGAAAGCGGCCCCTTTTTCGTTGTGGCGACGGGTGTATGCTCGACCGACACCCACGGATCATCACCATGACCGACCCGGTTCCCGAGCCCGTCCGAGCCACGCTGTTCGTTCACGGCAGGAGCCAGGCCCTTCATCTACCCGAAGACTGCCGTTTCGAGGGGGTAGAGGTCGCCATTCGCCGCGAGGGCGCCAAGGTCATCCTTGAGCCGATAACCACGGCGTCACCTGCGATTGGTGAGTGAGATATGTCTGCTCCCGACCCTAAGCGGACCTTGACGGCTGAGTTAAGCGCGAAGAGCTTCCACACATATCAAAAGATCCGGACCTCGATGAGGCGATATCCGACGTCCTCCGTCAGCTTGAGGCTGACGAAGAGATCGTGGTGTGTACCGCGTCCCCCCAGCGCATTGTGAAACGCGTGAGCGAAGCCATTCTCAATGTCGTGCCAAGCACGGGACTGACCCTTTCGGACCTTCAAAATCTGAAGGCTCTGCTCCACTATGCAGCCCGCAATAACGGCCTCTTCGACTGGGCAGAGATGCCCTCAATGACAGGCTTTTCATCGCCAGACGGCCTCCGGGCAGTCGCAGACAAGTTGCCGACAGGATAGCGTCGCTCCGCCCTTCCTTGATGTCTGCATCCCACCCTTCGGCGACGTTGGGATGGTCTGCTATGGTGCCGCATGATTGAGATCGAGCGGCACCGCATCGTTAAGTCGTTCACCAACGAGAGCGGTGACCGACGAGTGGTGATCGAGTTGCGCGCTGACGAAATGGCTCAATTCGTTGAAGAGCGCTTTTATGGCGATCCAGCCGAGGACGACGATCATGTCGGCTGGCAAGTCGTTTCCGTGTCTGGGCTCTACCCGACCGCGTCAGACGGGGAACGGGCGGCTTTGGCGTCAACACCCTGGCTTCGCACCGACTCCTAAGTCCCGCTCCGAGGGTGAGATCAACGTCCGCCATCCACCCGTTGCAGACGCTGCGGAGGTCCGCTTTTTGGCTCTTCTTTATCCGCTCTCCCCGGCGAAGGCCGGGGCCCAGATTCAGCCTGAGCGTCTTGGGATGATGCGCCTTCTGACCTAGCAAACGCACCAAGCGTTCTGGGTTCGATCTGGGCCCCGGCCTTCGCCGGGGAGAGCGGAGGAAAGAGCTTGGCCCTGAATCCACCCACCGCCGACCCTCGAAGGGGCGGGGCCCAGCTATTCATCTGATGGGAGACGCTATCAGTCCGGCCTCGGCCCCGGCCACACCGTCTTGAACGCCTCCAGCGCCGCCGGGTGGTAGATCGTGCTGTGCTGCAATCTGGGCATCGGATCGTAGCGCCAGGTCAGTCCGGCCGGGGCGACCTGCAGCGCCGCCACCACCCTGTCGACCCCCGCCTGCATGGTTGAGCCCTCGTCGCCGATGGTCAGATAGAACCGCCGCTCGCCCGCCGGCCAGAGCGCCAGGTCAGCCGCCGCGCCGCGCGCCAGGCTCTGGTCGTTCCACCACAGGCTGGGGCTGGCGGCGATATAGGCGTCGAACAGAGCCGGCTGTTTCAGGAAGGTCTCGACCACGAACAGGCCGGCCAGGGATTCGCCGATCAGGGCGGTCTCGCCGCTGGTGCGATAGCGGGCCGCGATCCAGGGCTTCAGCTCCTCGCCCAGGAACCGGCGATAGGTCGCCGAGCCGCCGCTGGTCGGGAAGTCACTGCGCTCCTTGGCGACCGTGGTGGGGTGGGTCAGGTCGCGACGCCGATCGACGCCCTCAATCCCGACGACGATCATCTCGCGCCAGGTCCAGGACAGCTCGCCCAGCTGGGCGAGGCCGGCAATATGGGGGAAGTCCTCCTGTTCGCCGCCATCCAGCAGAAAGAGCACCGGATAGGCCTTGGCGGGGCTGCCGGCATAGCCGGCGGGCAGGTGGACATTGATCCGCCGGGTGTCCTTCAGGATCTTCGAGTCCAGGGTCAGGGACTGGCCGATGACAATCGGCCGCCCCTCGGCGGGCGCGGTCTGGGCCAGGGCGGGGGCGGTCGCCAGCAGGGTCAGGGCGAGGACAAGGATGAGGGCAGGGGCGCGAAGCATGGGCGGGAAGCTAGGGCGCGTCGAAAGATCAGGGAAGAGGGCAGGGCCGTCATGCCCAAAGGCCGGATTTCGCACCCTTTTCAGGGTATCCGGCGCCGAAAGCGGGTTTCGTTTTAACCGTTCGCGCTCTAAGGAACTCCCGCCTCCAAAGGTCTGACAATGCGGCCGGCGAGGCCCCATATTCTGTCCGGCGCCGTTCCCGGCGCGTCCTGAAGGCTCAAGATCCATGGCTCAGTACGACGTCGTCATCATCGGGGGCGGTCCCGGCGGCTATAACGGCGCGATCCGCGCGGGTCAGCTGGGCCTGAAGGTCGCTATCATCGAAGGTCGCGGCAAGCTGGGCGGCACCTGCCTGAACGTCGGCTGCATGCCGTCCAAGGCCCTGCTGCACGCTTCGGAACTCTATGACGCCGCGACCAATGGCGAGTTCGCCAAGCTCGGCATCGAGGTAAAGCCCAAGCTGAACCTGCCGCAGATGATGGCCCAGAAGGCCGACAGCGTCGAAGCCCTGACCAAGGGCGTCGAGTTCCTGATGAAGAAGAACAAGGTCGAGTACATCAAGGGCTGGGGCCGCATCGCCGGGCCGGGCAAGGTTGTGGTCAAGGCCGAGGACGGTTCGGAAACCACCCTCGAGACCCAGAACATCGTCATCGCCACGGGCTCGGAGCCCACCCCGCTGCCGGGCGTCACCGTCGACAACAAGCGCATCGTCGATTCGACCGGTGCCCTGTCCCTGCCGGAAGTGCCCAAGAGCCTGGTCGTCATCGGGGCCGGCGTCATCGGCCTGGAGCTGGGCTCGGTCTGGCGCCGCCTGGGCGCCGAGGTCACCGTGGTCGAGTATCTGGACCGCATCTGCCCGGGTCTGGACGACGACACCGCCAAGGTGTTCCAGCGCAGCCTGACCAAGCAGGGCTTCAAGTTCCAGCTGGGTGCCAAGGTCACGGGTGCCAAGGCTTCGGCCAAGGGCGTCGAGCTGTCGTTCGAGCCGGTCGCCGGCGGCGCAGCTCAGACCATCTCGGCCGACTATGTGCTCGTCGCCATCGGCCGCCGTCCGTTCACGGAAGGTCTGGGTCTGGAGACGGTCGGCATCGTGCCCGACAAGCGCGGCGTGATCGCCAATGACCATTTCAAGACCACGGCCCCCGGTGTCTGGGTGATCGGTGACGTGACCTCAGGGCCGATGCTGGCCCACAAGGCCGAGGACGAGGGCGTGGCCTGCATGGAGCTGATCGCGGGCAAGGCCGGCCATGTGAACTATGACCTGATCCCGGGCGTGATCTACACCAAGCCGGAAGTGGCCACGGTCGGCAAGACCGAGGAAGAGCTGAAGGCCGCGGGCATCGCCTACAAGGTCGGCAAGTTCCCCTTCACGGCCAACAGCCGCGCCAAGATCAACCATGAGGGCGAAGGCCAGGTGAAGGTTCTGGCCGACGCCGCGACCGATCGCATTCTCGGCGTCCACATGGTCGGCCCCAATGTCGGCGACATGATCGGCGAGTTCTGCGTGGCCATGGAGTTCGGCGGCGCCTCGGAAGACGTGGCCCGCACCTGCCACCCGCACCCGACCCGTTCCGAAGCCCTGCGCCAGGCGGCCATGGGCGTCGAGGGCTGGACCATGCAGGCCTGACCGGCCTGCCTCAAATCTGAAGCCACGTTCGATCCATCGGACGTGCTGTGGCGGGGTTTCGGCAACGGAGCCCCGCCATTTTTCTGTCCGCTCTCCGGCCGGACGCGGCTGTCCAGCCCCCGCCCGATCAAAGAAAAGGCCCTGCCGGTTGTCCGGCAGGGCCTGAGGGGCGTGGATCGCGTCCTCCGCGCGCTCAGCTCGTCTTGCGGGCCTCCCGGGCCAGATCGTCGGCCTGGCGCTCCATCTGGTCGGCCTGAGCGGGCATGCGCGCCGCCACAGCGCGCAGCTCGGCGTCGGTGACCACATTCCCTCGGGCGCGATTCTCGGCGATCTGCCGGGCGCGGTAGGCGGGATCGCTCAGGCGCACGGCTTCGGTGCGTAGCTGCCGGGCACCCTGGCGGATCTGTTCGGCGCCCAGGGCCATCTGGGCGCGGGCCTCGATCATGTGGCTGGCCACCTCCTGGCGGGCGCGCTCGCCGATCATGCGGACCTGCTCGCCCATGATCCTGGCCTGATCGGCGCGGACACGGGCCTCCTCGCCGGCGACGCGGGCGCTATCGGCCTCGTGGCGGGCTTCCGCGGCCCGGCCCCGGGCCTCGGCCGCAACGGCGCGGGCGTCTGCGGCCACGCGACGCCAATCGGCGGCGATCTGCCTCTTTGTCGGCGGCGGAGGCGGTGGAGGCGGAGGCGGCGGTGGAAACTCCGGGGGGGGAGGCGGCGGCGGTGGCGGGGGCAGTTCCGGCGGCGGCGGCGGGGGCTCCGGCGGTTCGGGCGGCTCCGGCGGCACGGGCCGCGCAGGCGGGGGCCGGGCGATTGTCGCAGTCGGCGCTTCAGCCAGCGCGGGCGAGTCCTGGCGGCTCAGGCCCAGGGCGGCCAGCGGCGTGGCGACCATGCCCAGGGCGGCGATGGTCAGGGCAACGGTGAGGCGGCGGCGGCGGGCAGGCTTGTCGGTCATGATGCAGGCGATCCTTGTCTTCAGCGTGCGGGAGTCGGCAGCCATGGCGGTCGCGGCACGGGGGGCGCTCATGTGAGGGGTCGGGTGGGCGGCTAGCCGGACCAGGGCCCTGGCATAAAGGGTGCGGTCGACGGTCTGGAGCGCGGCGGCGTCAGCGGCCTCTTCCGACCGGTCGGCGAGCACCGCGTGCAGGTGCCAGACCAACGGATTGAACCAGAACAGGGCCAGGGCCAGGCGGGAGAGCACCAGGAAGATCCAGTCATGACGCCGCAGATGGGCCATCTCGTGGGCCAGGATGGCGGGGGCGGCGTGGCGCTCGGTGAGGCTGCCCGGATCGATGAGGATAATGCCGGGCGACACGCCCCAGCTGAGCGGGCTGGTCAGGCGATCGCTGGACACCAGGCGGGGACGGTCGACCGGCGACAGGTGCTCCAGCGGCGCAGACCATGTCGGGCAGGTCACAGGCCGGCCCTGGCGCGTCCAGCGGTTCAGGGTCAGCAGTCCCAGCTGCAGCCGGCCGGCCACGGCGACGACGCCGAGCAGCCACAGGCCGCCGATCATCGGGATGGACGGTGGCCAGAACGGTGCGGGCGCGGCCACCTCGCCGGTCAGGACCGGCAGGATCGGGGCGGGCACATCGGGCGATGACGGCGGCAACAGGGCCAGGTTCATCGCCGGCAGGATGTTCATGATGATCGGCAGGGCCAGTAGCAGGCAGACCGTGGCGCGCAGGATGTCCACGCGGTCGACGGGGCGCTGGGCCAGGAAGCGGGCGCAGGCCAGACCGGCACCGGCGATGAGGCTGGACTTGACCAGCAGCGACAGGAGAAGGCCCGCAGTCATGAGCGCGGCTCCACGGCGCGGTCAATTATCTGCTCCAGGGCGGCGGCCTCCTCGGGGGTCAGTCGCTGGCCCAGGCCCAGCAGGGCGGTGGCGGCGCTGGCGGCCGAGCCGGCGAAGAAGGTGTCGATCATGCGCCGCAGGGCGCTGGCGGCGACGGCCTCGGTCTGCTGGACCGGGCGGAACACGAAACCGCCGGGGCCGCTGGACCGCTCGACCAGGCCCTTGGCCTCCAGGCGCGAGAGCATGGTGCGGACGGCCGAATCGCTCAGCGGGTCGGACAGCGCGCCGCGTACCCCGGCGGCCGTGCTGGCCTCCAGGCGGCAGAGGGTCTCAAAGACCTCGCGTTCGCGGCGGGGCAGGGATTCGATCATGGCGGCCTCCACGACATCGTCGTCGCTACATGTGTAGCGCTACACATGTAGAGAGACTAGGTGTCGCGACGGCGATCCGGATGAATTCGCGGTAATCCGGATGCCTGCCCGGCGGCTGCCGCGCCCCCGCGCGGCCTGACCACAGAAAAAAGCCCCGCCAGTGTCCTGGCGGGGCTCAGTCATTTTCAGGGGAGGAACGCCCCAAGAGGGGGATCTGGGGCGCTTACGCTTACTAGGACTAGAACTCTTCCCACTCGTCGGCGGCCGGCTTGGCCGAGCCTGCGAAGGCGGCCAGCTTGGCCTGGGCGGCGCGGACCGGATTGGCACCCGGACGGCTGCTGGACGAGGCGGGTTGCAGGGTGGGGCGCGTGGGCGGGGCGGCCGGACGGCGGGCGGGGGCGCGAGCCGAGGAGGCCCCACCGCCGCTGACCTGGAAGCGCGAGATCATCTGCATCAGATTGCCGGCCTCGCCCTTGAGGGAGTGGCTGGCCGCAGTCGACTGCTCGACCATGGCGGCGTTCTGCTGGACGGTCTGGTCCATCTGGTTGACGGCGGCATTGACCTCGTTGAGGCCGGTGGCCTGTTCGGCACCGCCGGCAGCGATCTCGCTGACCAGGGCGTCGATCTCGCTGACCTTGGCGACGATGGCCTGCAGGGCCTCGCCGGTCTGGCCGACCATGGCCACGCCCTGACCCACCTGCTGGGTCGAGGTCGAGATCAGGGTCTTGATCTCCTTGGCGGCGTCGGCGGAGCGCTGGGCCAGGGCCCGGACTTCCTGGGCGACGACCGCGAAGCCGCGACCGGCTTCACCGGCCCGCGCCGCCTCGACGCCCGCGTTCAGGGCCAGCAGGTTGGTCTGGAAGGCGATCTCGTCGATGACGCCGATGATCTGGCTGATCGACTGCGAGGACTTCTCGATCTGGTTCATGGCCTCGACGGCGCTGCGCACGACGACGCTGGAGCGCTCGGCGTCCGAACGGGTCGAGCCGACAACGCGCGAGGCTTCGACGGCACCGGCTGACGAGCGCTTCACCGTGGCGGTGATCTCGTCGAGGGCGGCGGCGGTCTCTTCCAGGCTGGCGGCCTGCTGCTCGCTGCGGCGCGACAGGTCGTCTGCGGCCGAGGCGATTTCATCCGAACCGGCACCGATGCTGCTGGCGGCGTGGACGATGGTCCGCATCGCCTCTTCCATCTGGGTGATGGCACCGTTGAAGTCGCTTTGCAGGCGCTGATAGGCGGGCGGGAAGTCGGCATCGACGCGATAGGTCAGGTCGCCGTCGGCCAGCTTGTTCAGGCCTGCGGCAAGGGCTTCCATCACGAAGGCCTGCTCGCGGGCCGAGGCCTCGGCGATCTCCTGGCTGCGGCGACGCTCGGCCTCGGTCTCGGCCGACAGGCGCTGCTGGTTGGCCTCGGCGGAGCGCAGGGCCAGGGCATTGTCCTTGAACACCTGGACCGAGCGAGCCATGGCCCCGATCTCGTCCTTGCGCTGGGCACCGACCACCTCGACGTCCACCGAGCCCTGGGCCAGGGTCTCCATGGTCTTGGACAGGTTCGTCAGGGGCTTGGAAATCTTGTTGTTGCCGATCCAGAGGGCAAACAGCATGGCGGCACCGGCGGAGATGAAGCCGAACAGCACGGTGAAGATGGTGCTGGTTGCGGCGGCCTTCTTGGCCTCCGCGACCATGACAACGGTCTCATCAGCATGGCTGTTGGTGAACTTGCTGACGTCCTTGTTGAGGCTGGCAATGTCCGGATCGAGCACGGCCATGACCATGATCGCGGCCTCGTCGGCGTCCATCAGGGCCAGGTCGGCCCCCTGACGGGCGCTCGAATAGATCTTTTCCAGGCGCTGGCCGAAGTCGGCCACGGTCTTGGCGGCTGCAGGGTCGGCCTTCTTGACGGCGGCGATGCGCTCCTTGGCCTCCTTGTAGGCCGTATCCAGTTCCTGGCTGGCTGCCTGGGCTTCGGGCGAGGATCCGGTATTGGACACCGTGCGATAGGCCGCATAGCCGATGGTCATGATCCGGCGGTTGAAGCGCGAGGCTTCCAGTTCGGCCGGGGCGCGCTCTTCGACGAGAATCCGTTTGGATTCTTCGGCCTTTTGGGCCTGCCAGGCACCCATGCCGACGATGGACAGGGCCACCACGGTCAGGATCACGGCGGGCAGGGCCACCTTGGTCGAAATCTTCAGATCGTCGATATTCATCGCTCGCCTCATGTCCGCAACGCCCGCCAGTCGGAAGACAGGCGCCGGTTCTTGGATCCACAAGCCGTGCGCGCGGTAAAAACGCGGTTAATGCGCGAAAACTGTGAGGAAAATCGCGACAGTCTGCCACAGCGCGGTTTTGACTCACGGCCGACCGTCAGGCGTGGGGATGGGCCCGGGCATAGGCGGCCATCAGGCCGGCGGCGTCGACCTCGGTATAGCGCTGGGTCGTCGATAGCGAGGCATGGCCCAGCAGGTCCTGGATCGACCTCAGATCGGCCCCGGCCCCCAGCAGGTGGGTGGCGAAGGCATGGCGCAGGGCATGGGGGGTCACCCGGTCGGACAGGCCCAGCCGGCCGCGCAGGATCTGGACACTGGCCTGAACGTGACGCGGTGACAGCGGTCCCCCGCGCCGGGCCCGAAACAACGGCTCGTCGGGCGACAGGGCGAACGGCAGGACGGCGACATAGGCCGCGATGGCCTCGCGGACGGCGTCCAGCACCGGCACGATCCGGGTCTTGCCGCCCTTGCCGGTGATGCGCAGGGACTCGCCGAGCGGTGCGTCACGACGTCGCAGGGACAGGCCTTCGGAAATCCGCAGGCCGCAGCCCCAGAGCAGGGTCAGGACGGCCTCGTCGCGGGCCACTTCCCAGTCCTCGCGGTCGGGGTCGGCCCCGATCTCCTGGATCAGGCCGTGGGCCTGGTCTTCGGTGACAGGGCGCGGCAGGCCGACCTTCAGGCGCGGGCCGCGCACCAGCTCGACATGGGGGTTGGGCGTGTTCAGGCGCTGGTCGAGGAAGCGGTGAAAGGCCCGGATCGACGACAGGCTCTGCGACAGGGAGCGCGGAGCCAGGGCGTCCTCGCCGGTGCGGCGGAAGGCCAGATAGGCGCGCAGCTCGGCCGCCGTGATCGCGCCGAGGGCGGCCAGGGTCACCGTCTCGCCGCGATGGCGCTCCAGAAAGTTCAGATAGGCCAGGACGTTGTCGCCATAGGCCCGCACGGTGCGGGGCGAGGCCCGGCGCTCGTGCTCCAGATAGTCATGCCAGGCGACGAGGGCCTGGCGGCCGCTCGTCACGGGGGTCACAGGATGGGCCAGCGCTCGGCGGTGCGCTCGACCACGCGGGCCAGGAAGGCCACCAGTTCAGAGCCCATGTCGGGGGTGAAGGCCTCGGGATCGGAGGAGCCAAAGGCCAGAATGCCCTGGCGCGAGGGTTCCCACAGGGCCATGCGGACCAGGGCCATGCTGCGGATATGGTCCAGCTTGTCGCCGAACAGGCCCAGGGCCGGGGCGTAGAAGCCCATGCGGGCCACGGCATGTTCGCCCATCAGCATGTCGATCTGGCCCTCGATCAGGGCATGCCAGCCGGCCGGGACCCTTCCGGGACCTTCCAGGGCGATGACGCCCGTGGTCAGGGAAAAGCGCAGATTGGCCATTTCGTCGACCCGGCGAGCCAGGTCGGAATGGTTGCGGGCGTCCAGCAGGTCGATGACCGCGGCATGGGTCTGGGCCTGGGCCGAGAAATTGGCGCGGGCCGTGGCCTCGATCTCGCGGCGGACCACGGCTTCGCGCTTGTGGGCGGCGGCAGCCCGGGCCAGGGCGGCGGGGCCAAAATCAATGACATTGCCGCCGTCGACCCGCAGGCCAAGCTCGCCCAGCAGGCTGGTATCGTCGCGGAGGAAATCGGGCTCATCGCGCAGGAAGGCGCGGACCAGCTCGGGATCGACGGGCTTCTTCAAGGCTTGGGTCGCGTCGCTCATCGTCGGTCTTCTCCGCCCCACGGTAATTCCACTCAGAGAGGCGGCATCAAACCCCATATCGGTTAACGCCGGCTTGCGGCGCTGGAAGACAGACCATCTCGACCCGGAAGGGCTTTCGCGGCAGAAGCTCTTTCCCATGCCGCGCATCGCTTCTGTCCTTCTGCCCATGCCGTTGCCGGAGGCGTTCGACTATGCCGAGCCCGAGGGTCTGGGCCTGGCGGTCGGCGATCATGTGACCGTGCCCCTGGGGCCGCGGGTGATTCGCGGGGTGGTCACCGCCCTGCGCGACGGCACCGGCGGCAATCGGCCGCTGAAACCGGTTCTCGAGCGGCTGGACGATCCGCCCCTGCCGCCCGGTGTCCTGACCTTTGTCGACTGGGCGGCGCGCTATGCGGTCGATGTGGCCGGCTGGCCCCTGGCCATGGCCCTGCGCGGCCTGCGTCATCCACCGGCCAGGCCGGACAAGGTGCTGGTCCTGACCGGGACCGAGCCGGCGCGCATGACCCCGGCGCGGCTGAAGGTGCTGGCGGCGGCCCGGGAGGGTCCGAAGTCCGGGGCTGCTCTGGCTGCTCTGGCTGGGGTTTCGGCCGGCGTCGTCAAGGGCCTGGTCGATGAAGGGGCCCTGGCCATCACGCTCATCGAGCCCGACAGCCGTTTTCCTGTCCCCGACCTGACCCTGCCGCCGCAATCACTGAATGCCAGCCAGCAGGCCTGCGCCGACGTGCTGGGCGATATGCTGGGGGAGGGCGGTTTCCAGGCGGCCCTGCTCGACGGGGTGACAGGCTCGGGCAAGACCGAGGTCTATCTTGAGGCCGTCGCCGCCGCCCTGGCCGAGGATCCGGACAGTCAGGTCCTGATCCTGCTGCCCGAGATCGCCCTGACCCAGGCGGTGATGGCGCGGTTCGAGGCCCGGTTCGGGGCGGTGCCGGCCGAATGGCACTCCGGTGTCGCTCCGCCCAAACGCCGGCGCGTCTGGGAAGGCGTGGCCGGCGGCCAGGCCCGGATCGTGGTCGGGGCCCGCTCGGCCCTGTTCCTGCCCTTCCGCAAGCTGCGGCTGATCGTGGTCGACGAAGAGCATGACAGCTCGTTCAAGCAGGAAGAGGGCTTCATCTACCAGGCCCGCGACCTGGCCGTGGCCCGCGCCAAGATCGAGGGGGCCCTGGTGGTTCTGGCCTCGGCCACGCCGTCGCTGGAGAGCCTGTTCAACGCCCAGAGCGGTCGCTATCGCTGGCTGCGGCTCAGCGCCCGGCACGGGGCGGCCCAGTTGCCCGACATCGGCCTGATCGATCTGCGCGAGACCCCGCCCGAACCGGGACGCTGGCTGTCTCCGCCGCTGATCAAGGCCATGACCGTGACCCTGGCCCGGGGCGAACAGTCGATGCTGTTCCTCAACCGCCGGGGCTATGCGCCCCTGGTCCTGTGCAAGGCCTGCGGCGAAAAGATGAAGTCGCCCGATAGCGACAGCTGGCTGGTCGAGCATCGCTATACCGGGCGGCTGGTCTGTCACCTGACCGGCTTTTCGATGAAGAAGCCCGAGGCCTGTCCGCACTGCGGGGCCCGGGACAGCCTCGTCTCCATCGGACCCGGGGTGGAGCGTGTCGAGGAAGAGGCCCGCTTCCTGTTCCCGACCGCCCGCATCGCGGTGTTCTCGTCGGACACCGTGATGGATGCTGCCGCGGCGCGGGCCCTGGTGGCCTCGATGGCGGCGGGCGAGATCGATATTCTGGTCGCCACCCAGGCGGCCGCCAAGGGTCACAACTTCCCGAACCTGACCCTGGTGGGGGTGGTCGATGCCGACCTGTCCCTGCGCGGCGGCGACCTGCGGGCCGGGGAGCGGACCTTCCAGCTGCTGGCCCAGGCGGCCGGGCGCGCCGGGCGGCATGAAAAGCCCGGCCGGGCCCTGCTGCAGACCTATTCCCCGGATCACGCCGTGCTGCAGGCCCTGAAGGCCCAGGATCGCGATGCCTTTGTCGAGGCCGAGTTGCGCATGCGCGAGGAGGCCGGTCTGCCGCCGTTCGGACGCCTGGCGGCGGTGATCGCCTCGGGTCCCGACGGCGCCGCCCTGGACGCCTATGTCGAGGCCCTGGCGGCCGTGATCCCCAATGCCGAGGGGGTGGAGGTATTCGGCCCTGCCGATGCGCCGCTGGGGCTGGTGCGCGGCCGACGTCGCAAGCGGTTCCTGGTGCGGGCCGATCGCCGTGTGGACTTGCAGGGCTTCATGGCCGCCTGGCGCGCCCGGGCCCGGATCCCGAACTCCGTGCGCGTCGTGATCGACATCGACCCCTACAGTTTTCTGTAGGTTCGCGGGGTCCTGCTTGCCCCGGGCCATAAAAAACGCCCCGGACCTTCCGGACCGGGGCGCTGATCGTCTGGTGGATGGGTGGAGCCTAGTGCTCCCCGGCCGCCGCCTTCTTTTTCGCCGCGGCTCGACGCGACATCATGTTGAGCCCTTCGACCGCAGCCGAGAACGCCATGGCCGTATAGATATAGCCCTTGGGCACGTGCATGCCGAAGGCCTCGGCGATCAGGACCGTACCGATCATCAGCAGGAAGCCCAGGGCCAGCATCACGACCGTCGGGTTGTTGTTGATGAAGTTGGCCAGGGGATCGGCGGCCAGCAGCATGACCGTGACGGCCACGAGCACGGCAATGACCATGATCGGCAGGTGATCGGTCATGCCGACAGCGGTCAGGATCGAGTCGATCGAGAACACCAGGTCCAGCAGGATGATCTGGAAGATCGCCGAACCGACATTGGAGATCGCCGCCCCGGTCTTGTCGAGGACGTCATGGCTCTCCTGGTTGGGATCGACCGTGTGGTGGATTTCCTTGGTGGCCTTCCAGATCAGGAACAGGCCGCCGGCCAGCAGGATCAGGTCGCGCCAGGAGAAGGCGGTCTCGAACGACGGCTCGCCGTGCGGACCGGTCGGGCCGGCAATGCCCAGGTCGAACACCGGATGCACCAGGCCGACGATGAAGGCGATGGTCGACAGCAGGACCAGGCGCATGATCAGGGCCAGCGAGATACCGATGCGGCGCACGCGCTGGCGATGCTCTTCCGGCAGCTTGTTGGAGAGAATGGAAATGAAGATCAGGTTGTCGATGCCCAGCACGACTTCCATGACGATCAGGGTGATCAGGGCGGCCCAGGCTGCAGGGTCCACGGCGAGATTAAGGAGTTCGTTCATCGTCCTGTTCTAAGTCTGTTGTCTGGAAAAGCGTCTCGACCCACCCCTCAGTGGGCCCCGTCCATGCAAGGGAACGTGACGGAAGCCCCCCGGGCTTCGCCAAACTGGACCTGAAGTATGCCCGACGCCGCCAATATCAAGTCCCTGACCGCACTTCGGTTCTTCGCCGCCTTCTGGGTGGTGATGTTCCACTATTGGCCCAATCTGGCAATTGGCTTCACGCCGGCCGCGGCGAGCAAGGGCTATCTCGGGGTCGAAGCCTTCTTCACCCTCTCGGGCTTCATCCTCTGCCACGTCTATCTGCAGGACTTTGGCCAGGGCAAGTTCCGCTATGGTGCCTTCCTCTGGAACCGCCTGGCGCGGGTCTATCCCCTGCATCTGGCCACCCTGGCGGGTGTCGGACTGATGGCCGCCGTCGCCGGCCTCGCCGGCATCACGGTCGGCAACAACATCGTCTCCTGGGAAGCGCTGCCGGCCAACCTGCTGCTCGTCCACGCCTGGGGCTTTGCCCCGGTCGCGGGCTGGAACCATGCCTCGTGGTCGATCTCGGCCGAGTGGTTCGCCTATCTCAGCTTTCCCGTCTTCGCCCTTCTAGCCTGGCGGCTGCGCAAGCGGCCGTTCCTGGCGGTCGGCCTGGCCCTTGGCCTGATTGCCATCCTCTATCCGGCCTTCGAGCGGCTGGCCGGCTTTCCGCTGACCGCCGCCACGATCCATTGGGGCGCGCTGCGGATCGTGCCGTGTTTCGCCTATGGCTGTGCCTTGCATGCCCTGTGGCGGTCAGGATCGATCCCGGGCCGACTCGCCGGGCCCGGCGCCGCGATCCTGGGTGCCGTGGTTCTGGGCACTGTGCAGTTCGGGGCCCCCGATATGGTTATTGTTGCGGCTTTGGGCGGCCTGATCCTGATGCTGGCCAGCCTGACCGCGAGTGGTTCAAGTTTCGGCAGCCAGAGCATTCTCGTCTATCTGGGTGAGATCAGCTACTCGACCTACATGATCTGCATCCCCTGGAAGATCGTAGCGGTCAATGCGGCCACAAAACTGCTTCAGATCGAAGGCGATAAACTGCCCCTGCTGATCTGGATTTTCATTGTTGCCGCCCTGGTTCCGCTGTCGTCGATATCTTACCACCTGATCGAAAATCCTGCCCGGAATCTGCTGAAAGCGTGGGCGCAGCGTCGCGGGCAGCCAGGTCCAATTACGGTCGGCGCCTAAGAAACACTCTTTTCACATGTCGCTGTCAGGGTTACTGCTTCGCCGAGTGACACGCGGGAGCGCCCACAGCATGACGAAACGGACGAGGACCCTCTGGGGTTCCATCGCCGCTGCCGCCATGATCAGCCTGCTGCCCGTTTCCGGGGCCGTGGCTGATGGCTATTGGCAGTGCGTGCCGTTCGCGCGTCTGATGTCCGGCATCCAGATCTTCGGTGACGCCCGCACCTGGTGGGGCCAGGCGGCCGGCAAGTATGACACCGGCTCGGTGCCCAAGATCGGCTCCGTTCTCTCCTTCAAGCCGACCGGCCGCATGAATCTCGGCCACGTGGCCTTTGTCAGCCAGGTCCTTACTGATCGCGTCATCCAGGTCACCCACGCCAACTGGTCGGTGATGAACGGGGCCCGCGGTCAGGTCGAGCAGGACGTCACGGTCGTCGACGTGTCGCCGGCCGGTGACTGGACCCAGGTCAAGGTCTGGTACGACCCGATCCGCGACCTTGGCACCACCGTCTATCCGACCCACGGCTTCATCTATCAGAACGCCCAGGCCACCAAGATCGCCGTGGCCACCAGCAAGCTGGCCCTGGCCCAGGACGCTGCCGTGTCCCTGGCCAAGTCCGCCGCCAACCAGGTCGCCGCCTCGGTGCGCGCCTCGCCTCTGGACCTGATCAACCAGGCCGCCGACTCCACCGACCGGATCGCGGCCCTGATCGCCGCCGCCTCGGGTGGCCAGGCCGAAGACGACAAGCCGGCCGCTCCCCGCTAGAGCCCGCTGATTGACGGCAGCGTCGCGCTGGGCCATTCCCGGCGGGTGACGAGGCTCGCAGACCCATGCTGAGAATTCTGCGCCTTGGCGCGCCAGGCTTCGAAAACGCCGATGCCGGCCGCGACTGGCGCATGCCCGACGATGCGGTGTGGATCGAACTGGTCGATCCGTCCCGCGCCGAGGAAGTGTCGGTCGAACAGTCGATCGGCCTGCTGCTGCCCACCCGAGAAGAAATGGCCGAGATCGAGGCCTCGTCCCGGCTCTATCAGGAGGACGGCGGTACCTTCATGACCGCCACCATCCTGGTCAATGCCGACGGCGACCTGCCGACCGCCGCGCCGGTGACCTTCGTTCTGACCGGTCAACGCCTGGTCACGATCCGCTATGTCGAGCCGCGCGCCTTTGCTGTGTTCGCCGCCCAGGCCGAGCGCCAGCCCAGCTTGTGTCCGGGCGGGGCCCAGACCTTTCTGGGCCTGCTGGACGCGATCATCGACCGGACCGCCGACATCATCGAACGGACGGCCAGCGAGGTCGAGGCCCAGTCCCGGGCCATCTTCAGCCGGCCGCGCGGCGGGGCCTTCGAGCAGATCCTCAACCGGCTGGGTCGCGCCCAGAACATCAATTCCAAGGCCCGCGACAGCCTGGTCAGCCTGGCCCGCCTGCTCAGCTTCGCCTCCCTGGCCGAACAGTTCGAGGGCGACCGTGACCTGCGCGATCACCTCAAGTCCCTGCAGCGGGACGTGCAGTCGATCACCGACCATGCCAGCTATGTGTCGAGCAACATCACCTTCCTGCTCGATGCAGCCCTGGGCCTGATCAACATCGAACAGAATGCCATCTTCAAGATCTTCTCGGTGTTTTCGGCCGTCTTCCTGCCGCCGACCCTGATCGCCGGCGTCTACGGCATGAATTTCGAACACATGCCGGAGCTGCGCTGGATGGAAGGTTATCCCATGGCCCTGGCCATGATGGCCGCCGCCGCGATCGGTCCCCTGCTGTGGTTCAAGCGCAAGGGCTGGCTCTAGGCCTTTGATCTGGAGCCCTACGCGTTTTGGGTTCGGCCCCGGTGGACTGCACCTTTCCTTAAAGCCGGCACGGCATGATCGGCTTTCCGTAGAGACATCCACCGACTCATGTCCGCCGCCGCCAGGCCCAGTCTGATCCGATCCCTGCATGCCTCCGCCGTGAAGGAGGTTGTGGATTCGCATGCCCGGTTCCTGAAGGGGCTGCCGGCCGGCCGCCGCGCCAATCTCGCCTATGTGAATCTCAACAATTACAATTTCGAGGGCCGGGACCTTTCCGAGGCCAATCTGACCGGGGCCCTGCTGGGCGGGGCCATGCTGGCCCGCGCCAAGCTGACCCATGCCACCCTGTATGGGGCCGATCTGCGCGACGCCGACCTGCGCGAGTGCGACCTGACCCGGGCCGACATGCGCGGGGCGTGCCTGCGCGGGGCCAATCTGTCCGGGGCCAATCTGTCGGCCTGTGACCTGCGCGAGGGCGTCACCGCCGTTCAGGATGACACCAAGGGCCTGCGGATTCTCAAGCATGACACGCGGCCGGGCGAACTGGACTATGCGCTGCTGAACGGTGCCAACCTGTCCGGGGCCCAGATGTCGGGGACCTTTGCCCGGGCGGCAGACTTCAGTGACGCGGACCTGACCGGCGTCAGCCTGCAGGGCGCGAAACTGGCCAATGCCCGCATGGACGGCGCCGATCTTTCCGGGGCCAACCTGCACAAGGCCGACTTGTCCAAGGTCTCGCTGCGGCGGGCGATCCTGGTCGGGACGGACCTCAGCGGGGCCAATCTCGAAGACGTCGACATGAGCCTGGTGCTGCGCGCGCCGCCGCCGATCATCTATATCGACGATCTGCCGCTGCATGATGTGCTCGAGGCCCATGAGACCTTTGTCCGGACCGAGGGCCGGGAGGGCCAGATCGCCAGGGCCGAGACCGTGGATTTCCGGCCCCTGCGCCGCCTGAAGAACCGTCACCTCACCGGCCTGTTCGCGCCTGGAGCGGTGTTCTTCGGCATGGATCTGGACGGGGTCGAGCTACAGGGGGCCAATCTGATGGGCGCGGACCTGCGCGGCGTGAAGCTGCGCAATGCCGATCTGCGCGGTGCCCGCCTGGTCGGTGCCCAACTGGCCAAGGCAGACCTGACCGGAGCCAAGCTGGGTCCCCTACAGATCGGCGAGGAGCGCTTTGCGCGCACCGACCTCAGCCGGGCCGTGCTGCGCAACGCCAACCTGACCGGGGCCAGCGCGCCGCGTGCCCGGTTCATCGAGGCGGACCTGACGGGGGCCCGCCTCACCGGCTGTGACCTGACCGGCGCAGAACTGCCGCTCGGGGTCGGCTGACAGGCCTCCCCGAGAGGGGGGAGGCCCTGATCGCTACATCCGCTTTTTCAGCGGCAGCAGGTCGGGGAAGTCGGCCGGACGCTTTTCCATCTTGGCCCGGAAGGCCTCGGCCATGTGCGAGCCGGCGAACATGCCGGTCTGCCAGGTGGCGATATAGTCCAGGCCGTCGGCGATGGTGTGATCGCGGGCATAGTTGATCATCACCTTGCTGCCGGCCACGGCCAGGGGCGACTTCTCGGCGATCTCGCGGGCGGCGGCGAAGGCATGGGCGACCAGGGCCTCATGGCTGTCGAACAGCTCGTTGACCAGACCGATGGCCATGGCCTTGCCGGCCGGCAGGCGACGCCCCGTATAGGCCAGCTCGCGCACCCAGCCCTCGGGGATCAGCTTGCACAGGCGCGGGAAGGTGCCGACATCGGCGGTCATGCCGATATTGATCTCCTGGATGCAGAAGAAGGCGTCGTTGGTGGCATAGCGAATGTCGCAGGCGCTGATGAAGTCCACCGCCCCGCCGATGCAGCCGCCCTGGATGGCGACGATAACCGGCATCCGGGCCCGGTCCAGGCAGCTGAAGGTGTTTTGCAGGTGGTGGACATGGTGGCGGAAGCTCTCGCCGGCCACATGGCGGTCGCCGCCGCGCTCTTCGGTAACGCCCTCGCCGTCGGTGAATACCGACAGCTCCATGCCAGCCGAGAAGTGCTTGCCGGTTGAGGTGATGACGATGCAGCGCGCCAGGGCGTTGTCATCGATATGTTTTACAATTGCGGGAAGCTCATTCCAGAAGGCCCGTGTCATAGTGTTCATGGCGTCGGGGCGCTTGAGCTGGATGTGCGCAACGCCAGCCTCGATCTCGACCTTGAAACACGTATAGTCTGCCTGATCGTGGGCGCTCATCACGTCCTCCCTTATCGTTGATAAGGGA
The DNA here is from genome assembly GCF_001414055.1 of Caulobacter henricii. Lineage (GTDB taxonomy): Bacteria > Pseudomonadota > Alphaproteobacteria > Caulobacterales > Caulobacteraceae > Caulobacter > Caulobacter henricii. Next base: position 3,307,448 of record NZ_CP013002.1, on the reverse strand, counting down.
CTATCTCGCGGACCGGACGCGGCGCCAACAGTGACTTTGCGGAATGCGGCCGTATCAGCGTCGGCCAAGACAGAGGGAAGACCCATGAAGACCACCTCCGCCCTGATCGCCATCGCCGCCCTGGCCGCGACCAGCCTGGCCGTTCCGGCCCCGGTCCTGGCCCAGTCCAAGGGCCTGGGCAGCCTGTTCTCGTGTGAAGGCTCGGGCAAGAAGCAGGAAGGCGGGGCCCTGATCGGCGCGGCCGCCGGTGCCTTCATCGGCAGCAAGGTCGCCAAGAACGAAAAGACCCTCGGGGCCCTGGTCGGCGCGGCCGCCGGTGCGGCGGCGGGCTCCTATATCGGCTGTCGGATGCAGTCGACCGACACCGCCCTGGCCCAGCAGGCCACCAAGAAGGCGCTCGAAACCGGCCAGCCCCAGACCTGGAGCAATGCGCGCACCGGGGCCTCGGGCCGGATCGACGTGGTGTCTTCCAGCTATGGTCCGCCGGTCGACAGCCGCAATCTGCGCTTCGCCCAGGGTGTGCAGTCCGTGCCCAGCTATGACGCCCTCGGTGGCCGCTATGCCTCCAGCGGCAACTCCAACCTTCGGGCCGGCCCCTCGGCCAAGGCCGCCCTGGTCGGCAAGCTGACCCCGGGCCAGACCTTCGATGCCCTCGGCGCCACCCCGGGCGGCGGCTGGGTCCTGGTCGGCCAGAACGGCTATGCGGTCGGCTATGCCGCCGCCTCCCTGGTCCGCCCGGTTCAGGTCGTCGCGGCGTCGTGCCGGGTGATCGACGCCTCGATCTCGACCTCAGGCCAGCGTCCGGCCACCGAGCGCTACAGCGCCTGCCAGGACAATCGCGGTGAGTGGCAGCTGACCCAGGCCTAGAGCTCGGACAAGCCCCCTCTCCCATAGGGAGAGGGTTGGGGTGAGGGGTTACGGCGTTCGACGGAGTGCCGGCACGTCGTTTGGCGGCGTAACCCCTCACCCTCCCACCGCTTCGCGGCGGGCCCCTCCCTCTCCCTCTGGGAGAGGGCTCAGCCTTCGTCAGGGGCGCGGCGTCGGGCACCATGGACGAAGGCGAAGCGCAGGCCTAACCTGAGGTTCGAGCCGCAAGAAGGACCTCGCCGATGGATGCGGCCGTGTTTCGCCAGCCCCGCAGACGCCTGATCGCCATCGACAGCCCGGCTGGGCCCGGCGAGATTGCGGCCCTGGAGTTCGGCCCACAGGACCGGGCCATCGACGTGATCTTCGTTCACGCCAACGGTTTCAACGCCCAGACCTATAACAGCCTGCTGGCCCCTCTGGCGGCGGGCCTGCGGATCCTGGCCATCGACCAGCGCGGCCACGGGGCGACGCCGCTGGCGGCCCGGGCCGAGGGGCGGCGCTCCTGGCATGACCTGCGCGATGATCTGGTTGCCCTGCTCAAGGCCCTCGACGGTCCGCCGGTGGTGCTGGCCGGCCATTCGATGGGCGGCACGGTCAGCCTGCTGGCCGCCGCTGCCCGGCCCGAGGCGGTCAAGGGCCTTGTCCTGCTGGACCCGGTGATCATGCCGCGCCTGGTCGCCCTCTATGCCCAGGCCCCCTGGACCTCCGGGGCCCTGTGGAAGCAGATGCCCATCGCCCAGGCCGCCGCGCGCCGCCGTGCCGTCTTCGAGGACCGCGAGGCGGTGGTCGCCGCCTATACCGGTCGCGGGGCCTTCAAGACCTGGCCCGAGACCATGCTGGCCGACTATGTCGACGGCGGCTTCGTCGATCGCGAGGACGGCAAGGTCGAACTGGCCTGCGCTCCGGCGTGGGAGGCCTCGAACTATTCAGCCCAGGCCCACGATCCGTGGCGGGCGATCCGCAAGGTCACAGGGCCGGTGCGGATCCTGAAGGCCGAGCGCGGCTCGACCTGCCGGGCCGGCGACGGCTTTGCCCGTCGAGGCAGGGACGTGGCGATCGAGACCGTGGCCGGATCAAGCCACTTCCTGCCGATGGAGCGTCCGGATCTGGCGCGGGATGCGATCTTCCGGATGGTGACGGGGTAAGGGGCTGACGGGCTGCCGCTGATCTTTCCTCCTCCAAAGGGAGAGGGAAGGGCCCGCGCGTTGGGGGGCGGGCTCATTTACCTTCCCGACCGATCCAAGAGTTTCTGAACACTTGCTTGCTGGCATACGAGCTTCGCTTGCTGAAAATGCTAATTTTGATCTGCCGGTATCGCTGATTGTACTCGAAAGCCGAGAGGGGGCTTGGACTTGCGTAGCATCGTATTTGCCGCCGTCGCTCTCATGGGCGTCGCCCCGAGTTCGATCGCTAGTACAGCCGTTCATCCAGCCCAGCAGCAAGCTGCCCCCTCCACGCCCAGGACCACATTCATCACGACTAGCGACGGCGTGCGGCTGGAGGTGCTGGACTATGGCGGCCAGGGTTCGCCCATCCTGCTGGCTTCCGGCGGCGGCATGACAGCCCATGCCTTTGATCAATTCGCCCCGCGCTTGGCCGCTCGTCACCGTGTCTTCGCCTTTACCCGGCGAGCGCTGGGTCAGTCGGATACTCCGCCACAGGACCCGGGGAACTACACACTGACCCGCCTGACCCGGGACGTCGTCGAGGTCCTGGATGGGCTGAAAATTGAGAAGGCGACGTTGGCGGGCTGGTCGTTCGGCGGCGCGGAGATCAGTGGCGTCGCCCACCATTTTCCCGAACGGGTCTCGGCGCTGGTCTACTTGGATGCGGCCTATGCTTATGTGTTCTATGCGCCTGGCAACGCCGCGCCCGACGCCTCCAACATCGAGATCGACCTCGCGGACTTGCGCGACAAACTGCAGGCGGCTCGTTTTGGTTCCAAGGAGGACGCCGCCCGCATTTACGACGAGGTCCTAGCTAAAGACCTTGCGGATTTGGCGACGGACGTCCGGGCCGCCGCTGAGCGTAGGCGACTGCTTTCCAAAGGACTGGCGGAGGGCCCGCCAGCGCCGCTCTCGAAGTTGATGACCCGCCACAACATGGAGAAGTTTCCAGCGATAACCGGTATCCCAATACTAGCCATCTTCTCGATACCCGGTGCCTTGCTGGATCCGACCGCCGACCAACGCGCCGACGAAGCGTTGCAACTGAAGTGGCTCAACGAGCAAATCGATCGCTATCGCGCCGCGCATCCGGCCGCTCGTGTCCTAACGATCGACGGTGCCGACCACGACGTTTTCAATTCCCATCCGGAAATCGTCCTGCGGGAAATCGAGACCCTTCTGAACCGGTCCGAGGCGTCGCGATAACTCGGCATCGAGGTCCGCCACCCACCCTTCACTGATGCTCGCAATACGCTCTTCGAGGGCCGGCTGCGGACCGCGCCTGTAACCACCCCCGCGCCTAAAGCGCCAAGCCCTCCAACGAAAACGCCTTCAGGGCCGCCTGGGCCGCCGGGGTGATCGGTACGGCCTTGCGGGCGTCGAGGTCGAAGGTGACGGCCACGGCTTCCGAGGTGGCCCAGGGCGCGCCGGTGGCCGGGTCGACCATCCAGTGGACCATGCGCATGGTGCGCGGGTCGGAACCGATCAGGCCGGAGCGCAGCTCGACCCGGTCGCCGGCCTGGGGCCAGGCCAGATAGGCCAGACGATATTCCAGCACCGCCCCGCCGAACCGCGTCGGCCTGTGGTCGGCATGCTCGACGATCGCGTCGCGGAACGGGCCGATGAAGCTGCCGATGCCGTCGGAGACCCGGCCGATGAACTGTTCGGTGCGCATGCGGCCAAAGACGTCGCATTCGGTCGGCGACAGGGCCCCAAGTCCGATCCGCTTCATCCCCAGGGTCTCGGCACGGGCCAGGCTGGCAGTGGGGGTGAAGGGCGACAGGTCGATGCTGCGGGCGCGGGCCTTTTCCGGCACCTCGACCATCAGGGCTGCGGCCCGTTCGCGGGTGATCTTCGGCCAGGGGAAGACCTCGCCCTCGCGCGGGGTGGCGTGGACCACGGTGGTCTGGAAGGTGGCGGCCAGCTCGCCGCTGGCCGAATGGACCAGCAGCTGCAGAAGCCTGGCCTCGGTGTCGGTGATCTCGATCACCCCGCCCAGCATGTGCAGGGTCGCGCCGGCATGGGCCTCGCGCAGGAAGCGGACGTGATGTTCCTTCACCAGCAGGGTGGCATTGGCGTAGGGCGTGAAGGCGTGGGGCAGGCCCAGTTCCGCCGCCAGCCCGACCAGACCCTCCATGGCGCGGACGATATAGTGGCGCACATTCATGTGCCCCATCTCGTCGCAGTCCCAGGTATTGACCCCGCCGCGCCAGATCTCGACGCCGGGCAGGGTCTCAGCGGTCGTCATGGGCGGGGTCTCGGCGGGTTGAACGGTTGTTTGAGCCTAGCGGGGTTCGTGCGGCCTAGGCAATCACGCGGATCATCTTCCCCCTAAGGGGGAGGAGCGCGCAGCGCGGAGGGGGCGAGTCATCGCAAACTCAGCACTTGCCCCCACCGGACCGCTGCGCGGTCGTCCGCCCCCGGAGGGGGCGGATGAAGTCAGCCCCGGCAATCCCCGCACAGGCCGTGCGCCTCGATGGTCACGCCGGTCAGGGCATAGCCGGCGGCGGCCCCGGCGGCGATGATCTCGGCGCTGGCCTTGGGCTCGATCTCGCGGGTGGCGCCACAGCAGTCGCAGATCAGGAAGGCGGCGGCATGGCCGTCGGCCTCCTTGCGGCAGGCGACATAGGCGTTGAGGCTCTCGATCCGGTGGGCAAAGCCCTGCTTTTCGAGGAAGTCGAGGGCGCGATAGATGGTGGGCGGCTTGGCCGGCGGACCATCGACCGCAAAGGTCGAGATCAGGTCATAGGCCTTCACCGGCTGGCCGGCCTGGAGCAGCAGTTCCAGCACCCGGCGGCGGGGCGGGGTCAGCCTCTGGTCGGCCGCCGCGCAGCGCGACTCGGCGGCGGCGAGCTCGGCCGCGAGGGCCGCGCCGGCGACGCCGTGGTGGTCATGATCGTGATCGCAAGCGGCATGATGGGCCATGGCCAAGAGGTAGAGGCGCGCAGCCGCTCCCGCAAGCTCAGAGCAGGGGTTGGGCGATCAGGGCGGCCTCGGCGGCGCAGGCCGTCCTGTCCGGGGCGGGGCCGGCCTTGCGGGCGGCGGCGATCTCGGCGCGCAGGGCCTCGAGGTCGGAGCGGAACAGGGGCGAGCCATTGACGGCCGCCATCAGGGCCGCGCCATTGACCTGTCCGGCGGTCACCGAACTGGCATTGTGGACGCCGCAGACCATCCGGCTTTCGCCGTAGGTCCGGGCCCGGGCCATGATCTCGGCCGCCTGGTTCGGCGAGGCCTGGGCCAGGACCGTGCCGATCGCCCAGCCCCAGGTGCTGTGGCCGGACGGATAGTCGGGGCTCTTGTCGAGGCCGTCGCTGCGGTCGATGCAGATCGCGCCCTCATCGACCAGATAGGGGCGGGGCCGCTTGTAGTGGTCCTTGGGGCCATCGACTGCCGGGCGGATGTCGAAGCGCAGGCGCAGCATGATCCCGACCATCTTCGGAGTGGTCGACATCGAGGGGGTGAAGCCCAGGGCGCAGCTGAAGTCCTGCAGGATGCCGGTGGTGCTGTCATCGCTCCGGGCCAGGGACCAGCGCGGCGTATCCTTCAGTGCCCGGGTGGCGAGAAAGACCTGGCGGTCTGCCTCGGCCACCGGCGAACCCGGCCGGGGGGCGGGGGCCAGGACCTTGATGGCGTCATAGGTGCCCGGCGGCAGATAGCCGGCCTGGGCGGGCGGGGGCGTGGTCGGGGCTGCGAAGCTGGCGCCGGACAGCAGCAGGGCCGAGCCGATGATCAGTGTGCTGACACGCATGAAAAAGTCCCCCGAACAACTGTTCGGGGGACCCTGCAATCTCATCGAAGGCTTAGCAAGCCTACTTGCCGAACAGCTTGTTCCAGCGGGGACGCTCGCGACCCTGCCAGGCCTGACGGTGATAGGCGTCGGAGGCGATCAGCGGCACCACGGTGGTGGCTTCGGCGAAGACCATCTGCTCATAGGTGGTCGAAACCTTGCCCCAGGAGGCGGCTTCTTTCAGGGTCGAGGACGAGCAGGCCCCGTCGCGCACGTCGGCCACGGTGATCTGGACGGCATATTTGTGCATGTCGGCCTCGACGCCGAGGATCTCGGCGCAGACCACGGTGTCCTGGGCAAAGTTCTTGGGCACGCCGCCGCCGACCATGAACAGGCCCGTGGTGCCGGCCGCGATCTTGATGTCGGTCAGTTCGCGGAAGTCGGCGACCGCGTCGATCATCAGATAGGGCTGCTTGGCGGCAATCCGTTCCTTCTGGTGCTTGACCAGGCCAAAGCCGGCCGAGCTGTCGACAAAGGCCGGGCAGAAGATCGGCACGCCCTGCTCATAGGCGGTCTGGATCAGCGAGCCGGGCTTCTTGGCATTGCCCTCGGACAGCCACTTGCCCATTTCCCAGATGAACTCGCGGCTGGAATAGGCGCGCGGCTCCAGGGCGTTGCAGATCTCCAGGATCGTGTGATCGCAGTTCTGGAGCTCTTCCTCGTCGATATAGGTGTCGTAGATGCGGTCGATATAGTTGTCGCGCAGCACATTGTCGTCGACCGGGCCGGCGGCCTGGTAGTGCTTGAAGCCCAGGGCCTCGAAGAAATCCATATCGACGATCGAGGCGCCGGTGGCGACCACGGCGTCGATCATGCCGTTCTGCACCATGTCGCGATAGACGTGCATGCAGCCGCCGGCCGAGGTCGAGCCGGCCAGGATCAGCCAGGGCGAGCAGCCCGTGTCGGCCAGGGCCATGTTGAAGATGTCGGCGGCGCGGGCGGTGTCGCGGCTCGAGAACGACATCTTGCGCATGGCATCGATGATCGGACGGGCGTCAAAGCTGGTGATGTCGATATGCTCGACGACATTCTGCAGCAGTTCGGCCTTGGTATTCGGAACGGGTGCGTTCATCTCGCGGGTTTCCCTTTGGTTTGAGCGCCCGTCGCAGCAGCCCCGCAGCCGGGACGGAGCAACCGGCGGGCGGGAGCGGGACAGTCGCCCTGTCCCGCATGGGGTTTATCAGACACTGCCCTGGCGTTCGACGACCAGGATGCGGGCCTCTCCGACCGGATGGGCGACATGTTCATCGCCAATCTCTGCGTAGCAGGCGTCGCCAGCGTTCAGTCTTTCGACGCTTTCAACGCCGTCCTTGCGCCAGTGCATATCCACCGTTCCCGACAGAACGATGAACACCTCTGGGCCGTCATTGACGTGCCAGACATAGGGCTGGTCGGTCCAGTGCAGGCGAACGGTGGTGCCGTCAACCGAACCGACATCGAGCGCGCCCCAGGGCCTTTCGGCCCGGAACGCGTCCAGTCCCCGCAGGAAGCGCACGGCTAGCGCCGACGACGCTTCTTGCCGGCCGCGCCCTTGGGCCGCGAGAAGCGGACGACCTTGCGCTCTTCCGACTCCGGCTTGTGGGTCGGGATCGAGCGCTTGGCCAGCCCATACATCGAGGCCATGGGCGCGTCCTGCAACTCGACGGTTTCGTTGTCCCCGAAGCCGTTGAAGCGGGTCGACATGGCCACGCCATAGGCACCCAGCATGCCGATCTCGATATAGTCGCCCTCGTCGACACTTTCCGGCAGATAGAAGGGGCCGGGCATGTGGTCGACGCTGTCGCAGGTCGGGCCGTAGAAGCGGTAGGGCTTGAGGCCCTCTTCGACGACTTCGCCGTTCTTGCGGAACAGCTTGACCGGGAAGGGCCACTTCATGTGCGCGGCGTCGAACAGCGAGCCATAGGACCCGTCGTTCAGATAGAGCGCATCGCCCTTCTTCAGCTCGACCTTGACCAGCAGGGACGAGGCTTCGGCCACCAGGGCCCGGCCGGGTTCGCACCACAGCTCGGTCGTCTCGTGCACCATCATCTCGGCAAAGCCGCGGTCGATGGCCGCCAGGTACTCGGACATGTCCGGAGGCACCATGCCGGGATAGATCGACGGGAAACCGCCACCGACATCGACGACATCGGCCAGGACGCCGGCCCGCACCAGGGCGCGCGAGGCCTGGGCCATCGCCGCCTGATAGGCGGTCGGGCGCATGCACTGGCTGCCGACATGGAACGAGACGCCCATCAGGTCCTGGGTGGCGCGACGGGCGGCCAGCAGCAGGTCCGGGGCCGCGTGCGGCTCGACGCCGAACTTGCCCGACAGCGAATAGGCCGCGCCCTCGGCCTGCACGCCCATGCGGACGATCAGGTTGAGGTCCTTGGCCTGGCCGGTGGCGTCGAGGATCTTGGCCAGTTCCTCATGGGTGTCGAACGAGAAGGTCCGCACGCCGTGATCGAAATAGGCGGTCGAGATCGCCACCCGGCTCTTGACCGGGTGCATGAAGGCCATGCGCGAGCCGGGCGCATGCTGGGAGATCAGTTCGATCTCGTTCAGCGACGCCACATCGAATGACCGCACGCCGGCCTTGACCAGCTCGTGGATCACCCACGGCGAAGGGTTGGCCTTCACCGCGTAAAAGACGTCGCCTTTAAATTCTGCCTGGAACCAGCGCGCCGCTACCGACACCGCGTCCGGTCGCACGAGTGCGACAGGACGTTCCGGTGACCGCTCACGGACCAGGTCCAGGGGTTCATGGTACGTGTGCAATTCACGTAACCCCCTGCAAGAAGTGAAACCTAGGCCGGCGTTAGCAGCGCTTATGAGGACTTCGGGTCCGCCGGAGACGTGCGAAATAGGGGTATCGTTCCCCGATGTAAAGTCCCTTTTGGGCCCTCGTGTTGGGGAGAATTCATCCACCGATTGTCACAAATTCATTGCGATCCACCGCCAAAGCGGTGAACGCATTCCCCTTGGCCTGAAACCCCGTTAAGGATTCGCCCCGACCATGACGTCGGAACCTGTTCTCTCGATCCGTGCCGCCTCCAAGACCTTCGGGTCGCGGCGAGCCCTGGATGCCGTTTCGCTCGATGTGCATCGGGGCGAGATGATCGCGCTCATCGGTCCTTCGGGCTCGGGCAAGTCCACCCTTCTGCGCTCCATCGACGGCCTGCAGACCATCGACGCCCCGGGCGACGACAAGGGCGAGGCGATCGGTGTGATCACCGCCTTCGGCGGTCCCGTCCAGGCGCGCGGCAAGGTCAGTGACCAGGTCCGCAAGGCGCGGGTCCGGATCGGCTTCATCGCCCAGCAGTTCAATCTGGTCGGCCGCCTGTCGCTGTTCAGCAATGTGGCGCTCGGTTCACTGGGCCGCATTCCGGCCTGGCGGGGCCTGCTGGGGGCCTGGCCGGCCGAGACCAAGCTGGCGACCATGGCCGCCCTGCACCGGGTCGGGGTCTCCGACTATGCCGCCCAGCGCGCCAATACCCTGTCCGGCGGACAGCAGCAGCGCGGCGCCATCGCCCGCGCCCTGGTCCAGAAGGCCAAGATCATCCTGGCCGACGAGCCGGTCGCCTCGCTGGACCCGGTCTCGGCCCGCAAGGTCATGGAAATCCTGCGCGACCTGAACAAGGCCGATGGCCTGACGGTGGTCGTCACCCTGCATCAGGTCGACTATGCCCTGCGCTATTGCGACCGGGTCGTGGCCCTGAAGGCCGGCAAGAAGGTCTATGACGGCCCGGCCGACGGCCTGAAACGCGAACAACTCATCGACATCTACGGCCCGGAATTCGAGGACGTATTCTGGGAAGGAGCTCCGCAATGATCCGCCGCAGCCTGTTCACCGCCGCCATCGCCACCCTGGCGCTTTCCGCCTGCGCGCCCAAGCCGGCCGACAAGGGGCCCAAGGACACCGTCGTGTTCTCGATCCTGTCGACCGAGTCGGCCCAGAACATGGAAGGCTACTGGACCCCGATCCTGGCCGACATGGAGAAGCAGACCGGCCTGAAGGTGAAGCCGTTCTTCTCGTCCAACTATTCCTCGCTGATCGTCGCCATGGGCGCCGGCCAGACGGACCTCGGCTGGTTCTCCAACCAGTCGGGCCTGGAAGCCGTTCGCCGCTCGGGCGGTGAGGTCTTCGCCCGCACCTTCGATCCGTCGGGTACGGACGGCTACAAGTCGGTGATCATTGTCCCGGCGGGCAGCCGTCTGACGGTGGAAGACCTGCTCAAGTGCGACAAGAGCCTGAACTTCGGCATCGGCGACAAGAAGTCGACCTCCGGCACCCTGGCCCCGATGACCTACGTCTTCATCCCGGCCGGCAAGAAGCCCGAGACCTGCTTCAAGACCGTGCTGTCGGCCAATCACCAGGCCAATCTGTTCGCCGTGGCCAATGGCAAGCTCGACGCGGCCACCAACAATACCACGGCCATCAATCTCAGCGCGGCCCGCGGCGAGGCCGTGGCCGGCAAGATCAAGGTGATCTGGGAATCCCCGAACCTGCCCGAGGATCCGCTGGTCTGGCGCAAGGACCTGGACCCGGTGGTCAAGGAAAAGATCCGCCAGTTCTTCCTGACCTACGCCCAGGGCGATTCCCCGGCGGCCGTGCAGCAGCGGGCCAATCTGAAGAAGCTGAGCATCGGCGGCTTCAAGCCGGCGGATGACACCCACCTGCTGGTGGTCCGGGAAATGGAAGCCCTCGAGCAGTTCGGCCTGGCCCGCGAGTCCGGCGACGCCGCCAAGATTGCCGAGACCCAGAAGATCCTTGATGGCGTCAAGGCCGAGCGCCTCGCCGCCGACGGCAAGGCCGGCGTCGCCGCGCCGGCCAACTGAGCCTAACCATGACCGACGCGACGATTCCGGCCCCGCCCCGACGGTCGGCCTCGGCCCTGGCCTTTGACATCCTGCTGTGGGGCGGGCTTCTGGCCATCCTCGTCATCAGCTTCCGGCCGGCCGAGATCGACAAGTTCCCGCAGCTGTTCGGCGATACCGAGCGGACCAGCGGCTTTGCCCGCCAGTTCTTCGCGCCGTTCGGCGATCCCAAGCTGTTCCTGTCGATGGACTGGCCCCTGTTCATCGGCAAGATGTGGCAGACCATCCAGATGGCGCTGTGGGGCACGGCCCTGGCCGTGATCGTGGCCATACCGCTGGGCCTGCTGGGCGCGCGCAACATCACCCCCTGGTGGATCCAGCAGCCCGTTCGCCGGCTGCTCGACATGGTCCGCTCGATCCCCGACCTGGTCGTGGCCCTGATCTTCATTACCGCCGTGGGGCTGGGCCCCTTCGCCGGCGTCATGTCGATCATGTTCAACACCGGCGGTGTCCTGGCCAAGCTGTTCGCAGAAGCCGTCGAGTCGATCGACAAGGGCCCGGTCGAGGGCGTGCGCGCCACCGGGGCCGGTCGCCTGCAGGAAGTGGTCTGGGGGGTGATCCCGCAGGTCGCGCCCCTGTGGACCAGCTATGCCCTCTATCGCTTCGAATCGAGCAGCCGCGCCGCGACCGTGCTGGGCATCATCGGGGCGGGGGGCATCGGCCAGATCCTGTTCGACTCGATCAATGCCTTCCAGTTCGACCAGACCGGCTGCATCGTGCTCGTTATCGTGGTGGCGGTGTCGATGATCGACCTGCTGTCGCAGATCATCCGCAGCCGTTTGCTCTGACAACGGAGCAATCTGTTGCGGCCCTGCCACAGCTTAACCTCTTGAAAACCCTTGTCGTCGGTCTGTCACAAATCGGTGGCTGAACCGTCATGGGAGCCCGGTAAGCCGCTTTCATCCTGATCCCGCCCCTCGAAGGGGGCGAGAGGGCAGGGGCAGCTAAGGGGAATTCTCACATGCGTAACAAGACCTCGCTGGTCGGCGGGTCGGCGCTGGGCGTGATGCTCGCGCTCGGCCTGGGCGTTTCGGCTCAAGCTCAAGACACGACCACCACCTGGAAGGGCGCGCCGCAGTTCGCCAACGACAGCCTGACCTTCAAGGTCCGCGGTCGCGTTTACGAAGACGTCGTCTATCAGGACGTTGACCGCACCGGCACCGGCGTGGACTTCAAGGCCTGGAACACCCGCCTGCGCACCGCCCGTCTGGGCGTTGAGGGCACCTGGAACAGCCAGTGGGCCTACAAGGCCGAGTTCAGCGTTTCGAGCGGCGGCGGCACCACCCAGTGGGAAGACCTGACCCTCGAGTACAAGCCCACCGAGTTCAGCTCGATCGTCGTCGGTAACTTCAAGACCGTGTCGCTCGAGGACATCACCTCGTCGCGTTACAACACGATGATGGAACGCGGCCCGTTCAACGACTTCATCAACGCCGGCCGCGTGATGAACCTGCAGTACAAGATGAACGGCCTGAACTGGACCGCCGCCGTCGCCGTCTCGGGCGACAGCCTGAACAACGCCGACGTCGCCACCAACGTCGCGACGGGCTCGAAGGAAACCTTCGGCTACAACGGTCGCTTCACCTATGCGCCGATCGTCACCGACGACACCACCGTGCACCTGGGCGTCTGGGGCCGTTACCGCGATCGCGGCGACCAGGCCAACTTCACCTATCAGGTCCGCAACAACACCAACTACGGCGCGCGCTATGTGTCGTCGGGTGCCGTTGGCGTTCATGACAAGACGATCGGCCTGGAAGCCGTCGTCCTGCACAAGCAGTTCTCGGTCCAGTCGGAATATGCCCGCATCACCGCTGACCGCACCGGCACGGCTTCGGACGTTGATCTGGACGCCTTCTACGTCACCGGCAGCTTCTTCCTGACCGGCGAAACCCGCCGTTATGAAGCCGCCAAGGGCGAGTTCAACCGCACCCGCATCCTGTCGCCGCTCACCGCGGGTGGCATCGGTGCCTGGGAAGCCGCTCTGCGTTACGACTCGGTCGACCTGACCGACCTCAAGGGCGTGGCCACGGCCGGCAAGTACACCGCCTGGACCGCTGGTCTGAACTGGTATCCCCACCCCTATGTTCGCTTCCAGGCCAACTACACCAAGTCGACGAACGACAACCCCACCCTGGCGACGGGCGTGAACCGCGAACTGAACGATGTCGACGTCGACACGTTCCAGATGCGCGCCCAGTTCGACTTCTAAGACCTGATCCCAAAGCAGGCCGCGCCAGGCGCGGCCTGCTTCCTCCCCACGCCTTAGAGATTTTCAGGAGTTCTCCATGAAGAAGCTTCTTTCCTGCGCGGCCGCCGCCGTCGCCCTGTCGGGCCTCGCCGCCGTCCCCGCCCACGCCGCCCGCGACTATGTCTGGGCCGGCGGTTCCTCGACCGTTTTCCCGTTCGCGACCCGCGTCGCTGAAAACTACGCCAAGAAGACCGGCAAGAAGGCCCCGAAGGTCGAATCGCTGGGCACCGGCGGCGGCATCAAGCTGTTTTGCGGTGGTAACGGCGAAGGCTTCCCGGACATCGCCACGGCCTCGCGTCCGATGAAGAAGTCCGAGTTTGATGCCTGCGCCGGCAAGGGCGTGAAGGACATCATCCAGATCAAGATCGGCTTTGACGGCATCGTGGTCGCCACCGACAAGGACGGCGCTGACTACAACTTCAAGACCGAGCACCTGTATCTGGGCCTCTCCGCCCAGGTCCTGAAGGGCGGCCAGTTCGTGAAGAACACCAGCAACAGCTGGGATGACGTCGGTCCGGGCCTGCCGGGCAACCGCATTCAGGTCTATGGTCCGCCCCCGACCTCGGGCACGCGCGACGCTTTCGTCGAGCTGGCCATCGAAGCCGGTGCCCGCAAGTTCCCGACCGTCGACGAACTGCGCTCGAACAACGAAAAGCTGTTCAAGGCCAAGGTTGACCCGCTGCGCGCTGACGGCTGGATCGATGCCGGCGAAAACGACAACGCCATCGTCGGCACCCTGACCAAGACCCCGGGCGCCCTCGGAGTGTTCGGCTGGTCGTTCCTTGAAGAGAACATGGACAAGGTCAAGGGCGCCTCGATCAACGGCGTCAAGCCGTCGCCCCAGACGATCTCGGACGGCTCCTATCCGCTGGCCCGTTCGCTCTACATCTACGTCAAGAAGGCCAATCTCGGCGTGACGCCGGGCCTGAACGAGTTCGTGACGGAGTTCACCTCGGACGCCGCTACGGGTCGCGGTGGCTATCTGCAGGGTCGCGGTCTGATCCCGCTGCCCCCCGGCCAGCACGAAAACAACAAGAACGTCGTCAAGAACAAGACCACGATGGCGCGTCCGGCTTCGTAAGCCGAATTTATTCCCCGACCAACTGCATGTCGCCGCGGCCCCTATGGGCCGCGGCGATTTCTTTTGTATAGTGTGCCAACGGTTCGCCCTCGCCGCGTCAAGGAAGCAGGGGCCGTGGTCGCCGTCCGGCGCTGCGTCATCGACCCAGTAGGGCCATGATCCTCCTCGCGCTCGCCGTCGTCTTCTTCCTCGTTCTTTTGAACGGGGTTTTCTCCATGTCTGAACTGGCGGTGGTCTCCGCCCGCCGGGCCCGGCTCCAGACCTTTGCCGATCGCGGCGACAAGGGGGCCAGGCTGGCCCTGGCCATGGCCGAGCATCCGACCCGGTTCCTGTCGGCCGTGCAGGTCGGCATTACCCTGATCGGCATCCTGGCCGGTGCCTATGGCCAGGCCACCATCGCCGGTGCCCTCGACCTGTGGCTCGAGCCCATGCCGGTGATCGGCCCCCATTCCGAGGCCATTGCCACCATCGTGGTCGTCATCGGCCTGACCTATGTCTCGGTGATTCTCGGCGAACTGGTGCCCAAGCGCCTGGCCCTGCAGTTCCCTGACGCCATCGCCCGGCGCATGGCCCCGTTCCTGGCCGTGGTCGCCCTGGTCCTGCGCCCCTTCGTGACCATCCTGACCGTCTCGACCGCCGCCATCCTCAAGCTGATGGGTGTGCGCGACGAGCGGACCAATGACATGACGGCCGAAGAGGTCGAGACGGTCCTGGCCGAGGGGGCCGATGCCGGCCTGATCGAGCCGGAAGAGCGCTCGATGATCCAGGAAGTCCTGCGGCTGGGCGACCGCCCGGTGCGCGTGGCCATGACGCCGCGCCGCGACCTGTTCTGGATCTCCCTGGCCGATACCTCCGAGCAGATCCTGACCGAAATCCGCGGCTGTCCCTATTCACGCATCGTCGTGGCCACCGACGATGATCTCGACGGCGAGATCGGCGTGCTGCTGAAGAAGGACCTGCTGGATGCCTGTCTGTCGGGAGCCCCGATCGACGTCGCCGCCCATGTGCAGCAGCCGATCGCCATCCCCGAGACCATGTCCCTGCTGCGGGCCATGGCCCTGTTCAAGCAGACCCCGCTGCACATGGCCCTGGTGGTCGATGAGTTCGGGTCAGTCCAGGGCGTCATCACCCCGATCGACCTGCTGGAAATGATCGCCGGCGACTTCCCCGAGACCCATGACGAGACCGAGACCCGCATGCTGCGCCGCGAGGACGGCTCATGGCTGGTCGATGCCCGCCTCGACATCCAGGATCTCAACGATGCCCTGGGCGAGGCCTTCGAGGCCGAGGGCGGCTACCACACCGTGGCCGGCCTGATCCTCGACCGCCTCGGCCGCATCCCCCGTGAAGGTGAGATCGTCGAGCTGGGCGGCTTCGACGTCGAGATCGTCGACATGGACGGCTCGCGGATCGACAAGGTGATCCTGAAGCCGTGCCTGCATCGAGGCGAGGCGGACTAGGGGGCAGCCCGGCCTGGAGGTCGCTCCTCCCGCAGAACAGCGGTTTCCAGGACCTCCCATCCGGGTGCATGCTCCCGCCATTCAATCTGGGGGACCACCATGTTTGTCGGACACTATGCCGCCGCCCTGGCCGCCAAGGCCGTCGCGCCCAAGGCACCGCTGTGGACCTGTGTGCTGGCCAGCCAGCTGATCGATGTCGGCTGGAGCGCGCTGATCATGACCGGGGTCGAGCGGGTCAGCATCGATCCGACCCTGTCGGGCAGCGCCCTGGTCCTGGAGCACATGCCCTATACCCACAGCCTGCCTGGAGCGGCCCTGTGGGCGGTGGCGGCGGCTGTTCTGGCGGGCTGGGTGCTGAAGCTGCCGCGCTGGACCGCTGTGGTGGTGGGGCTGACGGTGCTGTCGCACTGGGGCCTGGATTTTCTGGTCCACCGACCGGACCTGGCCCTGTGGTTCGGCGGTCCCAAGGTGGGCCTGGGCTGGTGGAACTATCCCGTGCCCGAGCAGGCCCTGGAAATGGGCCTGCTGGCTATGGCCGGGGCGGCCTGGGCGTGGCGACGCGGACTTGAGGGTCGGGCCTGGTGGCCGGCACCGCTGTTTCTGGGCCTGCTGCTGGCCGTGCAGCTAATTGCCCTGGCCTCGCCGCCCGGCGGCGGTGCCCTGCAACTGGGCCTTACCGCCCTGGCCGTTTATCTGGTGGTGACCCTGATCGCCCGCTTCGTCGAACCGCCGCTTAAACCCGCAGTCTGAGGATAATGGTGGCGGGGCGATTGCGCTGGGCCCCGTTCGGGCCATATCGGTAGGGCCATGAACGCCCCCTTCAAGACCGACGCCCTTCCCGAATGGAACCTCGCTGATCTCTATGCCGGTCGGGACGATCCGCGCATCGAGGTCGATCTGGCCGCCGCCAAGGCCGCCAATGACGAACTGGCCTCGCTTGAGGGTCTCTTCCTGCAGGCGCGGGCCGAGCCCGAGCGGCTGGGCCAGCTGATCGATCGCGGGATCAGGCTTTACGAGCAGGCCACCAATGGCCTGTGGAGCGTCGGGGCCTATGCCGGTCTGGCGGCGTCTGTGGCCCGGGACGATGCCGCCTGGGCCAAGTTCGAGGGTGATCTGCGGGCCCGCTCGGCCGGCATCGCGGCGGACAGCCTGTTCTTCAGCCTGGAACTGAACCAGCTGGAGGACCCGGAAATCGAGGCCGCCCTGGCCGGCTTTCCCGCTGCCCGGCGCTGGACGCCGTGGCTGCGCCGCGTGCGCCTGTCGCGACCGCACGAGCTGCCGGCCGAGCTGGAACGCTTCATCGTCGACCGCAGCCCGGCCGCCGCCAACTGGGTGCGCCTCTATGACGAGACACTGTCGAAGCTGAGGGCCGAGGTCGGCGAAGAGTCCCTGACCCTGCCCCAGGTGCTCAACCGCCTGTCGGACCCCGATGCCGGACGCCGCAAGGCGGCCGCCGACGGCCTGGCGACCGCCCTCGAGACGGCGGGCTCCACCCAGGCCCTGGCACTCAACACCCTGGCCTTCGAGAAGCAGGTTGAAGACCGCTGGCGGCGCTATGCCGATCCGGCCCAGTCGCGCCATCTGGCCAATGAGGTCGATGCCGACGCCGTCGACGCCCTGGAGGCGGCGGTGGTCGAGGCCTATCCACGTCTGTCGCATCGCTACTATGCACTGAAGGCCCGCCTGATGGGCCTCGAGGCCCTGGACTACTGGGACCGCAACGCCCCGCTCGACGCGGCCGCCCCCCGCGCCTACGCCTGGGCCGAGGCCCAGGATCTGGTGCTGGACAGCTTCCAGACCCTGGCCCCGAAATTCGCCGACGCCGCCCGGACCTTCTTCACCCAGCCGTGGATCGACGCCCGGCCCCGCCCCGGCAAGCAGTCGGGGGCCTATGCCCATCCGGTTACCGCCGACCGCCATCCCTTTGTGTTCATGAACTATATGGGCGAGCGGCGGGATGTCCTGACCCTGGCCCATGAGCTGGGCCATGCCGTGCACCAGACCCTGTGCGCGCCGCTGGGGACCCTGTTGGCCGACACGCCCCTGACCCTGGCCGAGACCGCCTCGATCTTTGGCGAAGGCCTGGTGTTCGACCGGCTGCTGGCCGAGGCGACGCCTGATGATCGCCGCAAGCTGCTGGCCGGCCGGATCGAAGACGGTCTCAATACCGTGGTCCGCCAGATCGCCTTCCACCGCTTCGAGCGCCGCTTCCATGAGGCCCGCCAGGAGGGTGAGCTGTCACCCGACCAGATCGGCGGCCTGTGGCTGGAAGTGATGGGCGAGAGCCTCGGCCCGGCCGTGCGACTGAATCCGGGCTACGAGCACTACTGGGCCTATGTCAGCCACTTCTGCCATGCGCCTTTCTATGTCTATGCCTATGCCTTCGGCGACCTGCTGGTGCGCGGCCTGATGGAGAAGCGCCGCGAGGATCCGCAAGGCTTCGCGCCGCTGTACGAAGACCTGCTCGCTGCCGGCGGGACACGGACCTATGTCGAGGCGCTGAAACCCTTCGGTCTGAACCCGCGCGACAAGGCCTTCTGGGCGGCGGGCTGTGCGCAGCTGGAACGGCTGGTCGACGAGTTTGAACAGCTCGTCTGATGGGCACTGCGTCCGCCCTCGTCCTTCGACAAGCTCAGGATGAGGGCGGAGAGCTGTCGGGGTGCAGTCGCCATCTCACGCTGAGCCTGTCGAAGCACGAGGAGACGTTCCACGATGGCTGACGACATCAAAGACCCCGAACGCGACCGGCTTTCCGGTCGACTGACCCGCTTTGCCAAGGTCGGGGCAGGCCTGTCGGGCGCGGCGGTCAGCTATGGGGCCAACAGCTTGTTCGGCGGCGACAGCGCCGACGCCCGCAATGCCAAGGCTCTGAAGGCGGCGCTCGGCGGGCTGAAGGGGCCGCTGATGAAGGCGGCGCAGATGTTCGCCACCGTCCCGGACCTGCTGCCGCCCGAATTTGCCGCCGAACTGGCGGAATTGCAGACCAATGCTCCGGCCATGGGCTGGCCTTTCGTCCGTCGGCGGATGGCTGCCGAGCTGGGCCCCGACTGGCAGGGGAAGTTCCAGAGTTTTGAGCACGAGGCCTGCGCCGCCGCCTCGCTGGGCCAGGTGCACCGCGCCGTCGCCCCCGACGGCCGGGCCATCGCCGTGAAGCTGCAATATCCGGACATGCAGAGCGCGGTCGAAAGCGATCTCGGCCAGCTGCGCTCGCTGTTTGCCCTGTTCAAGCGCCTGGACGGCTCGATCGACCCCACCCAGATGATCGTCGAGATCGGCGACCGCCTGCGCGAGGAGCTCGACTATGGCCGTGAAGCCAGGCTGATGGCGCTCTATGGCGGCTTCTTTGCCGGGCGCGCGGACATCCGGGTTCCCGAACCCCTGCCGTCGCTGTCGACCGGCCGCCTGCTCAGCATGACCTGGATGGAGGGGCAGGGGCTGCTGGCCTTCAAGGACGCGCCCCAGGAGACCCGCGACCGCATCGCCGCCCTGCTGTTCGAAGCCTGGTGGAGCCCGATGACCAAGCTCGGGATCATTCATGGTGACCCGCACCTGGGCAACTACACCTTCGGCGGTGAAGACGCCCAGCATCTGAACCTGCTGGACTTCGGCTGTATCCGCATCTTCCCGCCGCGCTTTGTGGCCGGGGTGGTCCGGCTCTATCGGGCTCTATCCAATGATGATCGCGCCGAACAGTTTGAGGCCTATCGCAGCTGGGGCTTTGCCAATCTCAATGATGACCTGGTCGAGACCCTGAACGTTTGGGCCCGCTTCATCTATGGGCCGTTGCTGGACGACCGCGTGCGCAGTGTCGCCGACGATGTGCCGCCCGGCGAATATGGCCGCCGCGAAGCCTTCAGGGTGCGGCAGGCCCTCAAGGAAAAGGGGCCGATTACCATTCCCCGCGAGTTCGTGTTCATGGACCGTGCCGCCATCGGCCTGGGCGCGGCCTTCCTGCACCTTGGGGCCCGCCACAACTGGAAGGCGCTGTTCGAAGCGTCTCTCGAGGGCTTTTCGGAAGAAGGCCTGGCCCGCCGCCAGGCCGCGGTGCTGGCGGCGGCGGGGATCGATCAGGTGCCGTAGTCGGCCAGCAGTGCCTCAAGCCGCCGCTGCTCGGGCTTGAGAACCAGGATGTAGCGCAGCAGGTTCCAGCCCGTGCTGGCCGCAAGGGCCAGGCCGCAGACGGCCATAGCCTGCCAGCCGGCCGTGGTGTTCATCCGGCCATCGTCCTGGAGGCGCTGAATTGCCATGAACAGGGGCAGCATGAACACCGGCAGCATGGCCCAGAAGACGTGGCAGTTGGATCGCGCCCGGCGATTGGCGGCCAGCAGGCCGGCCACCGTATCGCGCAGGGGCGAACCGGTGTCGCGCGACCGATGCCGGAAACCGTTCCAGAGCAGCGTGCCCATCACCATCCAGCACACGGCCAGCATGGCGATTCCGGGCCACCCGGCACCCTGGTTTTTCAGGACTGCCGCCAGGGCCATGACTGTGAACAGGGTCAGGGTCACCGTCGGTATGCCGGCCAGCAGCATTTCGAGGTGCCGGCGTGTCTTCAGCGTATGCATCAATTGCTCCTTCAACAGGGCGTGGGATTCATCGGTCGGGGTGTTAGCGTCCGAGCGCCAGGCCTGTTCGAGACGGTCAAACTCCATCGCCGTCGTCCTTCAAGAGGGTTGAAAGGCGGGCGCGAATGCGGGTCAGGCGCGCGCCGACATTGGTTTCCGAAAGGCCGTGCAGCCGGGCGATCTCGCCATAGGCGACGCCGTCCAGCGACAGCAGGATGAGCGATCGGTCGAGCGGCGGCAGGGTGCGGATCCCGAGATAGAGCCGCTCCAGCAGCGCCGCCTCGGCCGGGTCGCCGGTGTCCGGACGGAGACTCAGCTCGGCTTCGATCGCGTCTCGACGCCGCCTCCGCCGCGTCTCGCCCCGTTTCCAGGTCAGGGCCGTATTGTGCGCGACCCGATAGACAAAGGTAGCGGCAGAGCTGCGGTCCTCAAAGCGCGGCCAGGCGCGCCAGACCGCTACCATCAGCTCCTGCAGCAGATCGTGCTGATCGGCGGGTTGGGCGAAGGCGCGGCTGATCCGGCGCAGGGCCGCCAGATGCGGCTCCAGCCAGTCGGCGAACGCCTCGTCCCTTGGATGTTCAGCGCCCATGATCCGCCCCAGTTTCGATAAGGTTAGACGCCGCGGGCCGGGTCGTCCTTACACGCCGTCGGGGAAGGGTTCCGCTTTGTTCAAACGGTCGTTAGGTTTGTCCCATGTCCGATGATCTTACAGACGCCCAGACCGCCGCCATTCCGGACGGTTACAGCCAGCTCAACTGGTCGCGCGGCTTTGGCCGCCAGATCGGTCCCCTGTTCGAACAGCGCTCGGGGCCCGGTGAGGCCTGCCTGGGTTTCCGGGTCGAGGAGCACCACACCAACGGCCTGGGCAACTGCCACGGCGGCATGTTGATGAGCTTTGCCGACATGGCCTGGGGGCGGATCATCTCGCTGCAGAAGTCCTATAGCTGGGTCACGGTCCGGCTGATGTGCGACTTCCTGTCGGGGGCCAAGCTGGGCGACTGGGTGGAAGGGCAGGGCGAACTGATCGGCGAGGAAGACATGGTCTTCACCGTGCGCGGCCGGATCTGGTCGGGCGATCGCACCCTGATCACCGGCACCGGCGTCTTCAAGGGCCTCAGCCCTCGCAAGCCGCGCCCCGGTGAACTGGCCTTCAAGGGCGAGGGCTGAACATGGCCGATGATCAGCAGCAGCTGGCCCGCGTGCCGCCGCCGATGCCGGCCCCGCTCGAGGCCTTCGCCGGCGCTGTGCCCCCGGCCCCGCTTTGGTTCGAGCAGGCCCTGGCCGTTGAGCCCGAGCGCACGACCCTGATGGTGGACGGTGCCGGGATTGAAATGCTGACCTGGGGCGAGGTCGGCAAGCCGGGCCTGCTGTTCCTGCACGGCAATGGGGCCCATGCCGACTGGTGGAGCTTCATCGCACCGTTCTTCGCCAGGGACTGGCGGGTCGCCGCGATTTCCTGGGCGGGCATGGGCAGTTCCGACTGGCGGGACTCCTATTCGGCCGAATCCTTCGCCGCCGAAGCCTTTGCTGCCGTCGAGGCCGCGCAGCTGGAGGCGGGCGGGGTCAAGCCGATCTTCGTCGGCCATTCGTTTGGCGGCTTTCCCACCCTGTATTGCAGTGTGGCCCACGCGGACCGGCTGCGGGGCATCATCATGGTCGACAGCAGCATCCAGCCGCCGGAAAAGCGCTGGAAAGGCCCGCCCAATCGTCCCGGCTTCGGCAACAAGGTCTATGCGACCCTGGTCGAGGCCCTCGGCCGGTTCCGACTCGCCCCGCCCCAGGCCTGCGAAAACCTGTACATCGCTGATTACATCGCCCGCCGCTCGCTGAAGGAAGTCGAGGGCGGCTGGACCTGGAAGTTCGATCCCGCCATCTGGCAGCGGTTCCGGATGCCGGATCTGGGGCTCCTGTTGCCGCAGATTGCCTGTCCGGCCGCCTTGATGTGGGGCGAGCGGTCCAATCTTATGCACGCCGAGACTCTGGACTATATGATCGACCAGATGCCCAAGGATGTCCTGCTCGTGCCGATTCCCGATGCTGACCATCATGTGATGATCGATCAGCCCCTGGCCTTCGTGGCCGGGCTGCGCGGCCTGCTCGCCAACTGGCAATGACCGAAAGCCTGGTGCCGCCCGCCGGGATGGTCATGGTCTACATGCCCGATCGCGGCGTGGGGGACCTGATGTGGCACCTGCCGACCCTTCGGGCCATCGCCAGCCGGGCTATCGAGGGCCGGGTGCTGCTGGCCGCACGCCCCTCGAGCCGGGCCAAGGAATTGCTGGCGGCAGAGCCCTGTGTCGAACTGATCGACTATGTGGAATACCGCGCCGGCACCTTTCGCCACCTGGTCGAGATCGTCGATTTCTTTCGGCTGTGCCGCCTGCGTCGCCCCCGGGCGGTATGGATCCTGGAAAAGATCGACCGCCCGGCCATCGGCGCGGCCCTGGCCGGGGTCCGTGAGCGACGCGGCTTCGGCCTGGGACACAGTCAGGAAGGCTGGCTGACCCATGGACCGTTCCTGCCGCGGACCCTGCGTCCGGCGCATCGGATCGCCAAGCTGGCCGCCTTTGAAGATCTCCACGGTCTGAAGGTTGCCAGCCGTGAGCCGGCCCTGGCACCGGTTCCGGCCGCCCTGGACCTCATCCAGGACCGCTTCGGCGACCGGCCCAAGCCCTGGATCGTCTATGGCGTCGGGGCCAGCGAACCCCGTCGCTGCTGGCCGCTCGACCGGTTTACCGCCCTGAGCGGGGCCTTGTCCGATCTCGGCGGCACCCATTTCTGGCTGGGGGGTCCGAGCGACAGTCCTGCCGTCGACGCCGAGCTCGCCCGTGCCGAACGCAGCTGCATCAACGTCAATGCCTGCGATCTGAAGCTGGATGCCGGGGCAGCCCTGCTGTCCAGGGCCGACCTGTTCATCGGCAACGACTCGGGTCCCCTGAATCTCGCGGCCTCGGTCGGCCTGACCGCCATCGGGCTGTTTGGCGACAGTCCGCCGCTCGACTATTCACGCTTTCTGCGGCCCCTGATCGGGCCTCCCGGGGGCATGTCGGCCCTCTCGGTCGAGAGCGTCGCCGGAATCGCCCGCTTGAGCCTTTAGGCCGGCCGTTGTAATCGGCGGAACGACTTTTCTTCCCAAAGAGGACGATGACATGGCCGGCGACTATCACCGCGGTGAAATGGACATTCAGGAACAGGCCGCCACCTATGCGGCCTTTGGCGACATGACCAAGTGGGGTTCGCTGGCGATCGCCGTGCTGCTGCTGACGATCACCATCTGGTTCTGCACCCCGGCCGGCTTCCTGGCGGGCGCGATCTCCGGGTTCGTCCTTACCGTGCTGGGTATCGTGTTTCTGCGCGAGAAGCCTAAGTCGGGTCACTGACACCGGTAGACATCGGCATATTTTCTCCCTTACTCGCGCTTGAAGCCTCGACAAGAGGCAAGACTATCCCCTAAACAGCAGCGCAAGCTGACTGGGATAGCAGCGCTCTGGGAGGGGTATGCCGATGGCCGTCATCGCCGTGACGAAAGAAACCCGCGGGGGTGAAACCCGGGTCGCCGCCACGCCGGAAACGGTGAAGAAATTGACCGCCGCCGGTTTCTCGGTGGTGGTCGAGGCTGGGGCGGGAATCGCTGCAGCCTATCCCGATGCGGACTATGAAGCCGCCGGAGCCAAGCTGGCCAAGACGGCCAAGGCCGCCATCACCGGCGCGGACGTGCTGTTCAAGGTGCGCGCCCCGGAAGCCGGCGAGATCGCGGCCCTCAAGAGCGGTGCCATCGTCGCCGCCGCCCTCAATCCCCACCAGGACAAGGATACGCTCGCCGCCCTGGCCAAGGCCGGTGTCAGCGCGATCGCCATGGAGTTCATCCCGCGCATCACGCGGGCCCAGGTGATGGACATGCTGTCTTCCCAGGCCAACCTCGCCGGCTACCGCGCCGTGATTGAAGGGGCCGAGGCCTATGGCAAGGCCCTGCCGATGATGATGACCGCCGCCGGTACCGTTGCCGCCGCCAAGGTGTTCATCATGGGCGTCGGGGTCGCCGGTCTGCAGGCCATCGCCACGGCCCGTCGCCTGGGCGCGGTGGTCACCGCCACCGATGTGCGGCCCGCCACCAAGGAACAGGTCGAGTCGCTCGGGGCCAAGTTCCTGGCCGTCGAGGACGAGGAATTCAAGAACGCCCAGACCGCCGGCGGCTATGCCAAGGAAATGTCGGCTGAATACCAGGCCAAGCAGGCGGCCCTGGTCTCCAGCCACATCGCCAAGCAGGACATCGTGATCACCACGGCTCTGATCCCCGGCCGGCCCGCGCCCAAGCTGGTCAGTGCCGAGCAGGTCGCCTCGATGCGCGCCGGGTCGGTGCTGGTCGACCTGGCCATCGAGCAGGGCGGCAATGTCGTCGGTGCCAAGCTGAACGAGACGGTCGTGACCGCCAATGGCGCCAAGATCCTTGGTGCCGCCAATCTGCCCGGCCGCATCGCGACCGACGCCAGCGCACTCTATGCCCGTAACCTCTTTGCCCTGTCGGGTCTGTTCCTCAACAAGGAAGGGGCTTTCGCGCCCAATTTCGAGGACGAGATCCTGAAGGCCGCCCTGGTGACCCAGGGGGGCGAGATCGTCCATCCGTCGCTGAAGACCGCCTAACTCACATTGAAAGGGAGGCCTCCATGGAAGCCGTCGACCCCACCGTGTTCCGTCTGGCGATCTTCGTGCTCGCCATCTTCGTGGGCTATTATGTCGTGTGGAGCGTGACGCCCGCCCTGCACACGCCGCTGATGGCGGTGACCAACGCCATTTCTTCGGTGATCATCGTCGGAGCCCTGCTCGCTGCCGCCGCCCATGGCGGTGCGGGCGAGGCCGCGACCGGCTCGGTCTGGATCTCCAAGGGCGCCGGTGCCCTGGCCGCGGCCTTTGCCGCCGTCAACATCTTCGGCGGCTTCCTGGTCACCAACCGGATGCTGGCCATGTACAAGAAGAAGGACAAGGCCAAGTGAGCGGCTTCGCCACTCTGACCCTGGCGGCCCTGATCATCCTGATCATCGCCGCCGGCGTCTCGATGGTGCTGCCCCGCAGGAAGGCGGCCGGAAACGGCGCGGCTTTCGCGCCGGCTTTCGTCCTGATCGCCATCGGCCTCAGCGCTAACGCCATCGGCCTGCAGGCTGGAACCAGCGGCGGCGCCGACATCCTTCGCTGGCTCTCGCCCTTTGCCGTCGGCATGGGCGTAGCTCTGCTGCTCGCCAATCTGCGCGCCGAACCGGCGCCGCCGTCCGGGGGGACCTCCGAATGAACGCCAATATCGCCGCCATCCTCTATATCGTCTCGGGGGTGCTGTTCATCCTGGCCCTGCGTGGGCTGTCGAGCCCGGTCACCAGCCAGGCGGGAAACCGCAACGGCATGATCGGCATGGCCATCGCCGTCGCCACCACCCTGGCCACCCTGTGGAGCCAGGGCGCACTGGATCTCGTGACCCTGGGCCTGATCCTCGGCGGCGTCGCCGTCGGCGGCGCGGTCGGAGCGGTCATTGCCCGCAAGGTCGCCATGACCTCGATGCCGCAGCTGGTCGCCGCCTTCCACAGCCTGGTCGGCATGGCTGCCTGTCTGGTCGCCGTAGCCGCCATCTACACACCGGCCGCCTACGGCATCCTCGGCGAAGACGGCGCGATCCACGGGGCCAGCCTGATCGAGCTGTCGCTGGGCCTGGCCATCGGTGCCATCACCTTCACCGGTTCGGTCATCGCCTTTGCCAAGCTGAACGGCAATATGGGCGGTGCGCCGATCCTGCTGCCGGCCCGTCACCTGCTGAACATCCTGATCGCCCTGGCCATCGTCGCCCTGGTGGTGGTGCTGGTCGTCAGCGGCGGTTCGGCCATCTGGGCCTTCTGGGGCATCTTCGCCCTCAGCCTGCTGATCGGCGTCACCCTGATCATCCCGATCGGCGGGGCCGACATGCCGGTCGTGGTGTCGATGCTGAACAGCTATTCCGGCTGGGCGGCGGCGGCTCTGGGCTTCACGCTCGAAAACACCACCCTGATCATCACCGGAGCCCTGGTCGGTTCGTCGGGCGCGATCCTGTCCTACATCATGTGCAAGGGCATGAACCGCTCGTTCGTCTCGGTGATCCTGGGCGGCTTCGGTGCCGATGCTGCTGCGGCCGGTCCCGGCGGCAAGGTCGAGAGCCGTCCGGTCAAGCAGGGCAGCGCCGATGACGCGGCCTTCATCATGAAGAACGCCAGCAAGGTGATCATCGTCCCCGGCTACGGCATGGCCGTCTCCCAGGCCCAGCACATCCTGCGCGAGATGTGCGACAAGCTGAAGGAAGAGGGCGTCGAGGTGAAATACGCCATCCACCCCGTCGCCGGCCGCATGCCCGGCCACATGAACGTGCTGCTGGCCGAGGCCAATGTCCCCTATGACGAGGTCTTCGAGCTGGAAGATATCAACAGCGAGTTCTCGACGGCCGACGTGGCCTTCGTGATCGGGGCCAATGACGTCACCAATCCGGCCGCCAAGACCGATCCGACCAGCGCCATCTACGGCATGCCGATCCTGGATGTCGAAAAGGCCCGCACGGTCCTGTTCATCAAACGCGGTATGGCCTCTGGCTATGCCGGGGTCGAGAACGAACTCTTCTTCCGCGACAACACCATGATGCTGTTCGGGGATGCCAAGAAGATGGTCGAGGGGATCGTGAAGGGGCTCTGACCTTTCACTGACCGGACCGCAGATATAGCAAAGGCCTCAGGTTCCCCTGAGGCCTTTGTCGTTTTCGGGCGTCGGGGAGCCTGGCCTCACCGGGCGGCCATCTCGACCGGCTTGGCGCGGGAAGCGACCTGCAGGGCCTTGCGCTGCGGGGCCGAGAGCTGGCGTTCGACGTCGCGGCGGACTTCGGTGGCGCAGGCACCATAGAAGGTGTGGGCGGCGTTGTTGCGGACCTTGGCGCTGCACAGCGACTGGGCAGCGGCATCAACGCGGGCCTTGAACTCGGCAGCCTGGGCGGGGTTGGACAGGTTCAGGTCGCTGACCGAGATACGGGCCTGAAGCTCGGTAGCATTGGCAGCCTGGGCCAGGCCCAGAACCGGAATGGCGGCCAGGCTCAGGCTGGCGACGGTGGTCAGGCTCATGATGAACTTGCGCATTTGAAGTAATCCCTCGGTGTTGGTTTGTGTTTGGCGCTTCGCTGCGCCTCATGTCGAGAGGTTTACTTGCGAGGTTTCATTAAGTCCCGTTACGTCTCAGTCATGACGTATAATTTAGAGAATTACAGAATGTTTATGGTGTGAACATTTAGTAACACGCAATGTGTCCGGCCCCGTGTTCCTGCGAGGAATTGTGAGCAGCCTCCGGAGGGGGCGTCGCGACAGGGTGTCGCAGAGAGGGTCGAGGCACCTGCGCCGGGCCGCTCATTCACCAACACGAAAGATCGATGTGGCAAGAACCTGCCCAAGGCCCGGTCCGGCGACCTGACGGCACGACTCCAGGGAAGTGGATTTTTGACGTCAGAGACCCTCGCCGCCAAGCCGCCCTACGGCCGTGTCGCCTTTCTGACCCTGGTCGGCGTCCTGGCCACGGTGTGCGCACTCAATGCGAGCATGGCCCTGAGCGCCTTCGCGGATGAGCCAGACAGGCCGCCGGTTGAGACGGTCGAGGCCCCGCCTGTCGACCTCCCGCCGCCACCGGCCTTCATCTTTGATGCCCCCCTGCCGGGCCAGGTGGTCAATTCGCCCTTCGGTCTTCGGCAGTTGCCCTGGGAAGAGAACGGCCGGCTGCATGAAGGCGTCGACATTGCCGCGCCGATCGGAACGCCGATCCGGGCTGCGACGGACGGTGTGGTTCTCCGTGCCGGCAAGGATGGCGGCTATGGCCGGTTCGTGGAGATCGGTCACAAGGACGGCTTCCGGACCCTGTACGCCCATCTGGGGGCCACGGCGCGGGGTGTGAAGCCCGGCATGGTGGCCCGGCGTGGCCAGACGATTGCCTATGTCGGCAGCAGTGGCCGCTCGACAGGTGCGCATCTGCATTTTGAGATCCGTCGCAAGGGCAAGCCCCTGAATCCGTCCTATTTCCTGGGTCAGGCCTTTGCCGAAGCCGATGATCTGCCCCTGCGCGCCGCGGCCCGGGTGCCGCGCAAGGTGCGGATGGCCCAGGTTTCCGCCTGGCCCGAGGGCGTCAAGCCACCCAAGACCAAGTCTGGCAGGGCCAGAATGCGGGCTTCCGTCGCCGATAGCTGAGCGAACGACGCTCGACGCGTCACGAACCGGCGATAAGGTAGGGGCCATGTTCAAGGTCCTTGTTCGCGGTCTCGCCGGTGTCACTGTCTTCTTCATTGCCTATGTCGCCCTGGGCGGCACCATGAGTGCGTTCGGATCCCCCCGTCCGCGCGGCGAACTGGTCCAGATCGAGCCGGGTCGAAGCCTGAGGCTGGTCTGTGACGGGCCGCGCAATGATCGTCCGGTGGTGTGGCTGGAAGCCGGAGCCTTCGGCTTCGCCGCCGACTGGGGGGCGACCCAGGACGCCCTGACGGCGGCCGGTTGGCGGTCCTGCGCCTATGACCGGGCCGGCATGGGCTATTCACCGCCGGGGCCCGCGCCTCGCGACGGTCTGGCCATCGTCACCGACTTCGAAAAGCTGGTCGCTGCCTCCGGCGAGCCGGGGCCCTATGTGCTGGTTGGGCATTCCATGGCCGGCCTGAGGCTGCGCCACTATGCCGGCCGCAACCCCGACAGGATCGCCGGCCTGGTCCTGGTCGATGCCGCGACGCCCGAGGCAGCGCAGAACCCGCGCATGAGCGGCTTCGTCAAGGCCTTTGCCTCGGCCTCCCGCTGGGCCGCACGCGGGGCGTCGATCGGTCTCTACAAGCCCCTGACCCAGACCCGCCTGGGCGACAAGATCGGCCTGCCGCCCCAGGCCGCGGCCGAAAAGCGCTGGGCCTTTGGCAATGGCCGCCACAACCGCACCTCGGCCGACGAGGTGGGTTTGTGGATCAAGGCCTCGGACCAGGCCGCCGAGCAGCCGCCCCTGGACCCCGCCTGGCCGGTGGCGGTGGTTACGGCGGGCTCGATCAAGGGTCGCGAAGCCTGGAAGGCCATCCAGTCGGCACCGGCCCTGGCCTCGCGCCACGGCATGGTCGACCATGTCGAGGGGGCCACCCACACGCGCCTGCTGGGCCGGTCTTTCGCGGACCGCATCGTCAGGGCCGTGGCGTTCGTGGGTGAACCCCCTTCGGCGCACTGAAACAGCGGCCCTAAACGACGAAAGCCGCGCGGATCGCCACGCGGCTTTCGAAAGTCTTCAGTCCGTCAGGCGTGAAGCCTACCGGGCGCCGACCGGCTTCTTCGGCATCGGCAGCAGGCCTTCGCGCTGGGCGCGCTTGCGGGCCAGCTTGCGGGCGCGGCGGACCGCTTCGGCCTTTTGACGGGCGCGCTTTTCCGACGGCTTCTCATAGTGCACGTGCCGCTTCATTTCGCGGAACGAGCCTTCGCGTTGCATCTTCTTCTTCAGGGCCTTGAGGGCCTGATCGACGTTGTTGTCGCGGACGAAAATCTGGACCAGGGGTCTCTCTCCATTCGACGGCCCGACCAATGTCCCGAGTCCCTCTCAGGGGCCGGGCGGGCGAACAAAACCTGATAAACCCGGAAGGGGGGCTTCCGGGAAACGAGGGGCGGCTGATAGCAGAGTGAATGGGCTCTGTCCATGCGCGACGCGGCCTAAACCACGGTGTAGACTCGGATTCATGAGCAAGGCAGCCGAGACAGGAAGCAACTGGGCCGATGAGGCCGAACAGCGGGTGCTGGACGAGGCCGTGCGGCTTGCGCCGGCGGCGGGCTGGAACGCCCGGCTGACCGAACGGGCGGCCCAGGCGGCCGGCCTGTCACCCGGCGAGACCCAGCTTCTGCTGCCCGAAGGGGCCCGCGATCTGGCGGCCCTGCTGTCACGGCGCCATGACGCAAAGGCACTCGATAGCCTGGCCATCCACGACCCCAACGGGTTGAAGATCCGCGACAGGATCCGCGTGGGGGTCATCGCCCGGCTGGACGCCGTAGCGGCCGATGCCGAGGTCATGCGGGCCCTGGCCGCCTTCCTGTCCTTCCCGACCAACCTCGCCCTCGCCCTGCGCCTGACGTGGGAAAGCGCCGACACGCTCTGGCGCTGGGCGGGTGATACGGCCACCGACGAGAACCATTATTCCAAGCGGGCGATCCTGTCGGGCATCCTGGTCTCGACCCTGGCCGTCGACATGGCCTCGGGCCGAGACTCGGCCCTGGCCCATCTCGATGCCCGGATCGAGAACGTCATGGCCTTCGAGAAGTGGAAGGCCGGGCTCAAGCCGATGGACCTGGCCAGCGAGCTGGTCACGGCCCTGGCGAAGATGCGGTACCGCTGACGGCTCGCCCCCTCCGCGCCTTCGGCGCTCCTCCCCCGGAGGGGCAAGATGGGGTCCGCGCGCTACATCTTCCCCCGCCGGGGGAAGACGATCGCGAAGCGGTCCGTAGGGGGCAAGTCTGGCGGACACGACTTCGCGACCTCGCGCCGAAGCTGCGATGGGGAGGGGAAGGGTCGCGGAGCGCCCGGGCCTCGCCCGGATGATTGTGTTTGTAAGTACCGTTTCGACGAAGACGAACGCTCCGCGTGACCGTTATCCCTCTGGCCGGGGCGCGCAGGTCTGGTTCAACCTTTTGCCCCACCCGGGTTTGTCCTCCTCGCGACGGACCCAGCTTAGAGGCTGCAGCCACGCCGATTCCGGAGGGACCCGGAGCGAACCTTCGGACGGGCGGAGGCCCTGGCAGACCTCCGATGGGCGGGTTTACGTCACCCGCCCTCTGATTAAGTCCGCCGGTCCCGCTCTCGCGACTCAGGCAGACCCCGCTCGATCACCCCTGACAGCCGTCGCTGGTCGCCGGCCGGACGCCCTTCCCGTGCTGTCAGGTGAGACTGATTATGCGGGCGGATTCAGCGCGTCGGATTGGCGCGCTCCGACTTATTGCAAGGGGTTGATTGGGCTTGGGTTTGTACGGGAAACACATGGGATGGATTGAGCCCTATCCCCGCACTTGCCCCCTACGGGCTGCTACGCAGCCGTCTTCCCCCGGAGGGGGAGATGAGGTCCGCGCATTTCATCTTCCCCCCGGCAGGGGGGAGGACGACCTGCGGAGCAGGTCAGGAGCGGGCCTGCGGCGTCGGCCGGTAGACACACAGCCCCGCGCCCACTTTCGGTTCACGCGCCAGTATCCGCTTCCCACCTACAGCAGACACCTTTCACCTCAGCTCACCCACGCTGCCCCACCCGCACCGCCCGCCGTCAACACTCAGGCCGCGATCTGCGTCCAGCGAACCACAGTTTCCAGCAAGCGGGCCGCGTGGAAAGGCTTGCCGATGTGATCGTTCATACCGGCAGCCAGACATTTCGCGATTTGCTCGGGCAGGACATTGGCGGTCAAGGCCACGATCGGGGCGGTGTTGTTGTTGGCCCGAATGAGCCGGGTGGCGGTCAGGCCGTCCATGACCGGCATCTGTATGTCCATCAGGATCAGGTCGTAGATCCCGCGTTCGGTGGCCTTCAAGCCTTCGGCCCCGTCGTGAGCGGTATCGATGGTTATGTCGAAGGGGGCCAGCAGTGTGCAGACCAGTTCGCGGTTTACGGCATTGTCTTCGACCACGAGCACGCGCAGCGGCGCGGTGAAGCCGGAGGTGCCTTCGTTGTGCGCCGCCTGGACCGTGTCCAGGCTGACAACGGGCGCGGAAACCTCGAACCAGAAGGTCGAGCCTTGGCCCTCTGTGCTGACGACTCCGATCTGGCCGTCCATGCGCTCGATAATCCGTTTCGAGATCGCCAGGCCCAGGCCCGTGCCGCCAAACTGCCGTGAGATTCCTCCGTCGGCCTGAGCGAAGCGTTCGAAAACCTTGCCGATCTGATCTTCGGAAATGCCGATACCGGTGTCGATCACTTCGATCCGCAGGCGCGCGGTCTCCGCCTCGACAAACTGGCGCAGCGATACCGTGACATGGCCTTCGCTGGTGAATTTCACAGAGTTGGACAGCAGGTTCAGCAGCACCTGCGACAGGCGCGGCCCATCGCCGACCATGCCGGAAAGGCCCGGCGCGATGTCCAGGCTCAGGGTCAGGCCCTTGTCCCGGGCCTGGTCCTCGATCAGGGCGCAGGCCGAGCGAACCAACTGAGCCGGGTCGAAGGGCTGGGGGTCCAGGTCCAGATAGCCGGCCTCGAGCCGAGAAAACTCCAGCACATCATTGATCACGCCCAGCAAGGTGGCGCTGGCGCCGCTGATCAGTTCGACATGATGCCTGTCTTCGGACGACAGACGGTTGGACCCCCGCAACACGCCTGAAAAGCCAATGATGGCATTCAGCGGCGTGCGCAGTTCGTGGGTCATGTTGGCCAGGAAGTCGGACTTGGCGGCGACCGCGCTCTGGGCCTCGACCAGGGCCGTCTCCAGATCCCGCTGCAGGGTCCAGCGTTCCGTGATGTTGCGTGACGTCGATATAACGCTGCCATCCGCCAGCCGGGCATAGGTACTCTCGACCCATATCTCGCGCCCGTCCTTGCGGCGGCTGCGATACTCCGCCGTGCGGCTTTCTCCGCCCCGCTTTAGACCTTTTATAATATTGAACAGTCGTTCGTTGTCTTCAGGTCGAACGACTTCGCTTACTGGAACGTATAAATATTCTTCAGGGGTATAACCCATCAGCCGTTCAATCGAAGGCGAGCTGTAGAGGCGCTTGCCTTCGGGCGACCATAGCGAAATCGAGTCTGTCAGGTTGTCTGCCAGCAGGCGGTAGAGTGACTCGCTGGACCTCAGGCGGGCCTGGGCGTCTTCATACTCGGAGACCGCGCGTTCACGGGCCGCCAGGAGGGCCAGCTGTTCTTTGTGGGCGGTGGCCAGATTGACCTGCTGGCTCGTCAGGATCCAGGCCAGTGGCAGCGCGATGACCGATGCGATCGCCAGGGTGGAGAACGGGGTAAAAACCTCGGTGTGACCAGCGACCAGGATCGAAAGAAGAAAATCAGCCGCGATCGCCATCAACACTACGGTTGCGGCAAGGGTGAAGGCGCGAATGAGCTTGGTGCGTATCATGGGGCGAACGTACCGAGTGGCCAAGAGCAGCTAGGCACAACACTGCCTGCAGAAAACGACGTGCGACAACTTTTTTAGTGATGGGGGCGGTCCGCGCCCAAGGTCCTGAACCTGGATTGCATGCCAAGCTCTGCGCGTGGGAGCGATGGGGTCCTTCAGGCCGGAGCGCCTGGACATCCGCTCACTTCGCCATGTCCGCCCCCTGCAAAGTCAGCCGAGGCCAGAGTCCCCCAGGGCCCGTTCCACGGCCGCCAGCGCGTGCAGCTCTGTGGTGTCGAACACCGGAACGCTGCTGTCGGCCTGGCCGATCAGCAGCATGATCTCGGTACAGCCCAGGATCACCGCCTGGGCCCCGCGCGCGACGAGCCGGGCGATAACGGCGCGATAGACCTCGCGTGAGGCGTCCAGAACCTGTCCCGCGACCAGCTCGCGATAGATGATGTCGTGCACGGCTGCCCGGTCATCGGCCTCGGGGACCAGCACCTCCAGGCCGTGGCGCTTCTCCAGGCGGCTGCGATAGAAGTCGTGCTCCATCGTGAAGGCGGTGCCCAGCAGGCCGACCTTCGAGAGGCCGGCGGCCTTGACCGCCTCGGCGGTCGGATCGGCGATGTGCAGCAGGGGGATGTGGACCGCCGCCTCGATCGTGTCGGCCTCGCGGTGCATGGTGTTGGTGCACAGGACCAGAAAGTCGGCCCCGCCCGCCTCCAGAGCCCGGGCGGCATCGGCCAGCCGCCGAGCGAGCTCCGGCCAGCGGTTCTGGTGCTGCAGGGCCTCGATCTCGGCGAAATCGAACGACCACATCAGGGTACGGGCCGAGGCCACGCCGCCCAGCCGCGCGCGCACGGCCTCATTGATCAGCCGGTAGTACTGGGCCGAGCTTTCCCAGCTCATGCCGCCGATCAGGCCGATGATCGCCTGGTCTGTCACGGCCAATTAGTCCTTCAGGCCCCGCAGCCGGTTCACATGGCCCATCTTGCGGCCCGGGCGGGCCTCGCCCTTGCCATAGAGGTGGACGCGGGTCTCGGGCTCGGCGGCCAGCTTCTTCCAGGCCTCGACATCGGGGCCCAGCAGGTTGGTCATCTCGACATGGGCCAGGGGCTGGGTCGGGCCCAGGGGCCAGCCGGCCACGGCGCGGATGTGCTGCTCGAACTGGTCGACCTCGCAGCCGTCCTGGGTCCAGTGGCCGGTATTGTGGACGCGGGGCGCGAACTCGTTGACCAGCAGCTTGCCGCCGGCCAGCTCGAACAGCTCGACCCCGATGACGCCGACATAGTCGAGGGCGGTCAGGATTTTGGCTGCGATGGCTTCGGCCTGGTCACGGGTGGCCGGGGTGACCCTGGCCGGGGCCACCGTGCGCCGGAGCACACCGCCCTCATGGTGGTTTTCCGACAGGGGATAGCAGGCGATCTCGCCGTCACGGCCACGGGCGGCGATGACCGACAGCTCGCGGCCGAAATCGGCCGGGGCCTCGAGGATAGCCGCCTGGCGGCCGATTTTCTCGAACGCGGCTTCGGCGTCGCCGGCCCGCTGGATCCAGGCCTGGCCCTTGCCGTCATAGCCCTCGCGACGGGTCTTCAGCAGGGAGGGTGCGCCGATCTTGGCGACCGCGGCGGCCAGGGAGTCGCTGTCCTGGACGGCGGCGAAGGCCACGGTGGGCACGCCGATCTCGGCCATGAAGCTCTTTTCCACAACCCGGTCCTGGGCGGCGGCCAGGGCCTTGGCCCCCGGCGCGACGACACAGCCCAGGGCCGTCAGTTCGGCGACAGTGTCGGCCGGAACGTTCTCGAACTCATAGGTGACGACGTCGCAGGCCTCGGCCAGGCGCTTCAGGGCCCAGCGGTCGTCATAGGCGGCGACGATCTGGCGGGCCGCGACCCGACCGGCCGGGCTGCCGTCCTCGGGGTCGAGAATCACCACGTCAAAGCCCAGGCGTGCGGCGGCGAGGGCGAGCATCCGGCCCAGCTGGCCGCCGCCCAGGATGCCGATCGTGGAGCCGGGGACGAGGGGGAAGGGCGCGTCAGTCATCTGTAGTTCAGTCCTCGACGCTTTCGGCGACGCTGTCGGTCTGGGCCTGACGGAAGGCGGCCAGGCGACCGGCCAGGGCCGGGTCGGACAGGGCCAGGATCTGGGCAGCCAGCAGGCCGGCATTCTTGGCCCCGGCCTCGCCGATGGCCAGGGTGGCGACCGGAATGCCGCCCGGCATCTGGACGATGGACAGCAGGGAATCCAACCCGCTGAGGGCCTTGGACTGCACCGGCACGCCCAGGACCGGAAGATTGGTCATCGAGGCGGCCATGCCCGGCAGGTGGGCCGCGCCGCCGGCTCCGGCGATGATCACCTTGAAGCCCTGGGTCTCGGCACTGCGGGCGAAGTCGAACAGGCGCTCAGGAGTGCGGTGGGCCGAGACTACCCGGGCATCCCAGGCGACGCCCAGGCTGGTCAGGGCGTCAGCGGCCCCCTTCATGGTCGGCCAGTCGGAGCGGCTGCCCATGATGATGGCGACGGGCGGCGCGCCCGGGCTGTCCGGGATCGGGTTTGGCATCGGCGTCGAGGTCCCCTGAAGTCGGCGCGCGGGCTCCGCCCTGCGGGGGCGAGGCCTGAAGCCGCCCCGTATGCGCGTCCATGACGCGAGTGCAAGTCCAAAACGTTCAGGGCGCTGCGGTTTTAGGCGCGGAGGCCAGGGCAGGCAGCCCCGGGGGCCTTGTCGCTGCGACCAAAGCGCGCCCGGATTGCGCCTGCCGCCGTTCGCGTTAACACTTGTCAGACCTGTGCAAGAAACGATTCCCTAGCCCATGAAGATCTCCGGCGCCCGGACCGAACCCTTTGCCGCCATCCGCAAGCGGGCCCTGGCCCGTGCGGGGGCCCAGGTTTCCGTGCGCGAGGCCCAGTCGCCCGACAGCGCCGCCTTTCTCGGCCTGAGCGAGGCGGACCTGACCCCCCAGGTGCAGGAAGCCCTGACCACCCTGATGACCGAGATCGATGACCTGCGCAGCGAGGTCTCGCGGCTGAAGCTGCGGCTCAATGAAGCCCAGCAGCAGGCCGACCAGGATGTTCTGACCCCGGTGCTGAACCGCCGGGCCTTCCTGCGCGAGATGAAGCGCGTGGCCGCCTTCGCCCAGCGCTATGGCTCGCCGGCCAGTGTGGTGTTCTTCGATCTGGATGGCTTCAAGAACGTCAATGACCGCTTTGGCCATGCGGCCGGAGACGCCGCCCTGCAGGCCGTTGCGGGCCGGCTGCTGGCCAATGTGCGCGAAAGCGATGTGGTCGGGCGCATGGGCGGCGACGAGTTCGCCGTGCTTCTGGCCCAGGCCGACAAGGAAACCGCCCTGTCAAAGGCCGCCAGCCTGGCGGCAGCCGTTCAGGATACGCCGGTCGAGTTCGGCGAATGGTCGGCCCCGCTGCACATCTCCTGGGGTGTTCGCGAGATCGAGCCGGGCACCGATCCCGAAATCGCCCTGGCCGAGGCCGATGCCGCCATGTTCGTGCGCAAGCGCAAGCAAGCCTGAAAATGATGCACCCACTCGCCTAACAGGAATGCGACCTTTTGCCCGGGGACTCTTCCTGTTACCCCGCGCTACCAATTTAACGGTTGGTTAAGCTAAGACCCCCTGACTGTCGTTGGGGCGTGTGGGGCGCGAGAATGCAACGAATTCTGATCGCCGAGGACGATCCGATCCTGGCGATGATCTATGAGATCACGCTGGGCGAGGCCGGCTTCGATGTGCTGGTCTGTCGCGACGGCGAAGAAGCCCTGGCGGCCCTCGATGCCTTTGCGCCCGATCTGGTGATCACCGACTTCTACATGCCGCGCATGACCGGCGGCCAACTGATCCGCGCGGTCCGCCAGAGACGCGGCAATCTGACCTGCACCATGCTGGCCTCGGCCATCGACCCGGTCGGCCTGCGCGAGGATGAATGCGCCGACGCCCGCATTGAAAAGCCGATCACCCCGGCCCGGCTGCTCAGCGGCGTCCGGGCGCTGGAGGCCTGTCAGGCCCACTGATCGATTGGCCCGCTGACAAGTTCGGCGAACAGGGCGATCAACAGCCCTCGCCAGGGGGCTCGCATGACACACGAATGCGCCAAGTCGATCGTCCGCCGCATGCACGATCCGAAGTTCGCCAGCCATTATTTCGTGGGCCATGGCGTGGATGTGGGCGGCGCGCCCGATCCGCTGGAGCGTTTCCGGCCCTTTTTCCCGCTGATGCGCGACTGCGACACCTGGGACCTGCCCCAGGGCGACGGCCAGTATCTGGCAAGCGTCGCCGACGAGACCTATGACTTCCTGCATTCCAGCCACTGTCTGGAGCACCTGGTCGACCCGGCCGTCAGCCTGCAGAACTGGCTGCGGGTGCTGAAGCCCGGTGGCCACATGGTGGTCATGGTCCCCGACGAGGACATGTACGAGCAGGGGGTGTTTCCCAGCACCTTCAATGACGACCACAAGTGGACGTTCACGATCTACAAGCCGGAGTCGTGGAGCGGGCGGTCGTTGAATGTGCTGGACCTGCTCCGCGACCTGGGACCCCAGGCCGAGGTGCAAAAGGTCGAGAGCCTCAACAGCACCTTCTATCACACCAACCAGAGGCTGGATCAGACCCGTCTGCCGACCACCGAATGCGCCATCGAGTTCGTGGTGCGCAAACGCCAGCCGTCCGAAGTGGTCGCCAAGGGCAGGCTGCCCGGCTAGAGCGTCAGGCGATGATGTCGGGCATCAGCAGGTCTTCGAGCCGGCCGATCTTGTCCTTCAGGGCCAGCTTCTTCTTCTTCAGCCGGGCGATCTGCAGCATGTCGGGCTGGGGGCGTTCCTCCAGGGCGTGGACAGCCGCATCCAGGTCCTGGTGCTCTTCCCGCAGGATCGACAGTCGGCGCTCGATCGCGATGTCGGACTCGTCCGACGGATCGTCGTCGTTCGTCGACGGTTCATCGGTCATGGATGGTTCCCCCTGGCCGGCCGCCAAGTCTGATAGATAGCAAAGGCGGGGCCTGCGTAAAGGGTTTCACGACAGGGCCGTCGCAAGCCGTTCGAGCGCCGCCTGGCGGGGCGGGTCGCCGGAGGCCGCTGCGGCCGCGATCAGGCCGTCCAGAATGTCCCGCGACGGGCCCGGCGGACCACACAGGGCCTCGAGACTTTCCATCAGCACTCGCTCGCCCTGCAGCTCTACGCCCTTGAGGGCTTCGCGAAAAGGCTCGCGCGCTGAGTCGGCCACATCCTGGATCGGGGCCTTGAGTGCCCGGCG
Organism: Caulobacter henricii; assembly: GCF_001414055.1. Lineage (GTDB taxonomy): Bacteria > Pseudomonadota > Alphaproteobacteria > Caulobacterales > Caulobacteraceae > Caulobacter > Caulobacter henricii. Next base: position 3,269,089 of record NZ_CP013002.1, on the reverse strand, counting down.
AATACCACGCAGCGGTGCCCCGACCTCGGTGTCCCACTGTTTCATCAGGCGGGCGGCGGCCTTGGGGTCGGCAGAGCGGCCTTCGCCGGCCGCCCAGGCAGCCCAAAGCAGGTAGGGCACGTTCTGTCCGTGGGCGTCCTGCAGGTGCAGGCAGGCGGCCGCGACATCCTGTCGCGCATAGGCGGCGAGGGCCCAGTCCCAGAGGATCATGATCTTAACCTTCTCCCTTGCCGGTGATCGGGGCGATGTCCTCACCCCAGCGCTTGACGGGCTTCCAGTCGAGGTCGAACAGGTCGAGCATCCGGCCCACGGACTGGTCGACCATCTCGGCGATCGAGGCCGGCTTGGCATAGAAGGCCGGCAGGGGCGGGGCGATCACGGCCCCCATCTCCGCGAGCTTGGTCAGGGTGCGCAGATGGCCCAGATGCAGGGGGGTTTCGCGCACCATCAGGGCCAGGGTCCTGCGCTCTTTCAGGACCACGTCGGCAGCCCTCGTCAGCAGCGAAGACGTTACGCCACTGGCGATTTCGCTCATCGTGCGCACCGAACAGGGGGCGATGACCATGCCCAGGGTGCGGAACGAGCCTGAGGCGATGGCGGCCCCGACATCGGCCGGGCGGTGGACCACATCGGCCTTGGCCTGGACGTCGCTGACCGTCAGTCCGGTCTCCTGGGCCAGGGTCAGGGCAGCCGATTTGGACATCACCAGATGGCTTTCCACCCCCAGGTCGCGGCAGGCGTCCAGGGCCCTGAGGCCATAGACGACACCGGATGCGCCGGAGATTCCGATGATCAGTCTCCGGGGGTCCCGGGGGCGCTCAGAGCGGCTTGCAGGGTCTGGCATGGTTAATGTTCGTCCGGCACGGGATGAAGATCGGTCACGTCAAGCGGGGCCACGTGCAACCATATGTGATCTGACAGCCGGACGCAGCGGGTGTTCACTCATCGGCGTCAACAGCAAGGAGCCGTCAGCCATGGCGATCGAATCCCGTATCCGCGAACTTGGGTCCCGTCACGAGAACCTTGATCGCTCGATTCAGGAAGAGACCAAGCGTCCCGCCAGCGATGCCACCCGACTTAGGGAGCTCAAGCGACAAAAGCTCAAGCTGAAGGAGCAGATAGAGGGACTTAGATCCCAGCTCCATTGAGGCTCACCGATTAGAAAAGGCCCATTCCGGATGACCGGAATGGGCCTTTTTTCATGCGGTCGTGAGACCGTCTCAGTCTTCGTCTTCGTCGTCTTCGTCGTCGGCCACATAGGTCGAGGTCCCGAACACGTCCTCGGCCTTGGGCTCGGCGCGCGACTTGCGGTAATCGGCCTCTTCGTCCTCTTCGTGCGTCTCGACGACGCCGGTCTCGGAGGCGGGGCGCAGGGTCGGATCTTCCGGCAGGATGCCCTTCTTCAGGTCATCCTTGGCCTTCTTCTCGGCGGCCTTCTTGACCAGGGCGTCCAGTTCCAGCTGGCCGACGAGGCCCAGGGTCACGGGATCGACCGGCTTGATGTTGGCGGCGTTCCAGTGCGTGCGGGCGCGAACCTGCTCGATGGTCGACTTGGTGGTCCCCAGCAGCTTGGAGATCTGGGCGTCGGTCACTTCCGGGTGATGGCGCAGGAACCAGGCGATGGCGTCGGGGCGATCCTGACGGCGCGACACGGGGGTGTAGCGCGGGGCCTTCTTCTGCGGCTTCAGCAGCTCGGCATGGCGGCTGACCTGGGCCTTCATGCGATAGGCGTCATTGGCCTGGGCGCGGTCCAGCTCTTCGCGGGTCAGCTGGCCATTGCCGATCGGATCGGCGCCGCGGATGTCGCGGGCCACTTCGCCATCGGCGATGCCGCGCACTTCCAGCGGGTGCAGATTACAGAAGTCGGCAATCTGTTCAAAGCTCAGCGACGTGTTGTCCACGAGCCAGACGGCCGTCGCCTTGGGCATCAGGATGTCGGACATGCGGTCCTCCAGAAATGACGGCGCCCGGCCTTTCGGCCGGGCGGGATGTTGCTGAACGCTATAATCCGGTTCTGGCGGAAAGGGAACGGGGGATACCCGAAGAGTCCAGCGAACTTGCAGCCGCCTTGCGAGAAGGGCGGAGGGGATCTGTCAGGTTCGCTGGATGTCCCGGGCCGGTATCAGACCAGATAGGTCTTGCGGAGCTGGGAGATTCGGGAGTCCGTCAGGCCAAGGCGCGCCTTGGCGAGCGCTAGGGGCCCGCCATGGTCCCGGTCGACGGTGGCCAGGGCCTCACGCATGACGGCGGGATCCGAGCCCAGGATCACGTCCAGGACTTCTGCCGGCATGCGGGCGAAGGCCTGGGCCTGCTCGGACGTCAGGCCACCTGATCCGCTACCCTTCGGGCCCTGGGCCATCTGCTTCTTGTAATAGGCCGGCGGGGTATAGGTCTGGGTCAGGGCGTAATCGGCAATGATCGTCTCGCGCGGGACCCCCAGAACCGAAAGCACCAGGGCCGCGCCCATGCCGGTGCGATCCTTTCCGGCGCTGCAGTTCATGGCCAGAGGGGCCTCGCCTGCCGCCAGCCGTGCGAAGAGATCGGTATAGTGCGGCGTCAGCAGGTCGATGAACTGGACATAGGCGTCCGCGAAGACCTTGACCGCCTCGGCCTTGGTCGTGGCGCGGGCCAGCCCGCCCATCGAAGAGGCCATGTCGTAGTCAAAGGCAATGACCTTCGGGCCGGCTGCCGTCTGGAAGGGCGTCGGCTCGCCGGAGCGTTCCTGCGGACTGCGCAGGTCGCAGATGACCGAAACTCCCAGTTTCGAGAGGTAGTCCATGTCGGCATGGGTCAGGCTGCTCATCACGCCCGAGCGATAGATCCTGCCCCAGCGGACCTGACGGCCGTCTGTCGTGCGATAGCCGCCGAGATCACGGAAGTTGCGCCCCCCTGCCAGCGGCAGGAGCCGCTCGGCGACCCGGGTCTGACCGCCGCTGCGCGTCGTCAGAAGAAAATAGGGCCGGGGTGTCGTGGGTGTGGGCAGGTCAAGGGTGCCGCCGGTGATGTTGGCCTTGATCAGACGCATGGCTGATCGCGGGGCGTCAGGATCCGTGGAGAGATAGATCGAGGTCCGGTCGGATTTTGCGCTCCAGTCCAGCTGCAGGGATCCGGTCTGTTTACGGGTCGCCGCGCCCTCGAGCGGTGTTGCTGCAAAGGCTGCCGGCGCGGCAGCCAGGGTGCCGTTGGCGAGAGCCGCCAGCAGGAAGTCTCGACGGTTCATCTTGAGTGCTCCGGGAACGACCGGGCGAGCCTGGCTCGCCCGGTGTCGGCTTTGCTACAGGTCTAGAACTTGATGTTGGCTTCGACGCCGAAGGTACGCGGCTCGTTGTAGATGCCGTACACGCCCAGAACCGCGCTGGTGTTGCGGTAGAAGACGTGGGCCTCATCCAGCAGGTTTCGCGACCACAGGGACAGCTGCAGGGCAGGACCGCCCTCGCTGACCTGGATGTCGGTCAGGGCCACGCGGCCATTGACGATCAGGGACTCGTCGCTGAGCGTCGGATCAACCGTATTGGTGTACTGGCCCTCGGCATAGTTGGCGTCGAGGTGGACCCGCAAGGTTGCGCCAAAGGCGGGGCGCACATAGTCGGCGGCCAGGCTTGCGGCGTTCTCAGGCGTGTAGAGCGGATAGATCGTCGCCTGGGTATTGGTGAAGGGGTTGAAGGCCTTCGACAGCGTGACCTTGGTATAGGCATAGCTGCCCGTCAGGGTCAGGCCCTCAAAAGGTACCAGGGCGAAATCGGCCTCGAAGCCCTTGGTTTTGCCCGTGGCCGCATTGGTGGTTTCCAACGTGCCGCGGTTGTTGTTGAGGATCAGGACGTTGAAGTCGACCTGGGCGTCCTTGATGTCGCCGGAATAGGCCGCGACATTGAAACGCGCGCGGCGGTCCCAGAACTCGCTCTTGGCCCCGATCTCGAACATCGAAACCTTTTCAGGGTCGAAGGCGCGATAGGTCAGGGAGCGGGAATTGGCCCCGCCCGCCTTGTAGCCGGTGCTCCAGCGGCCATAGACATTGATGTCCGAAGTGACGTCGTAGGCGAGAGTGACCAGCGGGTCGATGTGGCTCCAGGATTCGTTGAGCGGAATGATGCCGACGATGGTCGCCTTGCTGGCGTTGACATAACGGGGCAGGGCACCGTTGACGATGTCGAGGGAGCCGGTCTTTTCGTCCTTGGTCAGGCGCGCGCCCAGCGTCAGGTGGAGCTTGTCGTCGAGGACCGGCGGCGTCCAAACGCCCTGGCCGAAGACGCCCTGACTGGTCGTGGTGACCTGGCTGACCCGGTCAAACGGCACGGCCCGAAGGTCCAGGGACAGGGTCGAATAGGCCGTGCCCGTGGCATTCCACTGCAGGGTGTTGGGGGTCTGGGCGTTGTCGTCGACGTTCTCGCGGTAAAAGAAGGCTCCGACGACATATTCGAGGCGTTCGGTCTTGCCGATCAGTTGCAGTTCCTGGCTGAACTGATCCTGGTGAACCTGGGCCAGGCTGTAGCGGGCGAACGGCGCATTGGGCGCGAAGGCCGAGAGTGCGGCCGCGCCGTTGTCATACTGGCCCTGCTTGAGTTGCCGATAGGAGCTGATCGACTTCAGTTCCATGTCGTCCGAAAGCTTCCAGCTGAGGTTCAGGCGATGGCCCCGCGTAAAGCCTTCGCTGATCCGCAGGGGGACGCCGACATTGGCGCGGTCGGCGCGATCGGGCTGGGCCGGAGCCAGCGGAGCCAGGGTCAGGATGCCCTTCTTCAGCAGCTGAACATTGTAGGGCGTCGAGCCGTCATAGGAGACGTCGAAGGCATAGTCGGCGCTGACGTTTTCGGTCGCTCGCCACAGGGCCTGGATCTGCAGGCCGCGCTTGTCATAGGAGTTGAAGTCCGGCTGGCCGGAGGTGGTGGGGTTGGTGATCGTGCCGTCGCGCTTGCTGAGCAGGGCGTCGATCTTGACACTGACGCCCTTGAAGCTCGGCAGGTCGAGATGGGTTTCCATCTTGTGCGAGGCATAGTTGCCATAGCCGACCGTGGTGTTGAGGCCGAACTCGCCGGTCGGGGCCTTGGTGATGATGCTGATGGCACCGCCTTCGGTATTGCGGCCGAACAGCGTGCCCTGCGGCCCCTTCAGAACCTCGATGCGCTCGACGTCGTAAAGGCCTGAGCCCAGGCCCTGGGCGCGGCCCAGATAGACGCCGTTGACATAGACGCCGACCGCCTGGTCGCGAGCCGGCTGGTTCGCGTCGCCCAGAGCCCCGATGCCGCGCATGCCGATGGTCAGGGCGGACTTGCGGGCGAAGAAGGGGGCGACCCGCAGCGAAGGAATCGAGCCGTCGCCGAGGTCGTCGATCGACTGGACGTGGCGGGCTTTCAGGGCCTCGCCGTCCAGGGCCGAAATGGCGATCGGCGTGTCCTGCAGGTTGGTTTTGCGCTTCTGGGCGGTCACCAGGATTTCGGTGAGGCTGGTCTCGCCCTCGGCAGGCGCCGGTGCGTCGGCTGCAAGGGCCTGACCGTTCAGCGTCAGGGCCGCAGCGCCTGCCAGCAGGCTCGCGCGCAGCGCCACCCCATGAAATTGCCGTCCCATTCTGCACCCCACCTGAATCTGAAGTGGCCTGTTGGCCGAGGTGCGAGGTAGGCGTCCTTCATGACCTTGGAACGAATGTTATGTCACGGTTTGGCGAATATGGTCGCCGACACCCCCTTGGGGTTGCGCCTTCTTTCCGGCCTGACAGAATGTGCCATGGTTATTGGTTCAAACACGGCATTGCCGGCGCCCGTCGCGACGTCCGGGCAAGATGGAGACGGGCGCAGCGAGCGTCTTCGACTGGCGGCCGCCGAGGTCATTGCCCACCATGGCGTTGCGGCAGCCTCGGCGCGGTCCATCGCCGCTGCTGCAGGGATGGCCCCGAGCGCGATCAACTATAACCACGGCAGTCTGGAACGCTTGTTATCGGCAACGTTCACGCGGGGCCTGGCCGATACCGCGTCCTGGTTGAAGGGCCGTATCGGCGAGCTCGCCTTCCTGCCCGCCACGCCGGATGCTGCTGCCCTGGCGCTTGAGGATGTCATTGTTCAGTGGACGGCAGGCGAGCGGTCGCTCGCGGTCCTGTACCAGGAATGTCTCGCCACCAGCCTGGGCTCGGGCGTTGCCGCGGACTGGACGCGCCTCTGGCGAGACTTCTGGCTGGATGTGGCGGAGCAGTTCGGCCTCGATCCGCTGGAGGGGCGGCTCCTGCATGTCTTTTTTGAATCCGAAGCCCTTCACAACCTTTCCCGATGGTCCCCCGCGCTCGAGCGCGGGGCCCTGCGGGAAATGTGCGAGTATTTTGCGGAGACCTGGCTGGGAGCGATCCCGCGACTCGGGCGCGGTGCCCTGGATCAGGCAGAGCGGATCGCGGGTGCCAAGGCCCATGGAACACTGCCGCCCGCGGCCCTGCGCATTGCGGAAGCGGCGGCGGAGGTCGTCGAGGACAAGGGGCTGGGCGGACTGACCCATCGCGCGGTCGCGGCACGGGCAGGCCTGACCACCGGTTCCGTCACCCACCATTTCCGCTCGATCGAGGATCTGCTCGCCGGGGCGATCCGGGGGCAGGTTCAGCTTCTGATGCAGGAGGCGGATGGCGGCAGCCACGACCAGTCGCCGCCGGCGATCGATGATGTCACCTCGGTCGAGCACTTGATCGATGCCATTCAGCTCCAGGCCGGTCAGGATCGCCCGCCCAGTCCACTGACGCGTCGGCGTAGTCTCTTCCTGGCGACGATCCACCGACCAGATCTGGCGACTGCCGGGGCGGTGATCCGGTTTTCCTATGGTGGCACGGTCCGCGAGGCGCTGGGGCGCCTGCGGCCGGGGACACAGGCCTCGCTTGCCCTGACGGCAGGCGTCCTGTCGCGGCTGCTTTCGGCCCTCTGGTATGCCTGTTCGGCAGAGGACGAGCCGAGGACGGCGCGCGAGCGGCTCAGCCGCCGGATCAATGAACGCTTCGTCGTGGGTCTGCGGGCGGGCTGAACGCGTCCTTGCCCGGCGATGGCGGTTCACACCACCAGCACGACCTTGCCGACATGTTCGCCCGCCTCGAGATGGGCATGGGCCTTGCCCGCTTGTTCCAGCGGGAAGGTCGCGTCGACGACTGGCTTCAGCTTGCCCGCCGCGATCCAGGGCCAGACCACGCGTTCGATCTCGGCCGCCAGACGGGCCTTCTCGTCGGCCGAGCGGGGGCGCAGGGTCGAGCCGGTGATCGTGGCGCGCTTCTGCATGATCGCCAGGACCGGAACTTCCAGCATCGGGCCGGCCAGGGCGGCGATATAGACGATGCGGCCGCCGATATTCAGGGCGCTCAGGTTCTTTTCGAAATAGCTGGCCCCAACCATGTCGAGCACCACATCGACGCCGCCGGCCGCCCGGGCGATCTCGGCGAAGTCCTCGGTCCTGGTGTCGACGGCGATGTCGGCCCCCAGCTCAAGGGCCTTGGCCTTCTTGTCGGCCCCGCGTCCGGTGGCGATCACCCGGGCCCCGGCGGCCTTGGCCATGGCAATGGCGGTTGTGCCGATCCCGGACGTTCCGCCGTGCACCAGCAGGGTCTCGCCGGCCTTCAGGGTGCCATGCTCGAACACATTCGCGTAGACGGTGAAAACGGTCTCGGGCAGGGCGGCGGCGTGGACCATGTCGAACCCGTCGGGCACGGGCAGGGCATGGCGGGCGTCGACCACGGCATATTGCGCATAGCCGCCACCGCCCAGCAGGGCGCAGACCCTGTCGCCTACCGACCAGCGTCCGGCGGCCACCAGGACCTCACCGGCGACCTCCAGGCCCAGGGTGGCCGGGGCTCCGGGTGGGGGCGGATAATAGCCCATGCGCTGCAGCAGATCGGGCCGGTTGATCCCCGCCGCCGCGACCTTGATCAGGATCTCGCCGGGTCCGGGCACAGGGCGCGGCAGGGACGCGGCAGCCAGCGCCTCGGCGGGCCCCTTGCCGCCTTCAACGGTAATCGCGGTCATGGCGTCGGACATGGTGTTTCCGTTTCTCTAGCTTGCCTTGCGTCCTAGGTAGGCGTCAGATGGACCAACGAAAAGGACGTTCATAGTCTTGGGGAGCCAGTCGATGTTCGAGGAACCCGTCGAGCCACGCGCTTTCAATCGTGGCGCACTCAGCGAGACCATCCACGAGGACCTCGAGATCTATGGCGTGGCCGAGCTCGAGGAGCGGATCGAGGCGCTGCAGGCCGAGATCACCCGCACCAAGGCCCAACTGGACAAGAAGCGGGCCGGGCGCGACGCGGCCAATGCGCTGTTTGGTCGCCTCGACTAGCAATTCATTTACCCTAACCAATGTCTAAAGGCGGGATGCCGCCTTGGATCTCGCCCGCGCGTTTTGTGGGCCAAGTCAGGGTCGAAGGGGGCGGGTCGCGAAACGGGACGCTGGAGTTTGGCATGGGGGTTGCAGTCCCTTCGCCGGGCGAGACGTTCTCGCGGCCTTTCGAAGGGGCATTGAGTACCTATGACCGATCTGAACGCATCTGCGTCGACACCGTGGCGCGCGGGGGTCATCCAGGACTTCGCGAAGTCGGAACTGTTCGATCGCACCTTCGAGGAAGGCATGATGCTGGTCGAGGAAACCGCCGCCTATCTTGATGGGGCCGGCCGCCACGACAGCAAGATCCTCTCGCGCAACGCCGCCCTGGCCTATGCCACCGAGAGCATGCGCCTGACGACGCGCCTGATGCAGGTGGCCTCCTGGCTGCTGGTGCAGCGGGCGGTCAAGGAGGGCGAGATGGCCGCCGAAGCCGCCTGTGCCGAAAGCTATCGTCTGGCCGAAGAGGTCGCGGCGATCGGGGCTGCGGTCGAGGAACTGCCCTACGGCCTGGTCAATCTGCTGCAGCGGTCCGAGCGTCTCTATGAGCGGGTCCGGCATCTGGACCGGCGGATGTATATTGAAGTCGCTTCTGAAGAGGCCCCCCGACCCGTTCAGGCCCAGTTCGATCGACTGGCGGCGGCGTTCGGCGGTTAATCCAGATCGTCATCCCCCGCTTCATGCGGGGGACCCAAGCTGGGATGGCCGGGTGCTCAGCAATTCCAGGTCTCATAAAGATCAGTCCAGGTCGGGTTGAAGCCCTCGATCAGGTTGATCTTCCACTGGCGGTGATACTTCTTCAGCCGTTTCTCGCGATGGATCGCGAAGCTGATGTCCTCGTGCTCCTCATAATAGACAAGCCTGTGGACACCGTACTTTCGGCAGAACTGACTGCCTACGCCTTCCCGATGTTCCCAGATCCGGCGCGACAGATCGTTGGTCACGCCGATGTAGAGCGTACGTAGGGGTGACTGGCTAGGATGTAGGTGTCGGCGGCCATTCGCCGCATAGGTTGATATCTGCCGCCGGTATTTCAATCTAAAATTTAGTCATCACCCGACTTGTTCGGGTTACCCAAGCGGACCTGGCCGCCTCGGCTTGGGTCCCCCGCATGACGCGGGGGATGACGGCGTTTTGTAGATTTGACGGCAGCACCAATCCCAAACAGAAAAAGCCGGCCCGCGAACGCGGAGCCGGCTTTCCGTCGCCTTGCGGCGAAAAACGCTTACTTCTTGGTGAAGCCCGCGAACTTGGCGTTGAAGCGCGACACGCGGCCACCACGGTCCAGCAGGTGGGCGTTGCCGCCGGTCCAGGCAGGGTGCACGCGCGGATCGATATCCAGGGCGAGCACGGCGCCTTCCTTCCCGTAGGTCGAACGGGTCGGATAGCTGGTGCCATCCGTCATGGTGACGGTGATGAAGTGATAGTCGGGGTGAATGTCTTGTTTCATCGGGCGGTCCAACCGACTGGCGGTGTGAAAGTTGGTGAGCGGACGCCCTTGCGGGTGGCCCTCGAAGAGGCGCGGCTATAAAGAACACCCGCGAATTTGGCAAGGGACAGTTGATGACCGACGTGCACGGCGGGGATATTTCGGTCGAGGGACGCCCCGGCGCAGGTGCTGAACTGGCCCAGGGAATGTCGGAAGCCGCCGCCCGGCGGCCGCGCCGCAAGGACATCCGCCCCCTGGCCCATCTGCTGCCTTTCGTGCGCGCCCATATCGGTGACGCCTTGGCGGCCGGCTTCTTCCTGCTGTTCTCGACCAGCGCCACGCTTGGCCTGACCGCCGCCTTCAAGACCGTGATCGACAAGGGTTTTGCCACCGGTGCCGCCTCGGCCGTCAATGGGGCCTTTGTGGGCCTTGGCGCGGTGGCCCTGGTGCTGGCCGTGGCCACCTCCCTGCGGTTCTTCTTCATCACCCGGCTGGGCGAGCGGGTCGTGGCCGACCTGCGGCGTGCCCTCTACGGCCATACCCTGACCCTGGATCCGGCCTATTTCCTGAAAACCCGCACCGGCGAGGTGCTGTCGCGCCTGACCACTGATGTCACGATCATCGAGCAGTTGGTCGGAACCTCGGCCTCGGTGGCCGTGCGCAATATCCTCAGCCTGGTGGGCGGCCTCGGCTATATGGCCGTGGTCAGCCCCAAGCTGGCCGGCTTCATCGTTCTGATGGTGCCGGTGATCCTGGCGCCGATGTTCCTGATGGGCCGCCGGGTGCGCAAGCTGTCGGTGACCGCCCAGGACCGTTTTGCCGACGCGGTCGGCTATGCCGGTGAGAGCCTCGACGCCCTCGACACCGTCCAGGCCTTCGGACGCGAGAAGGCCTCGGACAGCCGCTTCGGCGAGGCGGTCGAGATGGCCTATCAGGCCTCGGTGCGGCGCATCACCGCCCGGGCCGTCATGACCGCCGTGGTCATCGTCCTGGCCTTCGGCGGGATCACCCTGCTGCTGTGGTCCGGCGCCCATCTGGTGCTGTCCGGCGAGATGACTGCGGGCACCCTGGCCCAGTTCGCCCTGTTGGCCATGATGACCGCCGGGTCGATCGGGGCGCTCGGCGAGGTCTGGGGCGATGTCCAGAAGGCCTCTGGCGCGATGGAACGCATCGCTGAACTGCTGAGCTCCCGGCCCGGCATCGCCGCGCCGGAAAAGCCCAGGACCCTGCCGCAGCCGGCGACGGGGGCCGTCGCCTTCGAAAACGTCACCTTCGCCTATCCGGGCCGCCCCGACCTGCCGGCCCTGAACGGCTTTGATTTGACCGTCAGGGCCGGTGAGACCGTCGCCCTGGTCGGACCCTCAGGCGCGGGCAAGAGCACCGTCCTGCGCCTTCTGCTGCGCTTCTACGACCCGCAGGCGGGCGTCGTGACCCTCGATGGTGTCGATCTGCGCGACGCCGACCCGGCCGAGGTTCGCCAGTGCATGGCCCTGGTGGCCCAGGATTCGCCGCTGTTCTCGGGCTCGGCCCTGGACAATATCCGCTTCGGTCGCGCCGACGCCACCGAGCAGGAGGCCCGCGACGCCGCCGAGGCGGCCCAGGCCACCGGCTTCCTAGAGGCCCTGCCCCAGGGCTTCGACACCCCGGTCGGCGAGCGCGCCAAGACCCTGTCGGGCGGCCAGCGCCAGCGCCTGGCCATCGCCCGGGCCCTGGTGCGCCAGGCCCCGATCCTGCTGCTCGACGAGGCCACCAGCGCGCTTGACGCCGAGAACGAGCGCCTAGTCCAGCAGGCTCTGCACGCGGCCATGGCCGGCCGCACCACCCTGGTCATCGCCCACCGCCTGGCCACCGTGCTCAAGGCCGACCGCATCGTGGTCATGGAGGACGGCCGCGTGGTCGAACAGGGCACCCACGCCGAGCTTTCGGCCCGCGGCGGGCTCTATTCGCGGCTGGCCAAGTTGCAGTTCGGGGTGGAGGCGGCCTAGGGCGAGAAGATGTCTGACGGAAACGGTAGTAAATTTGCTCCGTCGGAGTTTCTGACGGCGCTAGGGGCTGTAACGTTGAACTGGGCTGCAGTCGAGGCCGCCTTAGATTTTACTACGGCGGTCATGTTTCACGAACTTCGGAACGACAAGATGGAGTCCGAAGTACCAAGGTCACTCGAAAAGAAACTGAAATTCATCAAGCAAGCGCTTCAGCATGAAAAGCTCGCGAAGATCGAGAAGCCTGCGCGCGCAGTCATATCAGAGCTTCTTGCGCGAAAAGAAGACCGGCACGGACTAGTTCATGGCGCGGTTCTAGACGCTGATGCGGAGAGCGTTACAACTCTTCGCGTTGAGTACCTTGCAGTGCGGCATAAAATAAGTAGCCGTCGGATAACAATTGCCGATGTTCAGAACATAGAGGATCGATCGCATGGCCTTAGCCAGAGGGCCACGCAATTATCTATTGCCGTCTATAATATTGCTCGACCTGCGGATCCGATTGACTATCCCTTAGGTGATTTTTCTTCCTGACTAAATCACGTCCCTACCTCGCCAGATCCGCCGGCGTCGTAGGCTCGCTGATCACCGCTTCCATCGCCTTCCAGCGCGCGTCCTGGCTCGCGCCCGCGCGCTCCACGTGGGCCCGGACCATGTCCTGGCCGAGATTGTAGTTGATGACATAGGAGCGGTAGGTCTCGATGAAGCTCAGGCGCTTCTCGGCGCGGGCCACCGAGCTGAGGCCATATTTGGCCAGGGCGGCGACGGCGGTGGGCTTGTCCATCTTTCCGGACAGATAGGCGTCGGCGATGGTGTTTTCGCTGCTGCCCAGGTCGGCCTTGGCGGCCATCAGGGCGTCATAGGCGTCGGCCGTGGCCGGGTCGAGGCCCGCCAGCGGATAGAGCTTTTCGCGCTCGAATTTCACCTTTTCCGCGCCCGGAAAGGCCAGCCGGATGCCGTAATTGGCCGAGCCCTCGGCGATCAGGGATTGCGGAGAGAACAGCGGATAGACCGAGAACTCCACCCAGCCCCTGGCCTTGGTCAGCCGGTCTTCCAACTGCACGTTCAGCACATGGTGGCCGGGATAGCCCTCGTGGCAGCCCAGATCGACGGCGCGGCTGATCGGCACCGGCAGGTCGGTATTGATCTCGATCAGGCTGTGGGCCCCGCCCTTGTACCAGTTGTAGCCGCTCCACGGCTTGCCGGTGACGAAGGCCAGGTCGAAGCGCTCGGCCTTGGGAAGGGGAATGTGGACTGCCGTCCGCGCCTTGCAGGCGGCGATGGCGGCCTGCATCACCGGCTCCAGCCGGTCGGCGGGGATCGTGTAGCGGGCCTGGAAGGCATCGATGCGGCCGGCCAGCTCGCCCTCGCCGGGGACCAGTTTGTCGATCCGGGCCAGGATCGGGTCATAGGCTTCCAGTGGCTTCAGCGGTGGCCGGACGCCGAACAGGCCCTCGGCCTCGTCCTGGAAGCTGAACTTTTTGCCGTCCAGCATGGCCAGGCGGGTCTCGGCGGCCTTCAGCTGACCCAGCAGGAAGGCCTTGCGGCGGCGCTCGTCGGGCGAGAGGGCCGTATCGGGGACGGCGCGGGTGGCGGCGCTCAGGCGGGCGGCCTCGGCCTTCAGGGCGGGCACGGTGCGCGGACTGGCCTTGGCGGCGTCAGCCCAGGCCTTGGGGCCATAATAGGCGTCGACATAGCCCGGCTCGCGCTCACCGGCCTCCAGGGTCAGGTGTACGAAGTCGGTTGCGATCCGGTCCAGGTCCTTGGGGCCCGGGGCCGCCAGGGCGGACACGCCGGCCATCAGGGTTACGGCCAGGGTGGCCAGGGCGGCGGCGCGGCGGATCGGCATGTCGGGGGTCCCCAGAAGATGGCAAGGCCGGCAGGCTGCACCAAGCCGCCCCGTCGGGGCAAGGCCGCGAGCGCCGTGGCCGGCCTCAGCTCTGGGCCAGACCGATCCGGGCGAGGTCTCCGGTCCAGCCGCGCCGGGCCTGGGCCTCATGCTCGGCGGCAGCCTCGTTCAGGCCCAGACGTCGCTCGGCCTGGGCCAGGACGCTGAGCGTGATCGGATCCTTCGGACGGCGGGCCAGGGTCGCGCGGGCCTCGTCGGCCGCGCCGCGCGCGTCGCCGGAGGAGAGCATGGCCGCGGCAAGGCTGCGCCGAACCGGATACCACCACAGGGGCGGGTCGGTGATGTCGCGGAAGCGGGTCTCCTCCAGGGCGGCGGCTTTGCGGAAGGCACGGGCCGCGTCACCGGGGCGGTTTTCGAGCATGGCGATACGGCCCTCCAGGACCAGCCGGGCCACCCGCGTCGCATCCGCCGCCTGGCCGCTGGTCCCGCCGAAGGCTCGAAGGTCGCGCCGCGAGCGCTCGACCTGGCCCGCCTCGAGGCGCGCGCCGTCCAGATCGCCCTTGCGGATCAGGGCCTCGCCCCGGGCATAGCGCCACATCGCCTTCAGATAGGGCAGGGCCGGCTCGGGCAGGGCCAGCACCTCGTCCACCGGTGCATAGCGCCCCTCGACTGCATAGGCGGTGCCGGCGACCATCTGGTCCCAGCCCTGATCGGCGGTCAGGGTTCTGGCATGGACCAGGAACGGGCGGGCGATGGCCAGGCCGCCCTCGGCGTCGCCGGACATCAGGGCCCCCGCCGCGCCGAACTGCACATTGTGGGCGTGGTAGAACAGCTTGAAGACCCCGTCCTCGCCCTCAAAGCCCTCGGCCTTGGCATTGGCCGCGTCGATCCGCGCGGCGCTGGGGTTCGAGGTCAGGGCGTCCTGGTAGCGTCCGACCCAGTAATAGGTGTGCGAGGGCATGTGGACGAGGTGGCTGGCGGCGGGCGCGACGCCCTCCAGCCTGTCGGCGTACGGCTCGGCCCGGCCGGCGAAGCCGCTCATCTCGGTGGCATGGATGTAGAAATGGATGCCGGCGGCGCTGTCGGGCGAACGCTTAAGCGCCCTTTCCAGCAGGGCGACCGCCCGGGGCATCGTGCTCATGTCGCCGGTCATCGAGGCCCGGACCATGACCGCATCGGCGGCCAGGACCGCCAGTTCGTCATCCTCGGGGTGGTCCGCAGCAAGGGCCTCCATGGCCTTGGCATAGGCCACGTCGCCGGGGCCCTTGCCGCCGCCGTTCTTGTAGCGGGCGGTCATGGCCGCGATCAGGGCACGCTCGACCGGCGGACCGTCGGCGGCCAGCACCGTGGCGCGGACCATCAGCGCGGCCATCTTCGCCTGGGTTGCGGCGTCGACCGTGTAGTTGATGGTGGCCCCGCCGGCCCAGGCCTGGCCCCACAGGCACATGGCGCAGTTCGGATCGCGACGGGCGGCCTCTTCAAAGGCGGCGATGGCGGCCTTGTGGGCGAAGGCGTGACCCAGTTGCAGGCCGTTGTCGAAATAGGCCTGGGCCTCCGGCGAGGCGGTCCGGATCGTCCAGCGGGCGCTGCCATAGCCCGGTAGCAGGCTCACCGCCTTGGCCGGCGCATCCCCTGTCGGAGCTCCGGCCGAGCACAGCGTCGTCGCCGACGGCGGCAGGGGCGGAGCATCGGCCTGGGTGAAGGCCGGCACCAGGGCCATCAGCCCTGCGGTAAAGACGATCGCGCGCAAAACCCGTTCCCCCGGAAGCCCTCACCGACCATCAGTCGGCGAAGCGCCTTCGGTCAAGCGCGTGCCGCCACCGCGAGGGCCGGGAAGTCGCTGAACACGCCGTCGACGCCGACAGCAAAGAGGGCCTTGAGCACCGCATCGGCGTCGCCGTGGCGGGCCAGATAGTCGGCGGCCTGGGCATCGCCGCGGCGCAGGGTCTCGGGCAGGAAGTAGTTCTCGGCCCGCACCGTCCACGGATGGACCTGCAGGCCGGCGGCATGGGCGTCGCTGACGAGGCGGGTCGGCGCACCCAGGGTCTTGCCGTCGGTGGGCACCACAAGCCGCCAGTTGGGTCCCAGGCCGTCGGCATAGGCGGCGACGCCCTTCAGGCCCTCGGCGGTCAGCAGGTCGGCATATTTGACGCCCGGCAGGTCGGGCGGACCGCCCTCGGCATCGGCCAGCAGCACCAGCCGGGCGCGGGTCCTGGCGCGCAGGGTCTTCAGCGGCGTGACCTCAAAGCACTGGACGAACACCGGGGCGGTGGCCGAGTTGAGGTCATTGCGCTTCAGGGCGTCCAGCATCCGGCCTTCGACCGGCAGGCCGATCGAGGCGAAATAGCTCGGGTGCTTCATTTCGGGATAGACGCCGATGACGCGGCCCGTGCGCTTTGTGCCGGCCCGGGCGATGGCGACCACCTCGTCGAAGGTGAGGATCTGGGCCTGGCCGTCAAAGGCGGCGCTGGTCGGGCGCAGCTGTGGCAGGCGCTCGCGGGCCCGCAGGGTCTTCAGTTCGGCCAGGGTGAAGTCTTCGGTGAACCAGCCCGTGACGCTCTCGCCGTCGATGGTCTTGGTCGCCTTGCGGGCCGCAAACTCGGGGCGGGAGGCGATTTCGGTCGTGCCGCCGATCTCGTTCTCGTGGCGGGCGACCAAATGGCCGTCCCTGGTCGGCACCAGATCCGGCTCGATGAAGTCGCAGCCCTGCTCGATCCCCAGCTCATAGGCCAGGGCCGTGTGTTCGGGGCGCAGGCCCGAGGCTCCGCGGTGGGCGATGACGAGGGGCCTTTTGCCCTGGGCCCGCGCCAGGCCGGGCAGGAAGGTGCCCGCGAGGGCGGCGGTGGTCATGGCGCGACGGGTCAGCAGGGTCATGGCGGCGATTTAGCGCTGCATCATGACACTTTGGCTAGGGGTGAACACTGGCCCCCTCCGGGCCTGCGGCCCTCCTCCCCCGGAGGGGGAAGACGAGATCATCCGCCCCCTCCGGGGGCGGACGGCTGCGCAGCAGCCCGGTGGGGGCGAGTCTGGCGGTTCCTAGGCCAGGCGCAGCTTCTCCAGCACCAGCGGGTGCAGGTCTTGGTTGGCGGCCAGGATCGAGGCACCCTCGGCCGGGTTGCCGTCCTCCTCGATGGTCGAGACCTTGCCGCCCGCTTCAGTGACCATCAGCACGCCGGCCGAGACGTCCCAGGCCCCCAGATTGCGCTCCCAGTAGCCGTCGAAGCGGCCGGCGGCGACCCAGGCCAGGTCCAGCGAGGCGGCGCCGAAGCGGCGGACGCCGGCGACCTTCTGGCTGATCTGGTGCAGTTCCTTCAGGAACTGGGCGTGGCCGGGCTTGCCGAGGAACGGCACGCCGGTGGCCAGAACGGCTTCGTCCAGGCTGCGACGGGCGGCGACGCGCAGGCGCTTCTCGGCTCCGAGGAAGGCACCCTTGCCCTTTTCGGCCCAGAACAGGTCATGGGTGATGGGATTGTAGGTGACGCCGGCCACCACTTCGCCCTCGCGCTGCAGGGCGATATTGACCGCGAAGTGCGGGATGGCGTGCATGAAGTTGGTGGTGCCGTCCAGCGGGTCGACGATCCAGGTGTGGGTCTTGTCAGTGCCCTCGATCAGGCCGCGCTCTTCACCCAGGAAGCCATAGCCGGGGCGGGCCTTTTCCAGGATTTCGAAGATGGTCTGCTCGGCCTTGAGGTCGGCATTGGTGACGAAGTCAGCCGCGCCCTTCTTGGACACCTGCAGCTCGGTGACTTCGCCGAAATCGCGAGCCAGGCCACGCGCGGCCTTGCGGGCGGCGTCGATCATCACGTTCAGAAGGGCGGAGGGAGTGGCCAAGGCGGGTTTTCCTCATAGGTCCCCCTGCGCAGCGTCTGGAGCAGACGGCGGGGGATATGCGAGCGGCAGTCAGAAAGATCGGGAAATTGGGCGCGGAACCTAGTCGCGGACGCGCGCGAAAGCAAGGCAGGGCGAATTTCGGCCTGCGATGTCACAACCGGTCGGGCTGTCTCGTCCTGTCCTCGAAGACGCTGGAGGAGGGCGACCATGGTGCGCTGGGTTTGCGGGTTTCTCGGGGTGCTGTTCGGATTGAACGGCGTGGCGATGTTGCTGCAGCCCTATGGCTGGTTCGGGGCCGTGCCGGGCGTGATCGAGACGGGGCCGTTCAACGACCATTTCGTGCGCGATGTCGGGGCGACCTATCTGGCCTGCGCGGTCGGGCTGGCCTTCGGGGCGTGGAACCCGGCGCGGCACGCCGGGGCGGTGACGGTGGCGGCGAGCTTCCAGGGCGTCCATGCCCTGATCCACCTCATCACCCCGTTCTGCGGCAAGGCCGTGCCCTGGCCCCTGCTGGCGCGGGATTTTCCAGGCGTGATCCTGCCGGCCCTGCTGACGATCTGGATCGCGGTGGTCGCCCTGCGCCTCACCGCCAGGGAGGGCTGAGCCATGCTGACCTGGCTGATGCGGGCGGCCGTGCGGCGCATGGAAAAGCGCTATGACTATGACGCGGCCTATCTGCACGACCTGCTCTCCGCCGGACCCCGGGCGCTGACGGCCTTTTTGGGTGTCCAGAAACTGGCCCGCTATCGCGAGGGTGCGCCGTCCGAGGCCCTGGCGGCGGCGGGTCTGGTGGCCACCCTGGCCGAGGACTGCGGGTCCTGCGTGCAGATCGGGGTGAGGATCGGCCAGGAGCAGGGCGTCTCGCCCGCCGTGCTGCGCGGGGTTCTGACCGGCGATGCCGGCCTGATGGGTGCTGATGCCGGCCTGGCCTATGGTTTCGCACAGGCCTCGCTGGTCCGGGATCTGGAGCGCGCCGATCCCCTGCGGGACGAGGTGTTGCGGCGCTGGGGCCCCAGGGGCCTGGCCGCCCTGGCGCTCGCCATGGCTTCCGCTCGCGTCTATCCCACGGTCAAATATGCCATGGGCCACGGCAAGACCTGTTCGCAGGTCAGGGTGGACGGCGAGGCTGTGAGGGTGGTCAAGGCGGAATGACGAGGTCCGACGCGCTATTCGAAGCCCGACGCCCGGCCATGACGGGCCTCGCCTATCGCATGCTCGGCTCGCGCGCTGATGCCGAGGATGTGGTGCAGGACGCCTGGCTGCGCTGGCGCAAGGTCGAGACGGGGTCCGTCGCGGACGGCGCGGCCTTCCTCAACCGCGTGGTCGCCCGTCTGTGTCTCGACCGGCTGAAGTCGGCCCGCGCCCGCCGCGAGGTCTATGTCGGCGAGTGGCTGCCCGAACCGCTGGTCGACGAGGATTTCGACGCCGCGCCGGGCGCGCTGGACGCCGACCTGTCGGTGGCCTTCCTGCTGGCCCTGGAGCGCCTGACCCCGCTGGAGCGCGCGGCCTTTCTGCTGCACGACGTGTTCGATACCCCCTTCGCCGAGGTCGCCAGGACCCTCGGGCGCGGCGAGGCCGCCTGCCGGCAACTGGCGGCCCGGGCCCGCCAGCATGTCCGGGCGGAGCGTCCACGTTACAGGCCGTCGGTCGACGAGGAGCGGTCACTGACAGCGGCCTTCCTGCTGGCGGCCATGACGGGCGACGAGATGTCCCTGCGCAACCTGCTGGCCCCGGACGTGGTCTGGCACGCCGACGGCGGCGGCAAGGTGGCGTCCACGCTCAGGCCGGTCCACGGCCTCGACAAGGCGGTGCGCCTGATCCTGGGCATCCGCAAGAAGTGGCCGGCACCTGAAGGCACGACCGCGCGCCTGGCCCGGATCAACGGCCAGCCGGGCATCGTGCTGGCGCAGGCCGGCACGGTGTTCCAGACCATAGGCCTGGAGCTGGTCGAGGGCCGGATCGCGGCGGTCTATACGATACGCAATCCCGACAAGCTGGCGCGGCTCAACGCTTAGGCCAGCGTTTTTCGGCGCAACGGGATCGGCACCCCATAGGTCAGGCGACGCCAAAGCCATTCGATGGGCCCGAACTGGAATCGGCGCAGCCAGAGGCTGGCCATGGCGCATTGCAGGGCGAAGATCCCGATCGCCAGCAGCATGCCCTCGACCCGTCCGACCTGGCCCGCCAGGCCAAGGCCGAGACCATAGAAAAGGGTGATACCGATCAGGGTCTGGGACACATAGGTCGTCAGCGCCATCCGTCCGGCGGGCGCGAGCCAGGCCAGAAACTTCGCGCCCCCTCGCGACCACAGCCAGGCAAAGCCGCTGGCATAGGCGATGGCCATGGCGGGAACGGCGACGGCGAACAGGCAGCCCTCGAGAATCCAGGGCCCCGTGGGCGGGAAATCCGGGGTCGCGGCATGCAGGGGTGTCAGGATCCCATTGCCGATCACCCCGACCGGCGCGCAGATCCAGAACAGCAGGGCGAAGGTCCGGCCATGGTCGGAGAGGTTGCGGTACAGGCCCAGTCGGCCCACCACAGCGCCCAGCAGGAACATCGACAGCACCGAGATCGCCTTGCCGTCATAGACCATCTGCAGGGCCTTGAGCTTCACCAGGGCAAGGTTGGCCAGCAAGGCCTTGGCCAGGTCAGGGCCCGCAAAGGCCGCGGCCGAGAGCGCAAAGCTGTCGCCCGGGTTTCCGTCCGACGCTGTCGAGCCGATCATCGCGAACAGGGCCGCGACGATCAGGGGCCAGACCAGTCGCGCGGCAAAGGCCAGGGCCGTCGCCCAGGCCAGGGTCCGGAGGCTCCAGCGGCGCGCCAGCAGCAGAACAAAGCCGATCAGGGCATAGTCCTTGAGGATGTCGCCATACCACAGGCTGGCATGCACCAGGCCGATGGCCAGCAGCACCGTCAGTCGGCGGACGAAGTGGCGCGCGAAATCCGCGCCACGCCTGGCTGCGCTTTCCATCTGGAGGGCGAAGCCGATCCCGAACAGCAGCGAGAAAAGGGCATAGAACTTGCCCCGGATCAGGAAGTCCTGCGCCGTGGCGGCGGCATCATCCAGGCCGAACAGGTCCAGCAGGGCCAGGTCAGGACCACTCAGGACGCCCTGACCGGAAAAGTCCGGGATATGCGAAATGAAGATCCCCAGCAGGGCAAAGCCGCGCAACGCATCCAGCACGTCGGCGCGGTCGCTGCCCTGGACGGGCCCGGCCTGGGTCAGGGCAGATCAACCTTGGGCAGGCTGTCGCGGGCCTCGCAGGCCAGCTTGCCGGCGCTGCCGGCGGCGGCCCGGGCGTCGTCAATCTTTTCGCCGCTGCGCCAGCCCTTGCTCAGGCCCATGTCGCCGGCGAAATCCATGCCCAGATCGATCCACTTGTCGGCCGCGCAGTCCAGGGCGAACATGATGATCGGCCCCTTGCTGGCCGGCCAGTTCCTGTAGGGACCGTTGGGCTTGCCCTCGGCGATGCGGACCAGGACCATGCCGGACTTGGCGTCCACCCGCATATAGTCCTCGTCATAGAAGGTCTTGGCCTCGCCGGGCGAGGGCTTCCAGTTTTCGGCCAGGGCGTAGGTCGCCACAGACAGGGCCGCCACGCCCACCACGCACAATACGAGTCGCTTGTTCATCGCGTTCCCCCCCGGAACCTATGGTTAACGGGGAGGCTATGCCTGTCTGAACGACCTCGCAACAAGGTCGTTAGGCAGGACTGCGGGCCGCCAGACCTGCGGCGATGGCGGCGTTCAGGGCGGCCACGGCGGCGGTCGGCCCCTGGGGATGGGCCCAGACCCCGGCCGAGACGGCGAGGAAGTCGGCCCCGGCCGTGGCCAGGCTGGCGGCATTGTCGGCCGTGATCCCGCCGATGGCGACCGAGGGGGTCTCCATCACCTCCTGCCAGATCGACAGGATTTCCGGATCGGCGGTGGTGGGGGCGTCCTTGGTAGTGGTCGGGAAGAAGGCTCCGAAGGCCACATAGTCGGCCCCGGCCTCGGCGGCCTCCATGGCGAGGTGGCGGCTGTCATGGCAGGTCACCCCGACCATGCGGTCCTTGCCCATCAGCTTGCGGGCGGCGGCATAGGGGGTGTCGCCCTGGCCCACATGCACGCCGTCGCAGTCGAGGCTGGCGGCGAGGTCCGGGCGGTCATTGAGGATCACCGCCACGTCGCGGGCCCGGGCGATCGGGGCCAGGGCCGCGACCGCCTCGGCGATGGCCGCATCCGAGACGTCCTTCAGCCGGATCTGCAGGGCGGCGACATCGCCGCCGTCGAGGGCCTTGCTCAGCTCATGGCCAAAGGCGGCCAGATCGGCCAGGGCCGGCGGGGTGATCAGATAGAGGCGGCAATCGAGAGTCATGACGCGGGAATTACGCCAATTCGCGCCGGGGGACGAGAGAACAGATGTTCCCCATTGCAGGGCCGGGCTTTTGCCTTTGACCAAAACCGGTTGTCATCCCGGATCTGTGCCCGGCTTTCGCCGGGCTTGTCGGAATGACAGCTTTCTCTCTCACGAATCTACAGACGATCGCCCTCTCCACAGGGGGAGGAGGGCCGCGACCCCTTGCCGCTGCTAACCATAATGAGAGTCAGTTGCAAAAGGTCGCGATCTGCTCTAGATGAGAATGACACTCATTCGGCAAGGGCGTGTTTCCGTGTACGTCTGTAACTGCAACGGCATCCGCGAGCGCGAAGTGCGCGCCGCCATCGCTGACGGCGCCAGCCGCCCGGCCGACATCTTCCGCCACAAGGGCTGTCAGGCCCAATGCGCCAAGTGCGTGTGCGAGATGCGCCAGATGATCGACGAAAGCCGTCAGGCCCTGGCCTACGCCGCGGAGTAGGGCCGTCCAGGCCGGCAGGGGCCGTGCACCTGTCCGCTACGCCTTTCCATGATAGCGCGAAACACTTGCAGACATTGCGGTTGAAGCGCGCCGCCGCTTGCCGCACGGTTGCCCGGACTTGAACCTCGGAGGTGCGCCATGAAGGGCGATCCTGGCATTATTCGCCTGCTCAATGCGGTGCTCACCAATGAGCTGACCGCCGTGAACCAGTATTTCCTGCATGCGCGGATGTACGACAACTGGGGCTTCAAGCGCCTGGGCAAGATCACCTATGACGAATCGATCGGCGAGATGAAGCACGCCGACAAGCTGATCAACCGGATCCTGTTCCTGGAAGGCCTGCCCAACCTGCAGGACCTGCACAAGCTGAAGATCGGCGAGACGGTGCCCGAATGCCTGGGCAGCGATCTGGCCGTCGAGATCGGCGGCCGCGAGGCCCTGATCCCGGGGATTCTGCTTTGCGAGCAGGCCCGCGACTTCGTCAGCCGCGAACTGCTGCGCGAAATCCTCAGCGACACCGAGCACCATATCGATTTCCTCGAAATGCAGCTGGGTCTGGTCAAGTCGCTCGGCGAGCAGAACTATCTGCAGAGCGCCATGGGCGAGCTGCCGGCCGGCTGAGGCTTCAGGCCGCCGAGCGGGCCCGGCTCGCCGGGGTCAGGTTGAACTGTCCCACGAGCTGGGCAAGCCGGCCTGACTCACTGCGCAGCGAATGGGCCGCAGCCGTGGTCTGCTCGACCATGGCGGCATTCTGCTGGGTCATTTCGTCCATGCGGTTGACGGCCGTGTTGACCTCATGGAGCCCGGTCGACTGCTCCTGGGCCGAGGTCGAGATTTCGCCCACCAGGGCCGCGATCTGGCCGACGCGCTCGAGGATGTCGGCAAGGGCCGTGCCGGTCTGACCGACGAGGCCGACGCCTTCCTGGACCTTGCTGGAGGCGGTGCCGATTAGCGTCTTGATTTCCCTGGCGGCCTCGGCCGAGCGCTGGGCCAGGGCCCGGACCTCCTGGGCCACGACGGCAAAGCCGCGACCGGCCTCACCGGCCCGGGCCGCCTCGACCCCGGCATTGAGGGCCAGCAGATTGGTCTGGAAGGCGATCTCGTCGATGACGCCGATGATCTGGCTGATCTGGGCCGAGGAGGTCTCGATCTCGCCGACCGCGCGCACGGCGGCCCCGACGGCCTGCTCGGTCGACTGGGCCTGGCGGCGGGTGTCGGCCACGATCTCGTTGGCCTTGCGGGCCCCCTCGGCGGTCTGGCGCACGGTGGCGGTGATCTCGTCGAGGGCGGCAGCGGTCTGTTCCAGGCTGGCGGCCTGCTGCTCGGTGCGGCGCGACAGGTCATCGGCGGCCTGGGCGATCTCGGCCGCGCCCGAACCCACGCCACTGGAGGATTCGCGGATCTGGCTCAGGGTGTGGGTCAACCGTTCGGCGGCGGAATTGAAGTCGCCCCGCAGGCGCTCATATTCCGGCGCAAAGGCGGCCTCGAGCCGATAGGCGACATCGCCGGCCGACAGATGGTCCAGCGCCTGGGCCAGGCTCTGCATGGCGCTTTCGCGGCGCTGATCGGCGGTAAGGCGCTGTTCTTCACTGGACCGGCGCTCGGACTCGATCGAGCGGCGCTCGGCATCCTGCTCCAGGCGCAGGGCCCGGCGCTCCAGAACGCCTTCGCGGAACACAGCCACCGATTTGGCCATGTCGCCCAGTTCGTCCTGACGGCCGGCATAGGGAACGGCGCGTTCATAGTCGCCTGCCGCCAGGTCGCCCATATAGCGGGTGATGGCCTGGACCGGGGCCACGACCCTGCGCCGCATCGCCCAGACGCCCCCGCCGATGATCGCCGCCATCAGCGCGCAAAGGCCGCCCATCAGGACCAGTTCCCGAACCTGTTTGGCATGGGCGTCGGCCTCGACCTTGAGGTTGTCGGCAGCGATCAGGGGCACGATCTGTTCGATGACGGCACGGTGCGCTTCGAACGCCTTGGTCAGACGGGCCTCGTGGGCGGCCGCGGCGGCGGTGTCACCGCTCGACAGGGCCTTGAGCATGGCGTCGGCCGAGCTCCAGACGATCTGGGCCTGATCGTTCGACTCGCCCATCAGCACCGACTTCACCTCGGGGTCAAAATCGATTGCACGCCAATAGGCCAAACGGGCGTCATATTCGGCGTGATGCTTGGCCAGTTCGTTGGCGGCGGTCGCGAGATCCGCTGTTCCGCCGGCGGCATAGGTCAGTTTGGCGTCCAGATAGCCGTCGATCACATAGAGCGGCGGCGGCAGGATATCGGCGGTCAGATCCTTGCCGGCCACGATCCGGGTATAGAGCGGGCCACCGACACTGACCGTCTCGATCGCGAACCAGGATACCGCCGCCAGAACCAGCAGACCGCCTGCCAGGCTGGCCCCGAACAGATTCATTGCCCCAGAAAGCCGCAACTTCATAACTCGACGCCCCCACCTTAATTAACCCAACAGGCTATGGCGACGTAAGCAAACGGTTAAGGCGTAGGCGAATATTGCTCAAATTGAGTAATCCCAGGTTCCAGAAAGCTTAACCATTGAAGTCGCTTGGCCGGTCATGAAACGAAGCTCGACGCCGTTCCTTAATCGCCATCAGCTCAGCCTCGGCGCGGACTATGCGCTGCGTCTGATCCGGATATTCAGCGATGTGTTCGACGGTGATCTGGGCCTGGCCCTGGTGTTCATCACGGCGGCCCAGGCGGGCACCGAACACCTGCGCGAACGCGATGACTATGTCGATCTGATCACCGGCGAGTTCTTTCCCGACGACCTGCGCCGGCCGATCAGCGTCTCGGCCCTGTCCCGGGCCGTGGGTCTGCCGGTGGAGACGACCCGCCGTCATGTGGTCAAGCTGGCCGCGTCCGGTTTTGTGGAGCGCACAGGCTCGGGCGGGGTCCTGGTGACCTCCGCCTGTCTGACCCGGGACGAGATCCGCGAGGCGGGGCTGCTGAACCAGTCCGCCATGGCGGTCCTGGTCAAGAGCCTCAAGCGTGCGCCGCGCAACCGCTGAAGGGGCCGCGGCCCGGGTTAGACAGGACGGCGCATGAAGGTCCGGGCGGACTCGTCCAGCCCGCGGGCCACATGGGCCTGACGGATGGCTGACAGGCCCGGTGTCAGGTCGGCCTCGGCGATATCGACAAACCCCAGGCGCCGATACCAGGGCGCATTCCACGGAATGTCGCGGAAGGTTGACAGGGTCAGGACCTTCAGCCCGCGCACCCGGGCCTTGTCTGAAACAGCGTCCAGCAGTCGCGCGCCAAGTCTCTGGCCGGCGAAGTCAGGGAGGACGTCGATCTGTTCGATATAGAGCCCGTCCTCGACAGGCCGAAACATCACGAAGGCGATCGGCACATCAGCATCTGTGGCGACCAGAAGGCCCTCAGCGTCGATGCGTGCCACCAAAGCCTCGGCCGATGTCGGCTCATCGGCGGCCAGGTCGTCCATCACGCCGATGAAGCGCTGGGATGAGGCCCGCTCGATCGCGCGCAAGGCTTCGATCTCTTCTGGACGGGCGTCGCGCAGACTGGGTCTCATGGGTCTTGCTCGTCCAGGGGGCCTTGGTGCTGGAAAACGGCCCGAAACGCCACCATCTTGCAGAGGTCTGGGTCAGGGCGGGAACCAAGTCCGTCCCAGTCAGTTAGACCGCCAACTTAGCGAGGAGTCCGGGGATGACCATCCTGAAAGGCAGACACCATCGACCCTCCACGCGCCCGGGCCGCGAGGCCTTCGAGGTTGAGGCCGAGACCGAGGCTCATCCTGCCGCCCAGATCGCCCTTGGGGCCTTGCTGGCGGGCGGAGCGATCCTGGCGGCCCTCGCCATGGGCCGGCGACATGAGGCGGTCCTGGACGACGCCATGTACGCGGTCGAGTTCGCCGAGATGCACGAACCGGTCGCCCATCAGCCCAAGCCCCTGACCAGCCTGCTCCTGCCGCCCCTGTTTATTGCCATGACCCTGTCCGGCCTGCGCACCTGGAATGCCCCGGCCAGTCCGGCCCGGACGCGGGCCCTGACCCTCTGGAGCCTGACCCAGGGCTTCAATGCCCTGTGGCTGGGTCTGGGGGCCAGGCGGCTGGGCGGCCAGGCCGCTGCGGCGACCGCATCCCTGGCCGCCTCAACGGCCTATGCGGTCGAGGCCAGCAAGGTGGGGGGCGGGACAGGTCCGGACCTGGGCTGGCTGGGTGTGGCCAATGCCCTGTCCGCCCAGATCTGGGGACGCGGCACCGGACAGGGCCAGACCCTTCACTAGCCCCGCCCTTCGGCGTTTCCGCGGTTCCTGGGCCTTCTCTCCGCGCCCGCGAACATGTTCATCGACCATTCAGGCGGCCAAGGCTTAGCTCCGGTCAAGCTTCTGGAGAGTGCCTGTCATGCGTTCGTTTCTGTTGATTTCCCTTGCGGCCAGCGGCCTGGCCCTGGCGGGTTGCGCCACCATCAGCCAGGAGGCCTGCCTGCAGGGCGACTGGGCCGGCCTTGGCTTCAAGGATGGTCAGGCCGGCCATCCGCAAAGCCGTCTCGACGACCATGCCAAGGCCTGCGCCAAGAGCGGCGTGTCTCCCGATCCTGCACCCTATTTCGCCGCCAGGGCCCAGGGCCTGAGGCTCTACTGCACCCCGGAACGCGGCTTTACGGAAGGGCGGCTGGGTCACAGCTATGCCGGGGTCTGCCCCGAGCCGGCGGCCGGCGACTTCGTCGTGGCCTATTCTGACGGCCGCCTGATCCATGAGGCCGAGTCACGGCTGCGGCGAGCGGAATCGGATCGGGCCAGTGCCGACCGCCGCGCGGAAAAGCGCGATCGTGAGGCGCGGGGCGTCGAGGATGAACTGCGTAACCCGGCCCTGAACGACGAGCAGAAGCGCGAACTGCGCGATCGGCTGAACCGCCTGCGCAGCGAGCGCCGTGACGCCATCGAGGACGGTCGCCGGGCCGACTGGGCCATTCGTGATGCGGAGCGTGAGGTTAGCGCCCTCGAACACCGGTTCAGGCCCATCTATCGCGGCTGGTAAGGCCAGGCTCGGCCCGGTTCAGCCGGTCGCCGCTCCGGGGCCTTTGGCCTCGCGGGCGGCGATCCTGTCCAGGCCTCGGAGCAGTTCGGTGGCCTGGGCCGAATCGGGATGACTGCGGACCAGGCGCAGGGCCGCGATATGCAGGTCGATCAGGGCCGGCGCTGAGGTTCCGCGCAGCTGGAACAGGCGAACGATATCACAGAGCCGCTTGGCGGCCTGGCCCAGGGCGTCCATCTGGAACATGCCGGCCAGGCCGCCGATACTGTCGGAAAGGCGCGCCAGGGTCTCAAGAGAGGCCTGGTTTCCCCCTTCGACCAGTTCGGCGAGCGCCTGATCGATCACCTTCAGGGCCGAGCTCCGATGGGATTCGAGACTGTCATTGGCCCGGCAGAGGGCTTCTTGCGGGTCCAGCCCGTCCGGCAGGTCAATATAGCGGGTCAGACGGCTCAGGGCGGTCATTGCAGCAGGGCCTGGGCGGCTTGCTGCAGGGGATCGACGGTCTCCGCCGCGTGGCCGGCCTGGCCCGGATTTTCCCCGCCCAGGCTGCGTTCTGTGGCCGGCGACGCGCTCCACAGAATGCGGTCCAGCAGGGTGGCCGGTGAGAAGGGCTTTGCCACCACATAATCGGCCCCCACCGCCCGGGCCTTCTGGATCAGGTCGCGCGGCGTGTGACCGGTGACGATGATCACCACCAGCGGCGGATCCGTCGGCTGCTGGCGTCCGCGCAGATCGCGGATCAGGGCCAGGCCCTCCTCGGTCCGCGGAAAGGGATCGACCAGGATCAGGTCGGCTTCGAGGTCCTGGCAGAAGGCATGGCTCTCGCCCAGGCTTGGACAACGGTGCAGTTTCCGGAACCCGAAACTGGACAGCATCAGGCTGGTGACGTCCATGAAACCGGCATTCTCGTCCACGATCAGGACGTTGGCCTCTCCGAAATTGAAGGTCAGTTCCGCGTTCGTCGTCGCAAAGCCCATACTGTCGCTCCCGTTCGCCCAACCGTGTTACTCGACGATGGCGACAGGCAGATAAAACAAGCTTAACGAGAGTTATCAATCCTCAAGACAACCTGAGGCCTATTGTCGCAGAGCGAGCGCTGCCCTCAGGCAACGCGCAAAAGGCGATCCAGGCTGAACCGACCGCCGCCCTTGGCGAGGATCAGCAGCAAGAGGCCCGCCCATGACAGATGGGTGCTCCAGGCATCGGGATAGACGAAGATCTCGATGACCAGGGTCATGCCCAGAAAGGCCAGGGCCGACAGTCTGGTGAACAGGCCCAGCACCAGCAGGATCGAGAACAGGTGCTCCGAATAGGTCGCCAGATGGGCAGCGATGTCCGACGGGATCAGGGGCAGGGCATATTCGTCGGCGAACAGGGAATAGGTGCCGTCGGTGATGTGCAGCAGGCCGTCGACCTTGGTGCGACCCGAGAGCCAGAACACGCCGGCCACGCCCAGGCGGGCGACCAGGGTCAGGACGTCGTCAGGCAGGACCTTGCCGGCGATCTGGGCCAGCTGGTCGAAAGGCTTCAGAAGGGCGTGGGTCATGGTCAGATTCCGGTCTTGAGGTCCCTGAAGACGCCGTCGGCGATCAGGGCGGAGAAGAGGGTTTGTAGGTCAGCCAGGGGATCAGCCTCTGCCGCCAGGCCGATGGCCACGGCCAGGGTCTGGTCCCGCCGGCACGCGGCGAGAAACGCGCAGTCGGCAGGGCCGACGACGCGCCAGGCCACCGACCCGTCGCGCCGGTAGACCAGCAGGCCCTCGGCGGTGTCGGACAGATCCAGATCTTCGCGGCCGTCGCGGACCGCCTGCCACAGGCTGGGCAGACCCGCCTCGAAGGCGGCGAAGCGAACGCTGGGATGCAGAGCCACACGGGCCCCGGCCAGACTCTCGGGCGAGAGGGTCGCAAAGGCCTCTGCCGACAGTTGCGGGGCCTCAGCCGCGAACAGGGCCTCGGTCCACAGCCGGTCCAGATGGGCGACGCCGCTCAGATAGGGCAGGTCCTGGGCCGGCGGAAAGTGGTCCAGCCAGGCGGGGAAGGCCTCGCCATAGTCGAGCAGGGCCGCGCGGCTGGGCGGGACCTCGCGGGCAAACCGGGCGGCGGCGGCGCGGAACCAGTCCTCGCCGACCAGGGCCAGGACCGAAGAAAAATTGGCGGCCAGGGCGTCGACACAGCCCCGCGCGATCGTGTTGCGATAGACCGAAAGGCCCGGCTCGCCGGCGGCCTGGCCCTGCAGCCATGGGTCCAGATCCGAGGTGGAACCGTTAAGCGCTGCCACGAAGGCGTCCTGAAAAGCCTGCAGCTCAGACATGGGTCGAGGCTCCGGCTTCAAGCAGGACCTGGGCCCGGGCCCGCTCGGCCATCAGCACGGCGAAGGCGGGCACGTCGTCATCGCGTTCGATCAGGGTGGGGCGCGGCCCGATCCGGTCGATCAGGCGCTCAAACAGTGTCCATACGGCCTCGGCGACCGGCGCGCCGTGAGTGTCGATCAGCAGGCCCGAACCGCCCTCGTCGGGACCATGTCCGGCGAGGTGAATCTCGCCGATGGCCTCAGCGGGCAGGGCGTCGAGATAGGCTTCGGCCCCGTAGCCGAGGTTGCTGGCGCTGACGAAGACATTGTTGACGTCGACCAGCAGGCCGCAGCCGGTTCGGCTGACCAGGGTCGCGAGGAAATCGGTCTCGTCCAGGTCGTGACCCGTCAGGGGCAGATAGAGCGAGGGGTTTTCGATCAGCACCCTGCGGCCGAGGGCATCCTGCATTCGGCTGATACTGCCGGCGATGCGGGCCAGGGCGACGTGGGTGCGGGGAAAGGGCAGAAGGTCCGGCTGATGGATGCCGCGGTGGCTCGACCAGGCCAGGTGCTCGGAGACCACAAAGGGCTCAAAGCGGTCGACCAGTTTCCGCAGGGCGGACAGATGTTCAGGGTCCGGATCGGCATCAGCGGCCAGGGACAGGCCGACGCCATGCAGCGACAGGGGATGGTTCTGGCGGATCTCCGCCAGGGCCGAGAGCCTGGGTCCGCCCGCCGACATGTAGTTTTCCGGATGGACCTCGAACCACAGGCCCTGGTCCGTCGCCGCCAGGGCCTCGGCATAGTGCTGGGGTTTCAGGCCAAGGCCGGCGGCGGGGGTCATGGTGTGTCTCTTGAGGTAGGACGATCGCCTGCCCCCTCCTGACCGCTTCGCTTGCATCTTCCCGGAAAGGGGAGGTGGGCGCCGGCGCGGAGGGGGCAGGTAGCCGGTTTGCCGAATTACATCGTCTTCGGCGTCAGCGAGCCCATGCCCTTGGGGGTCTTGATGGTGGTGCAGGTGCCCTTGGCCACGTGCTTCCAGGCGTCGCCCTGGTAGTCGACCTTGGAGGTGCCGGCGCACGAGGTGCCCGCGCCGGCCTTGCAGTCATTTTCGGCGGCCTTGGACACGCCGTAGCACTTTTCCATGGCGGGCTTCTTGGCGGCCATATCGTCGGCGGCCATGGCAGCGCCGGCCGAGAGGGCGAGAACGGCGGCGAAGGCGGCGGTTGCGGTGGTGCGGTTCATGGGACTGGCTCCTTGAGAGGGTGTCTGTGACCGTCCCTGCTGGTCGGTCATGGGGGAATACGGCCGGCAGCCGGCGAAGGTTACATCGCTCGTCGAACAAAATTTTTCCGACCGTGACGGATGGGTTCCGATGCGTGGGCGGGCCGTGTAACCCTTTGGCCATGGCGCGCGAATAGGGGACTGCGTGACGGACACCGAGACCCGACTGAAGGCTCTGATGCTGCGCGGGCTTGAGGGCGATGCCCCGGCCTATCGCGAGTGTCTGGCCCTGCTGGGCGTTCGTCTGCGCGCCTATTTTGCGCGCCGGATGTCCGGTGCGCCCGGTGATGTGGAGGATCTGGTGCAGGAGACGCTCTTGGCGGTGCACATCAAGCGGGCGACCTGGGACAGCTCCCAGTCGTTCACCGCCTGGGCGCATGCCGTGGCGCGCTACAAGCTGATCGACCACTGGCGGCGTCGCAAGATCCGCCACACCCTGCCGCTGGAAGACCACACCGAGTTCCTGGCCGCTGAAGAGCATGACCCGGGTGTCGGGCTGGAGCTCGATCGCGCCCTGGCCAGCCTCCCCGACCGCCAGCGTATTCTGGTCAGCGACGTCAAGCTGGCCGGCCTGAGCCTGGCCGAGGCCGGTGCGCGGGCGGGTATTTCCGAGGGCGCGGCCAAGGTCGCCCTGCATCGGGCCCTGAAGGCTCTCGCCGAAAGGATGCGCCATGCGGACCGATGACCTGATCGACGCGCTGGCCGCCGATGCCGGACCGCCGCCCGGCG
The DNA here is from genome assembly GCF_001414055.1 of Caulobacter henricii. Taxonomy (GTDB): domain Bacteria; phylum Pseudomonadota; class Alphaproteobacteria; order Caulobacterales; family Caulobacteraceae; genus Caulobacter; species Caulobacter henricii. The sequence continues at coordinate 3,237,516 of NZ_CP013002.1, read as the reverse complement.
CTCCGCCGGCGGGACGTTTCGGCCTGCTGGCAGGCCTTGGCGCGCTTCTGGCCCTCTTTGGCGTCCTGGCCTGGCTGAAGGTCCGTCCGGACCTGATGCAGGTCATGCATGGCAGCTTCTTCTGGCTGAAGGCGGGTTATACCGGCGCTCTGGGCCTGGCCGGGTTCCTGGCGGTCGAGCGCCTGGCGCGGCCGACCGGATCGCCCCGCCGGGGCTTGCTGCTGGGCCTGATCGTCCTGATCGCCTTCGGACTGGCGGCGCTGGTCCAGGCCGGGCTGGCGGAAGATCCGATGACCCTGATGCGCGGCGGATCCTGGACCCGTTGCTCCCTGAACATCCTGGTGCTGGGCGCGCCGACCACCCTGCTGGGCCTCTGGGTCCTGCGCGGCCTGGCCCCGACCCGAGCCCTTGAGGCCGGTTTCGCGACCGGAGCCCTCGCCGGCGGCGTCGCGGCGACGGTCTATGGCCTGCACTGCGCAGAAAGCACCTTTGTCTTTGTCGGGCTCTGGTACAGCCTGGGCGTGCTGGGCTGTGCCGCCCTGGGCGCGGTAATCGGGCGCTGGGTGCTGCGCTGGTAAGCAGGGGTGCGACCTCGCCCGGTTCGCCGTTCCCGGCCGGACGATGTTCCCAGAACAGCGGTTGACAACCGCCGGGCCAACTCTTCAAGTGCCGCAGCCTCTCCGCGAGCAAGACGCAGGCGTGGCGTTCAGAGCCGGTCTTGACGCCTTGTGGGGAGGGTCGCCCGTAATGCTAGACGACCTCCTCATCCCCGGGGTCGAGTCGCTGCAGGCCACCCCTGCATGGTCGACGGGGACTCTTCATCTTCGCCTTCTGGAAGTCGCAGCGGCCGGGGCCCTGGCGGCCCTGCTGCTGGTGCTGTTCTGGCTGCAGCTGCGGCCGGATTTCCGGGTCGCGATCGGTCAGCCGTTCTTCTGGATCAAGGCGCTTTACACGGTGGCGCTCGCTGCCATCGCCCTTGTCGCCGCGACGGCGGCGGCCCGACCGGGGGCGGCGCTGTGGCCTGCCTGCCTGACGGGCGTTGCGGTGCTCGGGGCCATGGTCCTGTCAGCAGCTCTGGAGGCTCCCGGTCTGGGCAGGGCGATGATGGCCCACATCTTCGATCCGACGGGAGCAAGAAACTGCCTGACCTATGTCGTCATCCTGGCCGCTCCCATGCTGCTGGTGGCCGGGCTAGGCCTAAGGCGGGTCGAGCTGGAGCGGCCCGGCCTGACCGGACTGTTTGTCGGCCTGTTCTGCGGGTCAGTCTCGGCTAGCATCTATGGCGGACACTGCCAGGACTCGACCTACCTGTTTGTCGTCCTCTGGTTCAGCCTCGGCGTGGCCCTTTGCGGCGTGATCGGGGCGGTCGGGCTCAAGCTGATCCACACAAGCGCGCAGACGGATCCCCTGCTCGCCGATCCCGCCTGACAAAAAAGGCCCCCCGGATCGCTCCGGGAGGCCCTTTATCTGTCAGAGATCGACAGCCTATTCGGCCGCGACCTTGCCGGTCGAGGCGCCGAACTTTGCGTGCAGTTCGCCCGAAGCGTAACGCCTGGCCATGGTCGCGGTCGACAGCGCCTTGATCTTGTCGGCGTGGCCGGCCGAGCCGAACTCGACGAAGCGCGCCTGGCAGACCTTGCGCATGGCTTCCTTGGCCGGCTTCAAATAGGCGCGCGGATCGAACTCACCGGGCTTTTCGGCCAGGATCTTGCGGATCGCGCCGGTCATGGCCATCCGGTTGTCGGTGTCGACATTGATCTTGCGGACACCGTGCTTGATGCCGCGCTGGATCTCTTCGACCGGCACGCCCCAGGTCTGGGGCATCTCGCCGCCGTACTGGTTGATGATGTCCTGCAGGTCCTGCGGAACCGAGCTGGAGCCGTGCATCACCAGGTGGGTGTTGGGCAGGCGGCGATGGATTTCCTCGATCACGTTCATGGCCAGGACGTCGCCGTCCGGCTTGCGCGTGAACTTGTAGGCCCCGTGGCTGGTGCCCATGGCGATGGCCAGGGCGTCGACGCCGGTCTGGCCGACGAAGTCGACCGCCTGGTCGGGATCGGTCAGCAGCTCGTCATGGCTCAGCACGCCCTCGAAGCCGTGGCCGTCCTCGGCTTCGCCCATGCCGCTTTCCAGCGACCCGAGCACGCCCAGCTCGCCCTCGACCGAGACGCCGCAGCTGTGGGCCATCTGGACCACCTTGCGGGTGACCTCGACATTGTACTCGTAGGAGGCCGGGGTCTTGGCGTCTTCCATCAGCGAGCCGTCCATCATCACCGAGGTGAAGCCGTACTGGATCGCCGTGGCGCAGGTCGCCGGGCCGTTGCCGTGGTCCTGGTGCATGCACACCGGAATATGCGGGTAGATCTCGGCCAGGGCGTCGATCATGCGGGCCAGCATGATGTCGTTGGCATAGGACCGCGCACCGCGCGAAGCCTGGATGATGACCGGCGAATTGACGGCGTCGGCCGCCTCCATGATCGCCAGACCCTGTTCCATATTGTTGATATTGAAGGCCGGCAGCCCGTACTCATGCTCCGCCGCATGGTCCAGCAACTGCCTAAGCGTGATCCTCGCCACGTGATATCTCTCCTGCAAGCTTGAAAGGTTTTTGGTCGTTTCTTGTTTTTGGGGCCGTGACGCTTTTGCGTTCTCTGCCCGGGTCGTCCGGTCGTAAGCGCAGGCCCCTTGCGGCAGCCTGCGCCGATAGAAATCTGGAAGCCTAGGTGTTCAAAGCCGAGACACCGGGCAGGTCCTTGCCCTCCATCCACTCAAGAAATGCGCCGCCGGCAGTCGAGACGAAGGTCATATCGCCCACGACACCGGCGTGATTCAGCGCCGACACCGTATCACCGCCGCCGGCCACGGCCACGATCTTACCCGATTTTGCCAGCTGAGCGGCATGTTTCGCCGCCGCAACGGTCGCTTCGTCGAACGGCGGTACCTCGAACACGCCCAGCGGGCCGTTCCAGATCAGGGTCTTGCTGGCGTCCATGGCGGCCAGCAGGCGCTTGGCGGTCTCGGGGCCGGCGTCGAGGATCAGGTCGTCAGGCTGCACGTCGGCAAGGGCGCGGGTCTCGGCGTCGACGCCGGGAGCGACCTTCTTGGCCACCACCACGTCGACCGGCAGCAGCAGTTCGCAGCCGGCGGCCTTGGCCTTTTCGATGATCTGGCGCGCCGTGTCGGCCAGGTCCTTCTCGCACAGCGAACCGCCGACATCGTGGCCCTGGGCGTAGAGGAAGGTGTTGGCCATGCCGCCGCCGATCGCCAGGCGATCCAGCTTGGCGACCAGATTGTTGAGCAGATCAAGCTTGGTCGAGACCTTGGAGCCGCCGACAATGCCGATCACCGGCTTCTGCGGATTGCCCAGGGCCGAGTCGAGGGCTTCCAGCTCGCGCTGCATGGCCAGGCCCGGATAAGACGGCAGGGCGCGGGCCAGGGCTTCGGTGGAAGCATGGGCGCGGTGAGCGGCGCTGAAGGCGTCGTTGACATAGAGGTCGCCCAGAGCGGCCATCTGCGCGGCGAAGGCCGGATCATTCTTCTCTTCGCCCGCGTGGAAGCGGACGTTCTCTAGCAGGGCGACGCCGCCGGCCGGCAGGGCCGCGATGGTCTTGGCGGCTTCATCGCCGATGCAGTCGGCGGAGAAGGCGACCGGCGCGCCCAGCAGGGCGGCCAGGGGCGCGGCCACAAAGGCCAGGCTCATCTCGGGAACCACCTTGCCCTTGGGCCGGTCGAAGTGGGCCAGCAGCGCCACCTTGGCGCCCTTGCCGGTCAGGTACTGGATGGTCGGCAGGGCCGAGCGCAGGCGGGTGTCGTCCGTGATCTTGCCGCCCTCGACGGGCACGTTGAAGTCCACGCGGACCAGGGCGGTCTTGCCGGCGAGATCGGCGGTGTCGAGGGTGCGGAAGGTCATCGGAATCCTGACGTCGGTGCGGGGATCCTCGTCCTTCGACAGGCTCAGGATGAGGATCCTGGAGCAGGCAGTACACTAGCCCTCATCCTGAGCCTGTCGAAGGACGAGGGCGGACCCGCCGGAGCGAGCCAAGCAAAACCCCCGCCCCTCGGAGAGGGACGGGGGTCTGGCAGGTCTTAGAGGAACTTCGCCATCACGAGCGCGGTGTCGCTCATGCGGGTCGCGAAGCCCCATTCGTTGTCGTACCAGCTGAGCACGCGGCCCAGCTTGCCTTCGATGACCTGGGTCTGGGCCAGGGCGGCGGTCGAGCTTTCGGCGATGTGGTTGAAGTCGGTCGAGACCAGAGCCTCGTCGGTGACACCCAGCACGCCCTTCAGCGGGCCTTCGGCGGCGGCCTTCAGGGCGTTGTTCAGTTCTTCGACCGTGGTGTCGCGGCTGGGCACGAACTTCAGGTCGACGCACGAGACGTTCGGGGTCGGGACGCGGATCGACGAGCCGTCCAGCTTGCCCTTCAGGGCCGGCAGCACCAGGCCCAGGGCCTTGGCGGCGCCGGTCGAGGTGGGGATCATCGAGAGGGCGGCGGCCCGGCCGCGATACAGATCCTTGTGCATCGTATCCAGCGTCGGCTGGTCGCCGGTGTAGCTGTGGATCGTGGTCATGTAGCCGCGCTCGATGCCGACCAGGTCGTGGATGACCTTGGCGATCGGAGCCAGGCAGTTGGTGGTGCACGAGCCGTTGGAAACCACCAGGTCGGCGGCGCTCAGCACGTTGTCATTGACCTTGTAGACGATGGTCTGGTCGGCGCCGTCGCAGGGGGCGCTGACCAGCACGCGCTTGGCGCCGGCGGTCAGGTGGGCGCTGGCCTTTTCCTTGGTGGTGAACAGGCCCGTGCACTCGAACGCGATGTCGACGTTCAGCTCGGCGTGGGGCAGCTGGGCCGGGTCGCGGATCGCGGTGACCTTGATCTTGCCCGTGCCGACATCGATCCAGTCCTCGCCCGAGGTGACGACGCCCGGGAACCGGCCGTGCACGCTGTCATAGCGCAGCAGGTGGGCATTGGTCTCGACCGGGCCCAGATCGTTGATCGCCACGACTTCGATGTCGGTGCGGCCGTGCTCGACGATGGAGCGCAGGACAAGCCGGCCGATACGGCCGAAGCCGTTGATGGCGACGCGAAGAGCCATGGGGATCTTTCTCCTAACGATCGGACGCGAGCCAAAGGCGACCAGCGTTCCTTGAATTTGCAGCGCGTTTTGCGGGCGCACGCCGGGAAGTCAAGTCCGGTGCCGGTAACAACGCATGACGGAATACTGCCAAGGGCGATTTCATCACCCTAATGTCGCCGCAGCGGGTGGCGAAGATGGTGCTGATCTATATGTTGCACCGCATGATTGGAACCCGCCGATGACCCTGGGCGAAACGAGCGCCCTCGACCTGGCCGTGCGCCGACTGGAGCGGGCCGTGGCCCAGCTCGAGCAGCGACTGGCCGTGCGCGCCTCCCGGGCGTCGGCCGACGTGGCCGTTGCGCCGACCGACTCCGAGGCCGCGCGGCTGAAGGCCGAGCTGGACGCTGCGCGCGAGCGCGAACGGGCCCTCGAGGACGCCGGGGCCCAGGCCTCGATCGCCCTGGGTCGCGCCATTGCAGAAATCCGGGCGGCGCTCGGCGATGAGGGGCGCGTTGCGGGACCGGTCAATGACGACCATCCCGATGCCGACATCGAGCCGGGCTTTGTGACCCGCCGCGAGGCCGACGAGCTGTTCGACGAGCCCGAGGAGGCCAGCTCATGGCCCAACTGACCATCCAGGTGAACGGTCGTCCCTATACGGTCGGTTGCGAGGACGGCCAGGAGCCGCACCTGCTGGAGATTGCCCGCCTGTTCGATCGACAGGTGCGGCAGGTCAGCCAGGATGTCGGCCAGCTGGGCGAGACCCGGCTGTTCCTGATGGGGGCCCTGCTGCTGGCCGATGAGCTCAGCGACCTGAAGCTGCGCCTGGCCCACGCCCAGAGCGAACTTTCGCGCCTGCAGACCGAGCAGAACCGCGAAGCCAGCCGCATCGAAATCGCCGCCATCCGCGCCATCGACGCCGCAGCCGAGCGCATCGAGAAGCTGGCGGCGGAGTAACTCGCCCCCTCCTGACCGCTTCGCGGTCGTCCTCCCCCGTAGGGGGAAGATGAAGCACGCTGATCTCATCTTCCCCCTACGGGGGAGGAGCGCCGAAGGCGCGGAGGGGGAAAGTTCGCACTATTCGCCCTCCGCGACACCGCAACGCTGGCGCCTGGCTCACTGAACGCCTATCTTCATTGACGGCGGGTCTGCTGTGGCCCTCGTCGAAGATTTCTATTCCCAGGGACCTTAATCTCTCTATCGGGACCTGTTCCCTCCCGTGGCTGTGGCTGCGGGAACACGGGGCCCACCTGTAACTAACAGGTTCGAGTGGATTGAAACGTCTTCACGGTTCTTCATGGCGCCGCCACCCCGTTCCCTGCTCGCCGAGGCGATCATGAAATCCGGCTGGTTTGGACCCAAGCCCTTCGGGGGCGGCCCGCGGCCGACCGGATGGCAGGGCTGGTTGGTCACCATCCTGTTTTTCATCGCGATGATCGGCACGGCCAGGATCGCCGATGATCTGCGGCTTTGGGTGCAGTGCGCCCTGATCCTGCTTCTGCTCGGCGTGGTCTGGCTGACCTATCGGGCGTCTGATCCATCTAATCCAACTGATCCGTCTGATCTGTCTTGACCCTCACTGATCCCGCCTCTGCCAAGGCCGCCCTGCGGATGTTTGTCCGGACCCGGCGCAAGATCCTGGCCCGGGAGCTTCCCCAGGCCGCCTGGATGGCTGCCGAGGTCGGACGCGCGCCCCTGGCCGCCCGCTTTCCACAGGCCGGCGGCCAGGTCGCTGCGCTCTATCAGGGCCTGGGCTCGGAGCTCTCGACCCATGCCCTGGCCGACAATCTGGCCGAAGCCGGCTGGACCCTGGCCCTGCCCTCGGTCGAGGGCGAGGTCGGCCGCATGGTCTTCCGGATCTGGGACCGGGCCCGGCCTCTGGTGCGCGACGCCATCGGCCTGCAGGCCCCGGGCGGCGATCAGGCGGTGGTCGAGCCGGACCTCGTTGTCGTGCCGTTGCTGGCCTTTGACCGCCAGGGACGGCGGCTGGGACAGGGCGGCGGCTATTATGATCGGGCGCTGGAGGGCCTGAAGGCGCGGCGCGATGTGTTCGCCCTGGGCCTGGCCTATAGCGGCCAGCAGACGGCGAATTTGCCGCATGAACCCCATGATCAAGCGCTGGACGCCATTCTCACGGAAAAGGAGTATATCGCCGTGAAAGTCTGAGGCTCACGCAGAGCCGCACCAAGGAATCTCTATGCGTTTTGCTTTCTTCGGCGATGTCGTCGGCAAGTCGGGCCGCGACGGTCTGGCCGATCATCTGCCCGCCCTGCGCCGTGACCTCGACCTCGAGTTCGTGATCATCAATGCCGAAAACGCCGCCGCCGGCTTCGGCATCACCGAGAACACCGCCCGCGAGCTGTTTGAGGCCGGGGCCGACTGTCTGACCCTCGGCAATCACAGCTGGGACCAGCGCGAGGCCCTGACCTACATTGTTCGGGAACCGAGACTGATACGACCGGCCAACTATCCGATCCTGTCGGATGCGCCGGGTCGGGGCAGCCATCTGTTCCAGACCGAGCGCGGCCGGACCATCATGGTCATCAACCTCTTGGGCCGCGTCCACATGGACGCCATGGACGACCCCTTCGCCGCCGCCGACCGCGAGCTGGACAAGGCCCCGCTGGGCCAGGTGGCCGATGCGGTGGTGGTCGACATGCACTGCGAAGCCACCTCCGAGAAGATGGCCATGGGCCACTATTGCGACGGCCGCGCCTCGCTGGTGGTCGGCACCCACACCCATGTGCCGACCGCCGACGCCCAGATCCTGCCCGGCGGCACCGCCTACCAGACCGATGCCGGGGCCTGCGCCGACTATGACAGCGTGATCGGCAACCAGAAGGAAGAGCCCCTGCGGCGCTTCACCACCAAGATCAGCGGCGGCCGCTACACGCCGGCCTCGGGTCCGGCCACGGTCTGCGGCGTCTTCGTCGAGACCGATGACCGCACCGGCCTGGCCCTCCGCGTCGAGCCGATCCGGGTGGGCGGACGGCTGAAGGCGACGGTGCCCACCGTATAAAATCCTCTCCCAGAGGGAGAGGAGGGACCCGCCGCGAAGCGGTGGGAGGTGAGGGGTTACGGCGCCAACAGCGAAACGCGCGTTTCTGGCATTGATGCGCGTGGAAGTTGATTTCATGATCGCGCTCATGGATCCCGTCAGTAACGCCCGTCGCCTCCGCCGCAGCCAGACTCTCGCGGAGTCCAAGCTCTGGGCTATTGTTCGAGGCCGCCGCCTGAACGGCTTCAAGTTCCGTCGCCAGGTTCCGGTTGATCGCTACTTCGCGGACTTCCTGTGTCGCGAGGCGAGCCTGATCGTGGAGTTGGATGGCGCATCGCACGAGGAGCGGGTCGTGCACGATGCTCTGCGGACCGTGGTGCTCGAACGCTGCGGCTTCCGCGTTCTGCGCTTCGACAACGAGCTTGTCCTGACCGACCCCGGCGGGGTTGCCGACGCCATCTGCGCGACACTCCGGCTGAAAGCGTAACCCCTCACCTCCCATGGCTTCGCCATGGGCCCCTCCTCTCCCTCTGGGAGAGGTCCTAGATTTGAGTGACAAAACCCCGCTCCAGGGGCTAGAAGCGCGCCCAAACTCCATCACCAGACCAGAGATAGAGCCCCCGAATGGCCGGCCACTCGAAATTCAAGAATATCATGCACCGCAAGGGCCGCGCCGATGCCGCGCGCTCCAAGCTGTTCTCCAAGCTGTCGCGGGAAATCACCGTGGCCGCCAAGGCGGGCCTGCCTGACCCGAACATGAACCCGCGCCTGCGCCTGGCCGTGAACAACGCCAAGGCCGAGAGCCTGCCCAAGGACGTCATCGACCGCGCGATCAAGAAGTCGCAGATGGGCGATGCGGCCGACTATACCGAGATCCGCTACGAAGGCGTCGCCGCCGGCGGCGTGGGCATCATCGTCGAGGTGCTGACCGACAACCGCAACCGCGCCGCCGCCAATGTCCGCTCCTATTTCACCAAGCTGGGCGGCAATATGGGGGCCACCGGCTCGGTGACCTTCAACTTCGACCATGTCGGCCAGATCGGGTATCCGGCCAAGGCCGCCAGCGAAGACGCCATGATGGAAGCCGCCATCGAGGCCGGCGCCGATGACGTCGAGTCGGACATGGACGAGGAGGGCGAAGGCCATACCGTCTATACCGCCTTCGAAAGCCTCAATGAGGTGGCCGCCGCCCTGGAAGCCCGGTTCGGCGCAGCCTCCAACACCAAGATTGCTTGGCGTCCCAAGATGCAGGTTCCGGTGACCGGCGACAGCGTCGCCACCCTGATGAAGCTGCTGGACATGCTCAACGACGATGATGACGTCCAGAACGTCTATTCGAACGAAGAGATCAGCGACGAAGACCTGGCCAAGCTGGGCTAGCCGATATCGGGGCCCGGCCGGCGGGGACGCTGCCTGGCCGAGACCGACTTGATCAGAAGCCGCCCCTGGCCATCGACCGGGAGCGGCTTTTTCGCCTTGACCAGGGCCTGGTCGATCATCGTCGAGATTTCGGGGCGGTCCAGGTCCCCGGCCTGGGTCAGGACGACGTGCCGTACGGTCGAGCCCTGGCCTTTCAGTATGCCGTGCGGGTCGTCCAGTCCGGCACCCTGCATGAAGAACAGGCTGACCCATCGCGGATAGAAGGCGACGGACAGGATCACGGTCGAGGCCCGTTCGTCGGGACCAAAGCCCACGGCCAGGGCGTTGTAATTGTCGTAGACGAGGCGCTCGGCCTCGGGAATGCGCGCCGCCAGCCTGGCCAGGACCTCGGTTCCACAGGCCGCGATGTCGGGTGTGAAGCGGGCGATGAAGCCGGCCAGCTGGGTTTCGGGCGCGCTCATGGGGCCAGCAAAGCGTCCGGCGGCCGGAGCGTCAAACCTTTACCGTCTTCTCGCGGTCACATCCGCTCGGCTACAGTGAACGCATGACCCTGCGCGTTCATATCGACACCGACTGCGGCGTGGACGATGCCCTGGCCCTGGCCATGCTGGCCCGGGCCCGCGACGTGATCGAGGTGGGCTCGGTCTCGGCGGTATTCGGCAATACCTATGTCGACCAGGCCGCCGCCAATGCCCGGGGCGTGCTGCGCCTCGCCGGCTGCGGGGCCGAGGTCTATATCGGGGCCGGGTCGGGCCTGGCCAAGCGCCGGGTCGAGCGCATGCGGCCGGCCCATGGGGCCGACGGCCTGAACGGGGCCGGGTTCTCGCAGCGCTGGAAACTGCCGGAACTGGATCGCGGCCATGGGGTCAGCCTGCTGGCCTTCGTGGCCCGCCGCCGGATCACCGGCCTGTTCCTGGGGCCCCTGACCAATCTCGCCCAGGGCCTGCTGGACGATCCCATCGCCTTTCGCGACTGGCGACCCACGGTCATGGCCGGGGCCTTTGCCGTCGAGGGCAAGGCCGCCGGCGGGGCCGATTTCAACAGCTGGAGCGATCCTGAGGCCCTGCAGCGGGTGCTGGAGGCCGGGGTTCGCCCGCGTCTGATGCCGATGGATGTTTCAAGCCGCATCACCCTGAGCCGGGCGGCGCTGGAGGCAGGCTCTGCCGCTTGCGGATCGCCGCTGTCGGCGCGTCTGCTGCGGGCGGCCGGGGCCTATCTCGACTTCCACGCCCAGGCCTGGGGGACGGAAGGGGCCTGCCATCCGCATGATGCGGTGGCCGCCGCCAGCCTGATCGCGCCCGAGGCCTTCACCTTCGAACCGGCCCGGCTGCGGGTCTCGGTCGACGGCATGCGTCAGGGCCGGATCGACCTGATCGATGGCGAGCCCAATGCCGAGATCTGCGTGGCTGTCGATGCCGAGGCGGTCGAGGCGCTGATTGTGGCGACGCTGTTCGGGGCGAAGGCGGCGGTCTGATCCTTATCCCCTGGCGGGAGAAGGTGGCGCGAAGCGCCGGATGACGGGTTGAAAGACCCGGCCGAACGGGCGGTGCGACCCCTCACCCGACCCGCTGCCGCGGGCCACCCTCTCCCGCAAGGGGAGAGGGCTTTGTTCCGGAGCGGCTACTTACCGCCCGCATAGTCCTTGATCAGGCCGAACAGGAAGTCGCGGCCGTCATATAGCGACTTGACCCGCATCCGCTCGTTCAGGCCGTGAATGCCGTCGCCGTCCGAGCCGCCGAACAGGCCGGTAACGCCATAGGTCGGAATGCCGGCGGCATTGGTGTGCACCCCGTCGGTGGCCCCGGTCAGCAGGATCGGCACGATCGGCACGCCGGGCCACTGTTTGGCGGCCTGTTTGGTGATCGGACCCATGATGGCCGGGGTCAGGGCCGGCGGCGGCGAGGCGGCCTTGGACGGGTGGGCCAGGGTGACCGCGACGGCCGGATCAGCTGACAGTTCCGCCAGCTTGGCCTTGACCTCCTCGACCGGCGTGCCGGGCAGGATGCGGCAATTGACGTTGGCGGTGGCGCGCTGCGGCAGGGCATTGGGCGCATGGCCGGCGCTGACCAGGGTCGCCACGCAGGTCGTGCGCAGCATCGAATTCCACATCGGATCGGCGGTGATCACCTTCAGGGCGGCCGGATCCTCGATATTGGCCACCAGAGCCTTCATGGCCGCCGCCTGATCGGCGGGAACCCGCGGCTGCATTTGGGTGAAATAGCCCCGGGTCGCATCGATGAAGCGGGGCGGGAACTGGTAGGCACCGATCCGGTCCAGGGCCGCCGACAGCTGATAGATGGCATTGGCGCCATGGGGCCGGCTGGAATGGCCGCCCGGATTGGTCACGGTCAGGGTGAAGTCCTGGTAGACCTTTTCGCCGGCCTGGACCTCGAGCACCACTTCCCGGCCCTGCTCGTCCAGCAGGCCGTCGGCGCCTTCGTTGAGGGCGAACTCGGCGTCGACCAGCGGGCGGTGGGTCTTCAGCAGGTCCTCGATGCCGTTATAGCCCTCGCTTTCCTCGCCGCAGGTCAGGGCCATCTTGATGTCGCGCTTGGGCTTGAAGCCCGACTGCTTGAGGCGAACCAGGCTGTCGGCCCAGATGGCGGCCTGGGCCTTGTCGTCGGAGGTGCCGCGCCCGTAAAAATAGCCGTTCTCCTCGACCAGCACGAACGGGTCGCGGGTCCAGTCGGCGCGATTGGCCTCGACCACGTCGATATGGGCCAGGAGCAGGATGGCCTTGGCCTTGGGATCGGACCCCTTCAGCACTGCGACCAGCGAGCCCTCGCGAGGATATTTCGGATGGACCACCACCTGGACGTCGCTGTCGGGATAGCCGGCGGCCTTCAGGCGCGCGCCCATGGCTTCGGCGGCGGCGGTGCAACTGCCGACCGACAGGGTGGTGTTGATCTCGACCAGTTCCTTGTAAAGCGCCCGGAAGGCCAGCTGGTCGGGGCGGGGTGCCGCCGGAGCGGGGGTCGTTTGCGCGCTCGCCATCACAGGCAGAGCCAGCATGGCCGCCGTCGTCATCCATCCTGCCAGACGCATCAACTCATCTCCCAAAGCGCTTTTGCCAAACAGAGCCCGCGCCGGGCTCGCGCGCAAGGGCCGCCGTTAAGGGCGCGTTAGCAATAGAGGGGCTTTTCCTCGGAGGCGGAACAGGCGATGTTGCGAGAACACATGATGAACATGAATCGCATCCCGATCCGGATCCTGGGGCTCGACCCCGGCCTGCGCCGCACCGGCTGGGGCGTGGTCACCGTCGAGGGCTCGCGTATGAGCCATGTCGCCCACGGGGTGATCGTGCCCGACGAGAAGGCCGACTTCGCCCAGCGTCTGTTGCATCTGTTCGAGGGCATCAGCGCGGTGATCGAGGCCCATCGCCCCGACGAAGCGGCGGTTGAGGAGGTGTTTCTCAACACCAATGCCCAGTCGACGCTGAAACTGGGCCATGCCCGCGCCGCGGCTCTGATCGCCCCGGCCCGGGCCGGCCTGCCGGTCGCTGAATACTCCACCCGCCTGGTCAAGAAGGCGGTGGTCGGCACCGGGGCGGCCGACAAGGCCCAGATCGGCTTCATGATCGCCCGCCTGCTGCCGACGGCCGGCAAGACCACGGCCGACTGCGCCGATGCCCTGGCCGTCGCCATCACCCACGCCAATCTGCGCGTCGCCAACCGGAGGGTCGCATGATCGGCAAAAAGCTATGATTGGAAGACTGCGCGGGGCTGTCGCCGAGGTCGGCGAGGAAGAGGCCCTGATCGACGTCATGGGCGTCGGCTATGTCGTGCGCTGCGGCTCGCGCACCCTGTCGCGCCTGCCGGCCCTGGGCGAGGAGACCCTGCTGCATATCGAGAGCCAGTGGAGCGAGAGCGCCGGCCTGCGGCTCTATGGCTTCGGCACCCGCGAGGATCGCCGGGCCTTTGTGCTGCTGCAGGCCATCCAGGGCGTCGGACCCAAGGCCGCCATGGCGGTGCTCGACGTCCTGTCGCCGGCCGAACTGGCCAGCGCCGTGGCGCGCGACGACAAGGCCGCCGTCGGTCGCGCCTCGGGCGTCGGCCCCAAGCTGGCCCTGCGGATCGTCACCGAGCTGAAGGACAAGCCGATTACCGACGGTCCGGTCCTGATGACCGCGCCGGCCTCAGCCTCCGCGCCCGTCAAGGCCAAACCCGCCCCCACCGGCGACGCGGTCGCGGCCCTGATGGGTCTGGGCGTGGCCGAGGTGAATGCCCGCCGCGTGGTCGAGGCCGCAGCGGCCAGGCTGGGCGAAGAGGCCACGGTGCAGCAGCTGATCAAGGCCGGGCTGCAGGAGCTGGGCCGATGAGCGCGAAGCGCGAAGGTGGGGTGAAGGCGTGACCCGCATCATCTCCGGCGAAGCCGAGCCGCACGAAGCGACGCCGTTTGCGGCCGACAAGGCGCTGCGGCCCCAGACCCTGGCCGAGTTCGTCGGTCAGGAGCAGGCCAAGGGCAATCTGCGGATCTTCATCGAGGCCGCCAAGGGCCGGGGCGAGGCCCTGGACCATGTGCTGCTGTTCGGCCCGCCGGGCCTCGGCAAGACCACCCTGGCCCAGATCGTCGCTCGCGAACTGGGGGTCAATTTTCGCGCCACATCGGGCCCGGTCCTCAACAAGCCTGGCGACCTGGCGGCGATCCTGACCAATCTGGAAGCCAACGACGTCCTGTTCATCGACGAGATCCACCGCCTGTCGTCGAACGTCGAGGAGATCCTCTATCCGGCCATGGAGGACCATGTGCTGGACCTGGTGATCGGCGAGGGGCCTTCAGCCCGGTCGATCCGCATCGATCTGGCGCCTTTCACCCTGGTGGCGGCCACGACCCGGGCGGGCATGCTGGCGACGCCGCTTCGCGACCGTTTCGGCATCCCGATCCGGCTGGAATTCTATACCCACGCCGAGCTGAAACACGTTCTGCTGGGCGCGGCCCGCAAGATGGGCGCGCCGCTGTCGGAAGACGGTGCCGCCGAGATTGCCGCCCGGGCCCGCGGCACGCCGCGGGTGGCCGGCCGCCTGCTGCGCCGGGTCCGTGACTTTGCCGAGGCCGACGGCGCGACCGTCATCGACCGTAAGGCGGCCGGCATGGCCCTGGCGCGGCTGGAAGTCGACGAGGTCGGCCTCGACAGCCTCGACCGCCGCTATCTGCGCGCCCTGATCGAGCACTATGGCGGTGGCCCGGCCGGGGTCGAGACCATTGCCTATGCCATTGCCGAAGCCCGTGACGCGGTGGAGGACGTCATCGAGCCCTATCTGATGCAGCAGGGCTTTATCCAGCGCACCCCGCGCGGCCGGGTGGCCTGCGGCAAGGCCTATCTCCATCTGGGGCTGAAGGCTCCCCCGCCGGCTCCGGGCCAGGCGGGGCTGTTTGGCGAGGAGTAGGGCGTGAAGGCCATAAGGTTCCTGGCGGCGATCCAGGCAGTAGCCTGTCTTGGCGTGTCCCTGATGGCGATCGCGGCAGCAGGTGCCGGCCGCAATGCGCTGCTCATGCAGACCCTGGCCGCTGTCGTCGCCCTGGGACTGGCCGTGGTCGTCACACGCTTCTGGCGCAAGGCGGGCTGGCGCTACTGGCTTCTGGTGGCAGCCTGTGCCCTGGCCCTGGTCTGGACCCTGATGTCCGGCGTCACCCTGGAGGGCGCCCGGCGCTGGCTGGCCCTGGGGCCGGTGCAGCTGCACACCGCCTCCCTGGCCCTGCCCGTGGCGGCCTGGGCCTTCGCGCGCGGTTTTGAGGACCGCCGCGTCGCGCCCCTGGCCGCCGCCCTGAGCTTTGCGCTGCTCTACCAGCACGACGCGGCCTCGTCCCTGGCCTGGGCCCTGGCCCTCGGCGCGGCGACCCTGGTCCGGCGTCCGCGCCAGATGGTCCCCTGGGCCGTGGTCGTGGTCGCCGCCGTGTTCGCCTATGCCGCCTGGACCGAGCCAGACACCCTGCCGGCCGTGCCCTATGTCGAGGGCCTGATCCGCGCCGGCTTTGAGGCCAGCCCGGTGACCGGTGCCCTGGTCGCGATCCTGATGTTCAGCCTGCCCGCGCCGTTCCTGCTGGTCGCCTTCAGCCGATCCGAACGCCGCGCCGAAGCCCTGGCCCTGGCGGCCCTCTGGACGGGCTGGATCGCCGGCAATCTGTTTGGCAACTATCCCGCGCCTGTGCTGGGCTATGGGGCCGGGCCGGTTCTGGCCTGGGGTCTGTCCCTGGGTCTGGTGCTGGCCGAACCCTCCAAAGAGGATGAGCCTGGGCCGTGATCCAGTCCTCTGGCCTCAGGTCTCAGCGTCTTGCGCGCCGTGACGAATTCGCAGGATCAGAATCGCGTCGTCCCTGACCCGGTAGCGGATGAGGTAGGGATGGATGATCGTGAGTTCTCGCAGTCCAGAGCGCGTTTCCCGCCCACGATCGGGATGGGTCGCCAAGCTGTCAGCCGCCGATTGCAGGCGTCGCGCCAGACGAACAGCCGCAGATGCGTTGAACGCTGACACGTATGCGAAAATGCTTTCGAGGTTGGACACGGCTTCCACCGTCCAGACAATCCGCCGCACTAGTCGCCAGATTTAGGCGCGGGCGTAGGTGCGCCATCGGACCACGACTTCAGCCAGCGGCTCACCGCTTCATGGCTGACAAGGCGACCCGCGGCGACGTCGGCTTCGGCGCGCGCGTCGGCGGCGACTTCTGCGGCATCGTCTGTTTCATCGAAGATGGCGGGTTCGATCTTCATGCCAACACCCTATCATGGAGCGTAAAAAAGTCCAAGATCAATCCAAGATAGAGTTATGAGGCTGTACGTCTTTTGCGAGTTCCCTGATTGCGCTGCTGGGGTTATCGCCTCCGCCTGACCGACCTATAGTCTGACGACCTGAGGGCGAGATCGAGCATAGATGACCACCCCTGACCCTACCGCCGGCGTCTTCGAAGGCCGCGAGCATCAGCTGCCCGTGCGGATCTATTACGAGGACACCGACTTCTCCGGCATCGTCTATCACGCCAACTACCTGCGCTATTTCGAGCGCGGGCGGAGCGACTTCTTCCGGCTGATCGGGATCTCGCATACCGAACTGGCTGAGGCCGATACGGCGTTTGCGATCATCCGCATGGAGCTGGACTTCAAGCGTTCGGCCCGGATCGATGATGCCCTGCTGGTCCGCACCACCTTTGACAGCGTCAAGGGCCCGCGCCTGTTCGTGAGCCAGAAGGTCACACGCGGCGACGAGCTGATCTGCCAGTCGGCAGGGGTGGCGGTCTGCATCTCGCTGGATGGCCGTCCCCGCAAGCCGACGCCCCAGATGCTGGCCCAGATGGCCCCTTGGCTCGCGCCCGGAGCCGGGAGCCCGGACTGAGGCAGCAGATCTTTCAGGCTCTCGCGGTGATTGTCATAGTTTCACCAAAGCGCCGCTTCATGTCAGTAAGACGCTAGTTTCCCGCCAGACGCCCGACCGGATCAGGATTTCCCGCATGGACGCCGCCGCCGCCGCCCCCGCCAATTTCTCGTTTGTCGCCCTGTTCCTGCAGGCCGACTGGGTCGTGAAGGGGGTGATGATCGGTCTGATCCTGGCCTCGCTGGGGTCCTGGGCGGTGATTCTGGACAAGCTGTTCCGCTTTGCGGCGCTCAACAGGGCCGCCGACCGCTTCGAAAGCCAGGTCGGTGCGGGACGTTCCCTGGAAGACGTGGCCGGTGAGGCCGGGGCCAATCCGCGCCACGCCCTGCCGCGAATGCTGCAGGCAGCGCTCAAGGAATGGCGTGACGCCAAGGCGCGCGGCGCGATCAGCGAGAGCCAGAGTGCCTTCCTGATCCAGCGCATCGACCGGATCATGGACACCATGATCGCCCGCGAGAGCGCCAAGGTCGAAGAGGGCCTGGGCAGCCTGGCCATCGTGGCGACTGCCAGCCCGTTCATCGGCCTGTTCGGCACGGTCTGGGGCATCATGCACGCCTTCCAGAGCATCGCCCTGTCGAAGAACACCTCCCTGGCCGTTGTGGCCCCCTCGATCGCCGAGGCTCTGTTCGCCACCGCCATTGGCCTGGTCGCCGCCATCCCGGCCTATATCGCCTACAACAAGTTCTCGACCGACGCGGGCAAGTATTCCGGCCGCCTGGAAGGCTTCGCCGACGACCTGTCCACCGCGATCCAGCGCCGCCTGGCCGAGCGGGTCTAGCCCATGTCGATGTCCGCCAATGATGCTTTCGCCACCGGCGGTCGCCGCGGTCGCCGACGCGGCCGCCGCTCGCGCGGGGCCCTGTCCGAGATCAATGTCACCCCGCTGGTCGACGTGATGCTGGTCCTGCTGATCATCTTCATGATCAGCGCCCCGCTGCTGACGGCCGGCGTGCCGCTGGAACTGCCCAAGACCGAAGCCGCCGCCCTGCAGAACCAGCAGGAGCCGATCACGGTCTCGATCCGCGCCGATGGGGCGATCTTTGTCGGTGAGACCGAAATTGCCTTCGAGAACCTCGCCCCCCGCATTACCGCCATCGCCGGCCACGGCTACGACAAGCCGCTGTTTGTGCGGGCCGACGGCAAGGCGACCTATGCCGTGGTCGCCCAGACCATGGCGGCCCTGTCCAATGCCGGCTTCGCCAAGATCAACCTGATCACCGAGACCGGCGGGCCCTCGTCGGGCAGTGCAGGCTCCGGCGATGTGACGCCGAGCGCCGTTCCGCGCGATGCCCTGCCCGAAGGGTCGGGCGACCTGCGGCCGGCCCAATAGGTTGCTGATGGCCCGGCGCGCGGAAACCGGATTTTCCCCGGCCCTGATCGGGTCGGTGGCCCTGCACGGCCTGGTCGCGGCGGCCATTCTGATCGGCCTGCCGTGGAAGAAGCCCGTGCCGATCACCCTGGGCGAAAGCGTGCCGGTCACGATCGTCACTACCGGTCCGACCAATGTCCGGCCGGCCGAGGAGGCCCTCGAAGACCAGACGGCCCTGACCGAAACCCCGGCCCCCGAGGCGACCCCGGAACCTCCGGCCCCGGCCCCCGCGCCGACGCCTGCGCCCAAGCCGAGCCCGACAGCCAGCAAGACCCCGAAACCGGCCAAGCCCAAGGACGACTTCTTCGCCTCTATGGAGGCCTCGCTGTCCAAGACCAAGGCCTCGACCGCCAAGTCTGCGGCACCGGCACCCAAGGGGCCCAGCCGCGCGGAGACCTCGGTGTCGGCCCGCCCCGCGCTCGGTGCCGCCACCGGCCTGTCCGCCGCGGCCCTGGGCCGACTGCAGGGCGAGGTGCAGGATCGCTGGAATCCCAACTGCGAGGTCGAAGGCGGAGCCAATGTCAGCGTGCGGGTGGTCTTTGTGATCGGCCCCGGCGGCCGGGTCGTGGGTCAGCCGGAAACGCCGGGCACCAGCTCGTCCGATCCGGTGGTCAAGGCCGCTTCAGACCGCGCGGTGCGGGCCCTGCTGCAGGCTTCGCCGTTCGCCTATCTGCCGTCTGATCTCTACGGTCAGAAAATCGCCCTGAACTTCAACGCAAAACAGGCTTGCTCGCGATGATGACGCCCAGAGGGAATGTGATGCGCCTGAAAGCCCTGATTCTGATGGTCGCCGCCCTGGTCGGGGGCGGCATGGCCCTGCCGGCCGCCGCCCAGATCGAGGTCGACATCAATGCCGGGGCGGTCAAGCCCCTGCCGATCGCGGTGCCGGCCTTTTCCGGAACCCCGCGCGGGGCCGAGATCGCCCAGGTCATCACCGGCAATCTTGAGCGGTCCGGCCTGTTCCAGCCGCTGAACGTCACGGCGGTGCCCGACAAGCTGGCCGATGTGAACGTCCAGCCGCGCTTTCCGGACTGGCAGGCGACCGGGGCCCAGGCCCTGATCAACGGCCAGGTGACGGTCGGGGCCGACGGCGGCCTGCGGGTCGATTTCCGCCTGTGGGACGTGTTCAGCCAGCAGCAGCTGCTGGGCCTGCAGTTCTCCTCGACGCCGGACAACTGGCGCCGCGTGGCCCACAAGATCAGCGACGCCGTCTATGAGCGCCTGACGGGCGAGAAAGGCTATTTCGACACCCGCGTCGCCTTCGTGGCCGAGAGCGGTCCGAAGATGGCCCGGGTCAAGCGCCTGGCGATCATGGACCAGGACGGCGCCAATCCGCAGTTCCTGACCGACGGCTCCTATATCGTCATGACCCCGCGCTTCTCGGCCACCAGCCAGGAGCTGACCTATATGGCCCTGCGGCCGACGGGCTCGTCGATCTATCTGCTCAATCTCGAAACCAGCCGCCAGGAAACGGTCGGCAAGTTCCCGGGCATGGTGTTTGCGCCGCGCTTCTCACCGGACGGCACCAAGGTGGCCTTCTCGGTCGAAAAGGCCGGCAACAGTGATGTCTATGTGCTGGACCTGCGCAGCCGCCAGTCGACCCGCATCACTACCGATCCGTCCATCGACACCTCGCCGTCGTTCTCGCCCGACGGGAGCAAGATCGTGTTCAACTCCGACCGCGGCGGCCAGGCCCAGCTCTATGTGA
This sequence comes from Caulobacter henricii, assembly GCF_001414055.1. Classification (GTDB taxonomy): domain Bacteria; phylum Pseudomonadota; class Alphaproteobacteria; order Caulobacterales; family Caulobacteraceae; genus Caulobacter; species Caulobacter henricii. The sequence continues at coordinate 3,217,618 of NZ_CP013002.1, read as the reverse complement.
TGAACGCCGACGGATCCGGCGTGCGCCGCATCTCCTATGGCGGCGGCCGTTACACCACCCCGGTCTGGAGCCCGCGCGGCGATTTCATCGCCTTCACCAAACAGACCGGCGGACAGTTCCATATCGGCGTGATGCGCACGGACGGCAGCGACGAGCGCCTGCTGACCACCAGCTATCTGGACGAGGGCCCGACCTGGGCGCCGAACGGCCGGGTGCTGATGTATTTCCGCGAGAGCCAGAACGGCACGCCGCGCCTGTGGACCGTCGACATCACCGGTCGCATCCTGCGACCGGCCGCCTATCAGGGCCAGGCCTCCGATCCGGCCTGGTCGCCCCTGCTGGACTAAGCTGGCCCGGGGGAAACCCCGGCCGTTTGGCGGCGTTGTTGTGATGGTTCGCCTTGCAAGTGAATCCAGGTCGCGACAGGGTCATCTGACGTCATTGTGAGGCTTGGTCAGGCGTTTTCATGATCCCGCTGAGGTGCTTGGCGGGTATTCAACGGGTCCAAACCGAGGTTTTGAGGAGAAACAGGATGAACTTCGACACCAAGCGCGCCGCTAGACTGGCGCTGATCGGTTTGGCGGCCGCATCTCTCGCCGCCTGCGCCTCGCGCCCGACGCCCGTGGGCCCGGCCCCGGTCGCGCCGACCGAGCCTGCCGCCCCCACCAAGCCCTACACCCCGCCGACCTCGCCGGTGCCCCAGGGCCCGCTGCCGGGCTCGGTGCAGGACTTCGTGATCAATATCGGTGAGCGCATCTATTTCGACACCGACGAATATGTCGTCCGCAGCGACGCCCAGCCGGTCCTGGCCGCCCAGGCCCAGTGGCTGAACCGCTATCCCGCTGTTCGTATCCGCATCGAGGGCAATGCCGACGAGCGCGGCACCCGCGAGTACAACCTGGCCCTCGGTGCCCGCCGCGCCAACGCCGTCCGTGACTTCCTGGTCAACCAGGGCGTGGCCGGCGCGCGCATCGAGACCCTGTCCTACGGCAAGGAACGCCCGATCGACGCAGGCACCTCCGAAGAGGCCTGGGCCAAGAACCGTAACGCCCGCACCGCCATCACCGACGGCGCGCGCTAAGCCCATCAGGCCGTCATCGCCCGGCTTGTCCGGGCGACCCAAGCCGCAAGGGCCGCCTAGCCCGCTTGGGTCCCCCGGATCGTATCGCGACCGGGGGATGACTGTTTGAAGGCCGCCCCACTTTTGTCCGTAATCAGGGCATAATCGCCGACATGAAGCTGAAATCCGTTCTGCTGGCCGCCCTGCTGGCCACGACAGCCGTCCCGGCCCTGGCCCAGACCCCGCTGCCCGACGATCCGCTGGACGACCGCTCGGTCAAGCGTGTCGAGCGGATGGAGAAGGTGGTGCGGGAACTGCGCTCGATCGTCTTCCAGGGCCGCGACACCGGCAAGCCGGTGGTCGTGCAGCCGGCCGAGACCGACGCCCAGATCCTGAGCCTGGGCGAGCGGCTCGGTGACCTCGAACAGACCCTGCAGCGCGCCAACGGCCAGAACGAGGCCCTGACCCACGATCTTGACCAGACCCGCCGGGCCCTGGCCGAGCAGAAGGCCCGCAGCGATGCCTTTGAGGCCCGACTGGCGGCGCTGGAAGCCCGGCTGACCGCGATGGAGGCCGCTGCCGCCCAGGCGGCACAGGTGGCCCAGACCGCCGAGGTTCCGCCCCCGCCGGCCCCGCCCGCCGATCCGGCCTTGGCCTTCAAGCAGGCCCGCCAGTTCCTGCTGGATGGCGACTATCCGAGCGCGGAAACCGCCTTCGCGGCCTTTGTGACCAACTATCCCGACACCCCCCGGACGCCCGAGGCCCGCTACTGGCTGGGCGAGACCCTGTTCGTGCGTGAAGCCTATGGCGACGCCGCCGGATCCTATCTCGGCGCGGTCCGCGGCTGGCCCCAGACCGCCTGGGCCCCCGACGCGACCCTGAAGCTGTCCCGCGCCCTGGTGGCGCTGAAGAAGCCCGCTGACGCCTGCAAGACGCTGGACGAGCTGGCCAAGCGCTATCCCAAGGCCCCGCCGGCGGTCGTCTCGCGGGCGGCCTCGACCCGTGTCGCGGCCAAGTGCGCCTAGCAGAGGTCTCGGCCGCCCTCGACCGGCGGCTGGACCCTGACAGTGCCGCGCCCCTCGCCGTCGGCTTTTCGGGCGGCGGCGATTCCCTGGCACTGCTGATCCTGACCCTCGAGTGGGCGCGCCGGCACGGGCGACCGGTGCTGAGCCTGACCGTCGACCATCAGCTGCAGCCCGACAGCGCCCTCTGGACCCAGGAGGCGGTCCGCAAGGCGGCCGCTTTGGGTGCCCGATCCCTCGCCCTGGCCTGGACAGGACCCAAGCCGGCGACGGGCCTCTCCGCCGCCGCGCGCCGGGCGCGTCATGCGTTGCTGGCTGAGGCGGCGCGGGCGGCCGGGGCGCGGGTGCTGCTGCTGGGGCACACCGCCGATGACCGGCTGGAAGCCGCCGCCATGCGGGCCGAGGGCTCCACCGTTAGCGATCCCCGGATCTGGGCCCCATCGCCGGTCTGGCCGCAGGGCCGGGACGTCTTTCTGTTGCGGCCCCTGCTGGGCCAGAGGCGGGCCGGGCTTCGCGCCTGGCTGACGGAGCGGGGGCAGACCTGGCTGGACGATCCCGCCAATGAGGATCCGGGCTCGACCCGGGCGCGGGCCCGGCGCGCCTTGGCCCCTGCGGCCATACCTGCCACCGCACCGCCCGAACCCGCGAAGCCACACTTCGAGGGAGACCCCCTTGGCGGCCTTACCTTGCCCCGGGACGCCGCGGCCGCCCATGTCGCCGCCGCCTGCCTGTGCGCTGCCGGAACCGAGCGTCCGCCGCGCGGCGAGCGCTTGCAGCGCCTGGTCGCGCGGCTGCGGTCCGGCGAGGCCTTCACCGCCACCCTGGCCGGGGCCAGGATCGAGGCCGAGGCGGACTCGGTGCGGTTTTTACGTGACGCGGGCGAATCAAAACGGGGCGGTCTGGGCGATCTCGCCCTGGCGGCGGGCCAGACCGGTGTCTGGGACGGACGCTTCGAAATTGTCGCCGGCACGAGCCCCGTGACGGTCCGGGCGCTGAAAGGCCTGGCCGCCGACCTGCCTGAGCCCCAGCGCAAGGCCCTGCGCAGCGTGAGCCCCGCAGCCCGCCCGGCCTTGCCGGTACTGGCTTTGCCGTCTGGAGAGGTCACCTGTCCCGTCCTCGGCGGCCCGGCTTTTGCAGGCGATCCCGATGTGCGAATTCGGGCGCTCGTCCTGGATCGATTCAGGGCCGCGACGGGCCTGATCGACCAAGAATGCGTGACCTGAGAAAGCGCGCGTGGCGGAAGCGCCTTCGACCCCCTATCTTGGGAGGTCGAAGGCTATCCTTGGGAAGACGACGCGTATGAATTTCAGGAATGCAGCCATCTGGCTGGTGATCGGGGCGGTGCTGGTCGGCATGTTTGTCGTGAACCAGACCTCGCATAGCCAGGCCGGCGGTGAGATCAGCTATTCGCAGCTTCTGCGCAAGGTGGACGCCGGCGAGATCAAGTCGGCCGACATCGCCGGTCAGATCGTCCAGGCCAAGGACAGCTCGGGCAAGGTGCTGACCGTCAATGCGCCGAACAATTCCGACGAGCTGGTCAATCGACTGGTGGCGAGGGGCGCGGACGTCAAGTTCAAGGGCGGCGGCATCAGCCTGTTCGCCATCCTGGTGAACCTGCTGCCGATCATCCTGATCATCGGCGTCTGGGTGTTTTTCATGCGCCAGATGCAGGGCGGGGCCAAGGGTGCCATGGGCTTCGGCAAGTCCAAGGCCCGCCTGCTGACCGAAAACAAGAACCGCGTTGTGTTTGACGATGTGGCGGGTGTTGACGAGGCCAAGGAAGAGCTGACCGAGATCGTCGACTTCCTGAAGGACCCGGCCAAGTTCCAGCGCCTGGGCGGCAAGATTCCCAAGGGCGCCCTGCTGATTGGCCCTCCGGGCACCGGCAAGACCCTGATCGCCCGTGCCGTCGCCGGTGAGGCGGGCGTGCCGTTCTTCACCATCTCGGGTTCCGACTTCGTGGAAATGTTCGTCGGCGTCGGCGCCAGCCGCGTCCGCGACATGTTCGAACAGGCCAAGAAGAACGCGCCGTGCATCATCTTCATCGATGAAATCGACGCGGTCGGTCGCCATCGCGGTGCCGGCCTCGGCGGTGGCAATGACGAGCGCGAACAGACCCTCAACCAGCTGCTGGTCGAGATGGACGGTTTCGAGGCCAATGAAGGCATCATCCTGATCGCGGCGACCAACCGTCCCGACGTCCTGGACCCGGCCCTGCTGCGTCCCGGCCGTTTCGACCGTCAGGTCGTGGTGCCCAACCCCGATGTGGCCGGCCGCGAGAAGATCATCCGCGTCCACATGAAGAACATCCCCCTGGCTGCCGATGTCGATGTCCGCACCCTGGCGCGCGGCACCCCCGGCTTCTCGGGCGCGGATCTGGCCAATCTGGTCAATGAGGCGGCCCTGACGGCGGCGCGCAAGAACCGTCGCATGGTCACCATGCACGACTTCGAATACGCCAAGGACAAGGTCATGATGGGCGCCGAGCGCCGCTCGATGGCCATGAGCGAGGACGAAAAGAAGCTGACGGCCTATCACGAGGGCGGCCACGCCCTGGTGGCCCTGCGCGTTCCCGTCGCCGATCCGGTCCACAAGGCCACCATCGTGCCGCGCGGCCGGGCCCTGGGCATGGTCATGCAGCTCCCCGAGGGCGACCGCTATTCGATGAGCTTCGACATGATGACCTCGCGTCTGGCCATCATGATGGCCGGCCGGGTCGCCGAGGAGCTGATCTTCGGCAAGGAGAAGATCACCTCGGGTGCCTCCAGCGACATCAGCGCCGCCACCGGCCTGGCCCGCAACATGGTCACCCGCTGGGGCTTCTCCGACGAGCTGGGCACCGTGGCCTATGGCGACAACCAGGACGAGGTGTTCCTGGGCCATTCGGTCGCCCGGACCCAGAACGTCTCGCCCGAGACCATGATCAAGATCGACTCCGAGGTCCGTCGCCTGGTCAAGGGCGGCGAGGACGAGGCCCGCCGGATCCTGTCCGAGGAGCTCGACAACCTGCACGCGGTGGCCAAGGCCCTGCTGGAGTTCGAGACCCTGAGCGGCGACGAGATCATCGGCGTCATGAAGGGTGTCCAGCCCACCCGCCAGGACGAGGACGAAAAGAAACCGGCCGCTCCGGTCTCCTCCGTGCCGATCTCGCCGGCCGGCGTGACGGTCTAGGGACTGAAGCCTCTGAACTCGGAAAAGCCGGTCCTTTGCGGGGCCGGCTTTTTCTTTGCCACCTCCAGGGCCTAGAACACTGCTCATGACCTTCAGACCTGCCAGGCCCCGCCTCATGGGCATCGTCAATGTCACGCCCGACAGCTTTTCGGACGGCGGGCGGTTCCTGGATCATACCCAGGCCCTGGCCCATGCCTGCCGGCTGAT